>CAMDFY010000038.1 GCA_945897705.1 Bifidobacterium breve | reverse complement strand
ATCTGATCCGGTAAGCGCGTCGATCGATGGCCCCCAGGCGAAGTCCCCCGGATGCTGCTTGCGGATCGTGTCAATAAGTAGCAGCGCCGTGCCGACCGGTCGGTATGCCTGCCGATCGGTGACGGTTAACCGGACGGCAGGAATGCTTTGTCCGGGAAACTTGGCGGCGGTGTCGGCGACCGGGACGGTGACGGCTCCGAAGGCGATGCCCGGCAGGCCCATCGCGTTCATCGTCGCGGCCACCGCCGCTGCGTCCAGCCACGGCGCCCCGATCTGCTCGAAGGGCCGGTCGGTGCCGCGGCCCTCCGAGAGGTTGGTGCCCTCGTAGTAGACCGTGCCGGGGTAGCTGGTCACGGCCGCCAGCGATCGCAGGTTGGGTGACGGGTTCACCCAGGGCAGACCCGTTTGGTCGAACCACTGCGCGCGGCGCCACCCCTGCGCCGGAACGACGGTCAGGTCCGCGCCGATACCCTGCTGCCGGTTGAACAGCGTGGCCAACTCGCCGACCGTCATGCCGTGCCGCGCGGGGATGGGGTACATGCCGATGAATGATGCGTAGGCCGGGTCCAGCAGGGCGCCTTCCACGATGTCGCCGCCGATCGGATTCGGTCGGTCGAGAACGACGAACGGGATGCCCTTGCGCGCCGCGGCCTGCATCGACAGCGCCATGGTCGACACGTAGGTCCAGGTGCGTCCGCCGACCTCCTGAAGGTCGTACACCAGGACGTCGACGTCCTTGAGCATCTCGGGAGTCGGGCTGTTCCCTTGCGCCCCGTAGAGCGAGTAGACCGGGACGCCGGTCTTCGCGTCGACACCATCACCGACCGTGACACCCGCCTCGGCGGTGCCGCGGATACCGTGTTCCGGGGCCAGCAGGGCCACCAGTGTCAGGTCGTCGTTCTGGGCGATCAGGTCGATGTCCGACGTGCCTGACCGGTCGATGCCGGTGTTGTTGGTGATCAGGCCGACCCGTTTGCCGCGCACGGCAGCCGGCACGTCATCGAGGAAGACCTCGATGCCCGGACGCACGCCTGCCGCGGCCGGAGACGCCGACACCGGTGGCGGCGCGCCGCACAACAGCATGACGAACGCCAGGAAAGCGCTCAGCGTCAGCCGGTGGGTGGACCGTGCGATGGGCATCGGCGAACTATATCGGATAAAAGCAATTAGCCCCGGAGTGTCGGCCGAGGACCATTTCCGCTGGTAGCGGGGGACGGGAACTGAAACTCCGATCTCCGGGCTGTGGGTTGAAGTCCGTTGTGGCAAAACAGTTTTCAGGACTGCATTAGTGCAAGCCTTCGGTGGTTCAGCTGTACTGCCGGGGCCCGGACAATCCGCGTCAACACCGGCTCGGATTGGCACTCGTCTCGCGGGCCCGCATCGGCATGCCGTCGATCACGGCATAGATCGCCTGAAGATCCGGGACGCCGGCGACGCGTAGCTTCTCACCGCCATCTTTGCCGATCAGCACCACGCTGAAGCTGTCTGCGCCAATCTCAAACTCCGACACCAACCGTTGTGCCTGGGTGGGGTCGACAACGTGACCATCGAGGGTGCTGGTGCCTTCGGTGACGATGCGGCCAAGCACCATGTCGCGATCCATGAAGTCACACCGACTGCCCTCTATTCGGCGCATCGTTTCGACGAGCCGTGGATCACTATCCGTGGGCGCGAACAGCAGCAGCGGACGGCGCTCCCAACGATAGTCACTAAGTTCGGCGGCCATGGCCTGGGCTGGCCCGAGCGCAGCAGCGCCGGTCACGAGAAATATCACGGCCAGTGTGCTTCGGATGAATTGCCCCGAAAGGAGTTTCCGGCTCATAGGGCGTGCACGCTACCGGCCGGGCACCGTTTGCCTTCTGGCGGCACGGTTGAGGAAGTCGTTCGGAAGGGAGAGCCGGATGATTTTCTTCCACGCCGAGCCGACCTGCTTGGGTAGCGAGCCGGACGTGTAGGTCAGTCCGTACCGCTCGAAGAGTGCTTCGACTTTCGGGGCAATCTCCTGATACCGGTTGCTGGGCAGGTCGGGGAACAGGTGATGCTCGATTTGAAACGACAGGTTTCCGGTCATGAAGTGCAGGGCCGGGCCGCCGGAGATATTGGCCGAACCCAGCATCTGGCGCAGGTACCACTCGCCGCGGGTCTCGCCCTCGATGGACGTTTTCGCGAAGGTCTGGACGCCCTCGGGAAAATGCCCACACATGATCACCGAGTGCGTCCAGAGGTTGCGGACAAGGTTGGCGGTGAGATTCGCCGTCAGGGTGGTCAGCGCTGAGGGCCCAGACAGCAATGGATGCAGCACGTAGTCACGGGTGGCGTGGCGGCCGATCTTGGCCAGCACCTTTTTACCGCGGGCACGAAAGTCGGCCTTGTCGACGCGGCCCTTGAGGAACTTGCCGATCTCGAGGTCGTAGGCGGCGATCCCGTATTGGAAGAAGCAGGCGTTGATGGCGTTGGACAGCGGCTGAACCAGATACAGCGGTTTCCAGCGCTGGTCCTCGTCCACGCGCATGATGCCGTAGCCGAGGTCGTTGTCCTTGCCGATGACGTTGGTGTAGTTGTGGTGCACCTGGTTATGGGAGTGCTTCCACATATCTGCCGGCGAGGCGTTATCCCACTCCCAACTTGTGGAGTGGATCTTGGGATCGCGCATCCAGTCCCACTGGCCGTGCATGACGTTGTGGCCGATCTCCATGTTCTCGATGATCTTCGAGATCGACAAACCGACGGTGCCGGCCAGCCACGCAGGAGGAAACAGCGAGAACAGCAAGATCGCCCGGCTGCTGAGTTCGAGTTTGCGTTGGGCGTCAATGACTTTGCGAATGTAGGCGGCGTCGCGCTCACCGCGGCTGGCGACGACATCGGCGCGGATCGCGTCGAGTTCGACGCCGAGATCGGCGATATCGGCAGCGGACAGGTGCGCGGTGGGGTCGAGAATGTCTGTGGGTGTGTATTCCATGGTTGTCATGGCGGAGTGTCCTTCGTGGTCGATAGGGTTCAGAGTTCGATCTCGCACGCGCCGGCGGCGGCGGAGATGCAGGTTTGAATGACGACACCATCGCCCGGTGCGGCGGTGGTGATCTCGCCGTCGCGCAGATCACGGACCGTGCCCTGGCGCAGCGGTACGACGCAGCCGAAGCAGATGCCCATCCGGCAACCCGAAGGCATCAGGACCCCGGCTGACTCGCCGGCGTCCAAAATGCTCTGCGCGCCAGTGGCATCGATGGTGGACCGGGTCGTGGAGAAGGTGACCGTCCCGCCATCACCAGCAGCGATGGCGGCGAAGCGGAAACGCTCGGTACGCAGAGTCGCGGTGACTGCCGTTGCCATCCAATGGTTTTCGATGTCATCCAGGAGATCAGCCGGGCCACACGCCCAGGTAAGGCGGTCAGTGAAATCATCTACCAGAGCGCCGATCTTGGCGATGTTGAGACGGCCAGCCGTGCGGGTGTGGATCTCCACCAGCCTGATGTGGCCGCGCGCGGCGAGTGAGCGCAATTCTTCGCCGAAGATGACATCAGCCGCGGTGGGTGCGCAGTGCACCACCACGACGTCGCGTTGACGGTCCGCCGGCATATTGCGCAGCATCCCCATCACCGGGGTGATGCCGCTGCCGGCGGTGACGAACAGGAGCTTGGCCGTCGCCGGTGCGTCCAGCGTGAAATCTCCAGCCGCCTGATCGAGATGCACCACCGTTCCGATCGGAGCGCGGTGCACCAGGTGATTGCTCACGACGCCCTCGCCGATGGCCTTGACGGTGATGCAGATGCAGCCGTCAGGGCGGGTGATCTCCGAGGTCAGTGAGTAGCTGCGCCATTGGCGCACCCCGTCGACGTCGACTCCGACCCGCGCGTATTGGCCGGGAACGTGAGTTCGCCACCCGCGGCCCGGCTTGATGACCAGGGTGGAAGCATCGGCGGTCTCGGGATGGATGGCCACGATGCGGCCACGCAGCGTGGCGCCGGAGCGCAGTGGGTCGATGACGTCGAGGTAGTCGGCCGGAAATAGCGGGGTAGTCACTCGTTCGGCGAGCCGCAGTAGACGCCCACGGAGGCCACCGGCGAGCGTGGGACGGGACGCGATCGTGGTCACCACTACACTTTCCCTCGTTCGATAAGGTAATTTCTTGGTGTATTGGGGTGATAAATCGAGCTGTTTCTATACAGAAAGAACAACATGCCGGATTCGGCCGCACAGTTCGTCGGTTTAGCCGTTGATCCGCAGACCATCGCAGCCCTGGAATCCGTGCTGCCCCGCATGGCCGAACGCGCGGTGGCCGCCATTACCGCGGAGGTGCCCGCCTACACCGACGCATTCAGTGGACGAATGGGCCACAACATCGAGAACGCCGTGCGGACGTCCCTCGGGGCGTTTCTGCGGCTGGCGACTCGCGACCAAGGCTCCGACCCCGGACCACCGCTGTCACCCGCGCTGGAAGGCGCCTACGAACTCGGCCGCGGGGAGGCCCGCAACGGCCGATCCATCGATGCCCTGCTGTCGGCGTACCGGGTCGGCGCGCGAGAGGCGTGGCGGGGGTTGTCGGAGACCGCGGTCGGCACAGGGATGTCGGCCGCCATGATTGCGCGGTTTGCCGCGCTGGTGTTCGCATTCATCGATCAACTGTCGGCGTCCAGTGCCTCGGGCCATACCGACGAACAGGCGACCGCCGGCCGGGTACGGCAGCGGTATCTCGACCAGCTCACCGAGCAGTTGCTGGCGGGGGAGTCCCCCGAGGTGTTGCTGGCCAGCGCGGAACGAGCGAACTGGAAGACTCCACGGACGCTGACAGCGGTGTTGCTGCCCATTGACCAAACCCGAGGATTAGCAGCGCAAGTGAATCCGGGGACGCTACAAATCACCGATGGGCTGCCGGGGTTGGATCCTTCCGAATCCTGGGCCGTGGTTCTGATTCCCGATGCCGATGGCCGGCATCGAAAGGCGCTGTTAGCGGTGCTTGCCGACCGGCAGGCGATCGTCGGGCCCTCTCGTCCCTGGCGGTTGGTGCATGCCTCGTATCGGCGGGTGGTCAGGGCGCGCGCGCTGACGACCACTTCCGAGGGTGCGCTGGACACCGACGAACATCTGGTCGAGATCCTCTTGGGGGCGGATCCGGAGGCCGCGGAGGATCTGCGCCGCCGCGCGCTGGCCCCCCTGGCGGCCCTGCGGCCCAATTCCGCGGGGCGACTCGCCGAGACTTTGCGCTCCTGGCTGTTGCATCAGGGCCAACGTGAGGCGGTCGCGGCAGACCTTTTCGTGCATCCACAGACTGTGCGCTACCGGATGAATCAGCTGCGCGAACTTTATGGTGAGCGCCTCAGCGACCCGCGGTCGATCCTCGAACTCACGGTGGCACTCGGCGCAGGTGATGGCGTCATTGCTCAGCAGTCGTGAGCGTGCCATCATTCGCGTGCCGGACAGTCGACGCCGGCCCAACCACGATCGCGGGCTCAACAGTGAAATCGGTTATCGGATTCTCCACCGGCAATGTCGGCCGCCATGCGCTGCGGATGATCATCGAGCGCCCCGATCTACGCCTCGTCGGCCTGCATGCGCACGGGGCGGACAAGATCGGGCGCGACGCCGCCGATCTGTGCGGACTGGGGGAGCCGACCGGAATAACGGCCACCGATGACGTCGAGGCGCTCCTGGCACTGGGCGCGGACTGCGTGGTGTACACCGCCCAGGCCGAGACGCGGCCGATGGAGGCCATCGAGGAGATCTCGAGGTTTCTGCGAGCGGGCACCAATGTCGTCGGAACCTCGATGGTGTGGCTGGTCTCGCCACACCAGGCCGATGATTGGCTGACCGAACCGCTGACTGCGGCCTGCCGCGACGGCAGCACTTCCCTCTATATCAACGGTGTTGATCCCGGATTCTCCGGAGACAGCCTGGTCTACACAGCGCTGACGCTGGCGGGTCGCGCGACCGGTGTCACGATCTCGGAGATCTGCGATTACGGCAGCTACGACGATGCCGAGTTCACCGGTGTGAGTTTCGGTTTCGGTACCACTGCAGACCATCAACCGATTCTGTTCGCCCCCGGGGTGATCGCCTCGCTGTGGGGCGGGCAGGTGCGTTCCCTGGCCGACATGCTCGGGGTGACGCTCGATGAGGTTCGCGAGACGCACCAGAATTGGGTGACGCCCGAGCGAATTGAGTGCGCGATGATGACCGTTGAACCGGGCCGGGTGGCCGCGGTGCGGTTCGCGGTCGATGGGATCCGTGACGGCGAGGCGCTCATCACGGTGGACCACGTCAACCGGCTCACGGCCGCGGCCGCCCCGGATTGGCCCTACCCACCCGAGGGTCGGCCCGGGGTGCACCGGGTGGTGGTGCGCGGGGATCCGGGCATCGAGATCAACACCCATCTGGGTCTGGCCGGAGTCGACCACAATGCGGCCGGCGTCATCTCGACGGCCGCGCGAGCGATCAATGCGATCGACGCGGTCTGCGCCGCGCCGCCCGGATTGCTCGGTGCCCAGGATCTGCCGGCGGCCTATGCCCGGTCTGTCCTGTGGTGACCGGATTCCTCAAACCGCGCCCAGATAGCGCGCCGTGACGACCCGTTGGATGACCGCCAGGACGGGTGCGCCCAGGCGACTCCACCACGTCGCGGGCCGGGAGAACGCCACCACCTCGCTGTAGACACCGTCGTCGGCCGGGTCGTAGCGCACGCCGAACATCTCCTCGCCGGACACCGCATGCCCGGGCAGGCTGCCATAGGCGAAGCCGCGCCGGTTCGGCTCATCGGTGACCAGTACCACCCGGCACGGCGCGACGAACGGCCCGAGTCGGCCCAGCACGTCGCTCCCGACCTGGGCCACTTCGGTGGTGGCAGTCACCCGTAGCCCGGCCCCGCGCAACATTCCGTATCGCATCACCGCGTCGGCGGCCTGCTCGAAGCGGTCCCGACCGGACCCGATCCGTCGCGATGCCCGGATGTGCCGGTAGCCGGCCGGTAGGTCAGCGGCCGTCGCCCCGACCTCGGCGTAGGTCAACGGCAGGTCTCTGAGGTGAGCCAGGTTCACCCCTTCACTGTGCCCCGTCACCCGCCACGGGACCTGTCGTCCCCCCGTTGGGCCCGTCACCGGGTCTCCCTCCCGCCGCGGCCCGTAATCTCGACGGCGATGCCCGGGATCAGAGACCACCTGTCCAAACGCCGCGCCGGCCTGCGGGAGCGGCCGCTGGCCGACTTCGTCTATCGGGTCGCCGTCGCCGTGGTGGGACTCACCGTCCTGCTTGTCGGCATTGCGGCGATTCCCTATCCCGGGCCGGGTTGGGCGATCGTCTTCCTCGGCCTGGCGATCCTGGCCTCCGAGTTCTACTGGGCACAACGCACGCTCAGTTTCACCCGGGACCGCTACAACACCGCCATGGGGTGGTTGCGCCGGCAGCCGTGGTGGGTTCAGGCGCTGGGCGCGGTCCTCACCGGGGCCGTCGTGGTCGGCACCCTGTGGATGTTCGGGGCGATCAACTGGGCGGCCGGCCTGCTGGGCCTCCAACACCCCATGTTGCGCAGCCCGATCGGCTTGGGGGCCTGATCAGGCGCCTCGCTAGCATTAGCGCGACCCCCGCCGACCGCGCGACGGTCGACGCAACCTCCCGACCTGAAAAGAGACCGCTGATGAGCGCCCCCGTACATCCCGCCTCAGCAGGCCTGCTGCGGGTTGTGGCCGGGACCACCGCGGGGGCCGCCGTGCGCGACGCGGGTCTGCCGGGCCGGGGCGAGCCCACCGCGATCGTGGTGGTCCGCGACGCCGACGGCACATTGCGCGATCTGAGTTGGATACCCGATGCCGACACCGAGGTCACGCCGGTGCCCGCCGACAGCGACGAGGGTCGCAGCGTGATCCGGCACTCGGCCGCTCACGTTCTTGCCCAGGCCGTTCAGGAGCTATTCCCGGCAGCCAAGCTGGGCATCGGGCCGCCGATCACCGATGGCTTCTATTACGACTTCGATGTGCCGGAGGCGTTCACGCCGGAGGACCTCGAGGCCCTCGAGAAGCGGATGAAGGTCATCATCAGGGACGGTCAGCTGTTCTCCCGCCGGGTCTATGAGTCCACCGACGCCGCCCGCGCCGAACTGGCCGATGAGCCCTACAAGCTTGAGTTGGTCGACGACAAATCCGGTGACCCCGACGTGATGGAGGTCGGCGGCGATGAGCTGACCGCCTACGACAACCTCAATCCCCGGACCCGCGAACGCATTTGGGGCGATCTGTGCCGCGGCCCGCACGCCCCGACCACCAAATACATTCCGGCGTTCAAGCTCACCAGAAGCTCGGCGGCGTACTGGCGCGGTGACCAGAGCAACGCCAGCCTGCAGCGCATCTACGGCACGGCGTGGGAATCGCAGGAGGCGCTCGATCGACACCTCACACTGCTGGAGGAGGCGCAGAAGCGCGACCACCGCCGCCTCGGTGTGGAACTCGACCTGTTCAGCTTTCCCGACGAATTAGGTTCCGGGCTGCCGGTCTTTCATCCCAGGGGTGGCATCGTGCGGCGGGAGTTGGAGGACTATTCGCGGCGCAAGCACATCGACGCCGGCTACGAATTCGTCAACACCCCGCATATCACCAAAGAACAGCTCTACATCACCTCCGGTCACCTGGAGTGGTACGCCGAAGGCATGTTCCCGCCGATGCACATCGACGCCGAGTACGGCGAAGACGGCACGGTGCGCAAGCCCGGTCAGGACTATTACCTCAAGCCGATGAACTGCCCCATGCACCATCTGATCTACCGGTCGCGGGGGCGTTCCTACCGCGAATTGCCTCTGCGGCTCTTCGAATTCGGGACGGTCTACCGCTACGAGAAGTCCGGCGTGATCCACGGGCTGACCCGGGTGCGGGGGATGACCCAGGATGACTCGCACATCTACTGCACGCGTGAGCAGATGCGCGACGAACTGGCCTCGCTGCTGCGTTTCGTGCTGGAATTGCTCGGCGATTACGGCCTCAACGACTTCTATCTGGAGCTGTCCACCAAGAACCCGCAGAAGTACGTCGGCTCCGACGACATGTGGGAGGAAGCCACCGAGACGCTGCGGGAGGTCGCCGAGTCCAGCGGCCTTGCCCTGGTCCCCGACCCGGGCGGCGCGGCCTTCTATGGACCCAAGATCTCGGTGCAGGTACGCGACGCCCTGGGGCGCAGTTGGCAGATGTCCACCATTCAGTTGGATTTCACCATGCCGGAGCGCTTCGAACTCGAATACACCGCCGCCGACGGAACCCGTCAGCGTCCGGTGTTGATCCATCGGGCGTTGTTCGGGTCGATCGAGCGGTTCTTCGGCATCCTCACCGAGCATTACGCCGGTGCGTTCCCGGCCTGGCTTGCGCCGGTCCAAGTCGTCGGCATCCCGGTCGCCGAGGAACATGTGGATTACCTCAATGATGTTGCCGCCGAACTCACATCGCACGGGGTGCGCGTCGAGGTCGATGCGGGCGACGACCGGATGGCGAAGAAGATCGTCAACCACACCAACCAAAAGGTGCCATTCATGATCCTGGCCGGCGACCGCGACGTCGAGGCGGGTGCCGTGAGCTTCCGATTCGCCGACCGCGGCCAAATCAACGGCGTGCCCAGAGCGCAGGCGATCGCTGCGATCGCGGCATGGATCGCCGACCGCGAAAACGCCGTTCCCACCGCCGAGACGTTGCGAGTCAACGGTGGTTGAGCAGCTCATTGACCGGGGAGCCGGCGACCCCGACAGGCTGCAGCGACTGTGGACTCCGCATCGAATGAGCTACATCGTCGACGTGCCGGCCAACCGCGACTCCACGCAGCCCAGCCAACCGTTCACCGACATCCCCACCCTCTCCGACGAGGACGGTCTGGTGATCGCACGTGGAGACCTGGTGTACGCGGTGCTCAATCTCTATCCATACAACCCGGGACACCTCATGGTGGTGCCCTACCGACGGGTAGCCGAACTCGAGGACCTCACCGACGCTGAGATGGCCGAATTGATGGCATTCGTCCAGGAGTCGATTCGGGTGATCAAGTCGGTATCGCGGCCCGATGGCTTCAACGTCGGCCTCAACCTCGGCAAGTCCGCCGGCGGTTCGTTGGCCGAGCACCTGCACATGCATGTGGTTCCGCGGTGGTCCGGCGACGCCAATTTCATCACCATCGTCGGTGAGACGAAAGTGGTCCCCCAACTGTTGCGCGATACCCGCGCACTGCTTGCCGACGAATGGGCGCATCGGCGGTGAGCAACTTCTACCTCATGACGAGGGCGGCCTACACCAAGCTCAGCGCCCCGTTGGCGCGCGTCGCACTGAAGGTCGGACTGACCCCCGACGCGGTCACCATCATCGGCACCGCGGGCACCGTGATCGCGGCGTTGACACTATTCCCGACCGGGAAGTTGTGGTGGGCGTTCCTGGCCATCTGGTTCTTTACGCTCGCCGACATGCTCGACGGCGCCATGGCGCGCGAACGCGGCGGAGGCACGCGATTCGGTGCGGTGCTCGACGCCACCTGCGACCGGATCAGCGACGGAGCGGTCTTCTGCGGACTGTTGTGGTGGGCGGCCTTCGGCCTGCGCAGTTCTGCGCTGGTGGTGGCAACGTTGATCTGCCTGGTCACCTCGCAGGTCATCTCCTACATCAAGGCCCGGGCCGAGGCCAGCGGACTGAACGGCGGCGGTGGGTTGATCGAACGCCCGGAACGCCTCATCATCGCGGTGGGTGGTGCGGGTCTGTCAGATTTGCCGTTCTTTCCGATACCGAACGCACTACCCGTGGCGATGTGGTTGCTGGCGGTCGCGAGTCTGGTGACCGTCGGCCAGCGACTGCACGCCGTTCGTACCTCGCCCGGCGCGGTGGACAGGATCGAGCTACCCGGATCCCAGAGCGCCAGCGGTGAGCCGGAGAACAACCAGCGGTGATGCGCAAGTCGCCGCGTGAGGGTCTCACCGACTGGGCCTACGCCACCGGTTGGCAGCTGGTGCGAGCGATGCCGGAACCTTTGGCGCGCAGCGTCTTCGCCGCCGGAAGCCGGTACGCGGCGCGCGGTGGAGGACCTGAGCAATTGCGCAAGAACCTGGCCCGGGTGATCGGTACGACACCCGACGGCGTGCCCGATTCGCTGATGCGTGCGTCGTTGGCCTCCTACGCGCGGTACTGGCGGGAGGCATTCCGGCTACCAACGATGAACCTTTCCGAACTCGCCGAGCGACTCGACCGCGTCTTCATCGGCGCGGATAAGTTCGCCGCCGCTCACCAGGGTGGTCGGGGAGCGGTGATAGCGCTTCCGCACAGCGGAAACTGGGATATGGCCGGGGTGTGGCTGGCGCAGAACTACGGGACGTTCACCACCGTCGCCGAACGGCTCAAGCCGGAATCGCTCTATGACCGTTTCGTCGCCTACCGGGAGAGCCTGGGGTTCGAGGTTTTGCCGCTGACCGGCGGACAGCGTCCACCGATGGAGGTGCTGGCCGAACGGTTGCGTGGCAACGGATTCGTCTGCCTGATGGCCGATCGTGATCTCACCCGGTCGGGGGTGCCGGTGGACTTCTTCGGTGAACTGACCCGGCTTCCCGCCGGCCCGGCGAAGTTGGCGATCGAAACCGGTGCACCTCTGCATCCGGCACACGTTTTCTACGACGGCGATGACTGTGTGGTCCAGATCGACGATGCGCTGGACACCAGTTCCGGCGACGTGGAGACCATCACCGGGGCACTCGCGAGCCGATTCGCGGTGAATATCGCCGCGCACCCGCAGGATTGGCACATGCTGCAGCCGCAGTGGCTGGCTGATCTGAGTGCGCAACGCCGGGCCCGCCTCGAAGTCGGCGGTGAGCACTGATGCGCATCGGCATGGTGTGTCCGTACTCCTTCGACGTCCACGGCGGCGTGCAATCCCACGTCCTGCAACTTGCCGAGGTGATGCGCGAGCGCGGCCACGATGTGAGTGTGCTGGCGCCGTCCTCACCGCACGTGAAGTTGCCCGACTACGTCGTGTCGGGTGGAAGGGCCATGCCCATCCCGTACAACGGATCGGTGGCGCGGCTCCGCTTTGGCCCAGCTACCCACCGCATGGTCAAGCGTTGGCTGGCAGCGGGTGATTTTGATGTCTTGCATCTGCACGAGCCCAATGCGCCCAGCCTGTCACTGCTGGCGCTGATGATCGCTGACGGGCCGATCGTGGCGACCTTCCATACGTCAACGACGAAGTCGTTGTCGCTCAGCGTGTTTCAAGGCGTGCTGCGCCCCTGGAACGAGAAGATCATGGGTCGCATCGCGGTATCCGACCTGGCGCGGCGCTGGCAGATAGAGGCACTGGGCTCCGATGCCGTCCAGATCCCCAACGGCGTCGACGTCGCGTCCCTGGCGGCCGCACCGCTGCTGGAGGGCTACCCGCGGGCCGGCAAGACGGTGTTGTTCCTCGGCCGTTTCGACGAGCCCCGCAAGGGCATGGCGATTCTCCTGGCCGCTCTGCCCGCCCTGGTCGAGACTTTTCGCGATATTGAGATCCTCGTCGTCGGCCGTGGGGACTGCGACGAACTGCGCGACGAGGCCGGCGAACTGGCCCGGCACTTCAGATTCCTCGGACAGGTCGACGACACCGAGAAGGCGTCGGCACTTCGCAGTGCCGACGTCTACTGCGCGCCACACACCGGCGGGGAGAGTTTCGGCATCGTCCTGGTGGAAGCAATGGCCGCCGGTACCCCGGTGGTGGCCAGCGACCTCGACGCCTTCCGCAGGGTGCTTGAGGGCGGGGACGCTGGGCGACTGGTGCCCGTCGAGGACCCCGCCGCACTGGCCGAGGCGCTGATCGCGGTGCTGGCCGACGATGCGTTACGGGCGGCCTACGTCCGGTCCGCGGCCGAGGCCGTCCGCCAGTACGACTGGGAGGTGGTCGCCGACGACATTTTGATGGTCTACGAGACCGTCGCGGGTTCCGGAGCGACGGTGTCGGTGGGTGGCACTCCGGCGGGCGGGAGCGCAGCGACCCGGGAAGGCGTCTAGATGGCGCCGACGCTGTACTGGTCGATCACCGCGGCGCTGGTCGCAATGCTTCTCGCGGTCGGGGTGTGGGCACTGCAGACCGCGAACCGACTGGACCGTCTGCACGTTCGCTACGACCTGTCCTGGCAGGCCCTGGATGCGGCGCTGGCCCGGCGGGCCGTGGTGGCCCGCGCTGTCGCCGTGGATGCCTACGGCAACAGTGCGGAAGGTAAACGCCTGTCGGCGTTGGCCGGTGCCGCCGAACGGGCTCCCCGTGCCCACCGCGAAAACTGTGAGAACGAATTGTCGACCGCACTCGAGCACGTCGACCCGGCCGCGATCCCGGTGGCACTGGTCGCCGAACTCGCCGACGCGGAGACTCGCGTACTGCTGGCGCGGCGATTCCACAACGACGCGGTCCGCGACACCCTGGCCCTGCGGGAGCGTCGCGCGGTGCGCTTGTTGAGGTTGGGCGGAACCGCGGCGCTACCGACCTATTTCGAAATCGCGGAGTCCGCGCAGCGATGACGGCGACGCGGGTGTCCGCGCGAGTGGTCCTGCTCGACGACGAGGGTGCCGTCCTGCTGCTGTGTGGGTCGGATCCGGCCGTAGCCGACGGCTCCGCGCCCAAATGGTGGTTCACCGTTGGTGGCCAGGTTCTGCCGGGGGAGCAGCTTGCTGCGGCGGCGGTTCGCGAACTCGCCGAAGAGACCGGCCTGCAGGCCGACCCCGAGCAACTGGTCGGCCCGGTCTGGCGCCGCGACGCGATCATCGACTTCAACGGGACCGTCACCGCCAGCGAGGAGTTCTATTTCGTGCTGCGAACCCGCCGCTTCGATCCGTCCGAGGCCGCCCGCACCCCGTTGGAATTGAGCTACATCCATACCCACCGATGGTGTGACGTCGCGGCGATCGACGAACTCGACGCCCTCGGACAGCGGGTGTACCCGCGACAACTCGCTGAACTCCTCGCCGTGGCAAACCTGATTGTCGACGAGCCGGACGGTGTCCGGATGCCGCTTCCGATCCGCTGAACGGCCGGGATTCGCGCCCGCGGACCGCCCTCTAGACTCAGGGTTGTTGGAACAAACTCAGGGTTGTTCAACGATCGAAGGAGCCCATCATGGACACCGCAGCCAACGGGTCGGCCCAGCACTCCCAGACCGGGACGGCGCGGGTCAAGCGCGGCATGGCCGAAATGCTCAAGGGCGGCGTGATCATGGACGTCGTCACCCCCGAGCAGGCGCGTATTGCCGAGGCGGCCGGAGCGGTGGCGGTGATGGCGCTGGAACGCGTGCCGGCCGATATCCGCGCCCAGGGTGGAGTGGCGCGGATGAGTGATCCGGATCTGATCGAGGGCATCATCGCCACCGTCAGTATTCCGGTGATGGCCAAAGCCCGGATCGGCCATTTCGTGGAGGCGCAGATTCTGGCCAGCCTCGGGGTGGACTATGTCGACGAGTCCGAGGTGCTGACGCCGGCGGACTACGCCAACCACATCGACAAGTGGCGCTTCACGGTGCCGTTCGTGTGCGGCGCGACCAACCTCGGCGAGGCATTGCGCCGGATCACCGAGGGCGCGGCGATGATCCGCTCCAAAGGCGAGGCCGGCACGGGAGATGTGTCGAACGCGACGCTGCACATCCGCACCATCAATGGTGAGATCCGTCGGCTCTCGTCGATGGCCGAGGACGAACTGTTTGTGGCCGCCAAGGAGTTGCAGGCGCCCTACGAACTCGTGGCCGAGGTGGCCCGGGCCGGGAAACTTCCGGTGACGTTGTTCACCGCGGGTGGCATCGCGACTCCGGCGGATGCGGCGATGATGATGCAACTCGGTGCCGACGGAGTGTTCGTCGGTTCCGGGGTCTTCAAGTCCGGCGATCCCGCGGCGCGGGCGGCAGCCATCGTCAAGGCCACTACGTTCTTCGACGATCCGGACGTGCTGGCCAAGGTGTCCCGTGGGCTGGGCGAGGCCATGGTGGGCATCAACGTCGACGACATCCCCGCGCCGCATCGGCTCGCCCAGCGCGGCTGGTAGGCGCCGGATGAGCCGCTTGCGCGAAGACTAAAAGTAGAAGCCGATGGCAATCGAGGAGATCCTCGACCTCGAGCAACTAGAGGTCAACATCTACCGCGGCGGCGTCTACAACCCCGAGTCCGGTTTCCTGTCAAGGACATTCGGCGGGCACATCGCCGGGCAGGCGCTGGTCTCCGCGGTCCGCACCGTCGACCCCAAGTATCAG
>CAMDFY010000037.1 GCA_945897705.1 Bifidobacterium breve | reverse complement strand
CCGCCCATCTTCTCCTCGTCGACGTTGTTGGCGACGACCATCGCCACCGCCCCGAGTTTGGCGGCGACGGCCTGCTTCTCGGCGAAGGGGCAACTGCCGCGGTCGACCAGCACCACCGCACCACTGACCGGCAAGCCGGCGTAATCGGCAGGCACGCAGCCGGGAGTTTCTTCGGCGGGTGCGGCAACCAGAGGGCCGCTGACACCTGTTGTGCCGGCGCTGTATTCCAGCGCTCGAGCGTCGACGGCGTTCCCGCCAACGGTCAATTCCGGCGTCTCCGTCTCGAAGACGCGCATCGCAAATCCCGGCGTCTGCACGTCGAAGCCGCTGTCCCGGAGCACCTGAGCGACGTAGTCGACGCTGGCGTCGTAGCCCGGCGTACCGACCGCGCGGGTGCCGTCATGGTCATCGGCGATCGCCTGAAGGGCGCTCAGGTGCTTCACCATCGCGTCGGTGCCGACCCGCTGGCGCAACGCCTCGCCGAACTCCCGGCCGGCCTTACCCTCCTGGACCGGCTGGGCGCTGTCGGCGAGCCTGCCGCAGCCGAACACCAGCGTGGACAGCATCGCCACCACGGCCGCAGCCGAATAGACCCGCTTCACCGACTCAGGTTAGCCCGGCGGTGGTGCGCGGCGGTCACAGCCGCGCGCTGAGCAGTTTCCAGCTGGCGGCGAAACCCGGATGCAACTGCAGTGCGGTCACCTTTTCCAGGGCAACCCAACTCAGTGCGGTGCTCTCCGGGTTGCGCACCGTGGGCAATTGTTCGGTGGCGTCGGCGACGACGGTGGTGTAGGTCCAGTGCACGCCGCCGGGGCCGCGCACCTCGGCGGTGACCACACTGAACCGAACCTGCAGATGTTCAGCGGGCAAGCCGGCCTCCTCATAGGCCTCCCGGAGCGCGGCCTCCTCGGGGGACTCGTGGCTGTCGCGAGCACCACCGGGAAGTCCCCAGGTATCGCCCAGATGGCTCCAGGGGGCGCGGTGCTGCAGCAGCACGGCCGGAGACCCGTCCGCCGCCGGAGCGCGGAGAAGCAACCCGGCGGCGCCGTGCCGGCCCCAGTGGCGAGTGCCCGCATGCGACACCACCCAGCCGTCACCGTCGCCTCGCACCGGTTCAGGATAAACGCGCCACGCCGGTGCCCGACCGGCGATCAGGCCCCATCCGTCACGACGGCCTCTTAGACTTCGCTCAGGCGAGTCTGGAACGCCTCCGCTGAGGGGAGTCCGGAACGCCTCCGCTGAGGGAGTCCGCACCGCCGTCGCTGAGGGCACCGGGAACGCCGCCGAAGGGAGCGAGGTCCGCGAAGGTGACCGTCGAACTGGCGCATCCCTCCAGCGAGCCGCTGGCGCAACGGACGACCACCGATCCCCCGAACCCGAGATGGTGGTTCGTCAACACCACGCCCGGCCGGATTCTCGCGATCGGCACCGTCCTGGCCATGCTGGGCGTCCTGAGCGCGTTCGCCATCTCGACAACGATCAACGAACGGCAGCGCCAACTGACCAACGTTCTGGACCACACCGAGCCGCTCGCGTTCGCCGCCGGACAGCTCTACACCACCCTGTCGGTGGCCGACGCGGCCGCGGCGACGGCGTTCATCTCCGGGGCCGAGCCGCAGGCCGTGCGAGAACGCTACGAACAGGCGATCACCGAAGCCGGCGTGGCAGTCACCCGGGCCTCCAGTGGCCTGACCGACCCGGAACTGGTCGAACTCCTCGGCCGGACCAATGCGCAGTTGGCCGTCTACACCGGGTTGATCGAGACGGCGCGCACCAACAACCGGATGGGCAACCCGGTAGGGGCGTCCTATCTGTCGGAAGCCTCAGCGCTGATGCAGCAGACGATGCTGCCGGCAGCGCAGCGTCTCTACGATGCGACGTCGGCACGGGTGGACGCCGAGACCAGCGCCTCGACCGAGATCCCCGCGCCGGTGATCATCGTCGTGGCCGTAACGCTGGTGTTCGGCGCCTTCGCGCATCGCTGGCTGGCGCGTCACACCCGGCGGCGGGTGAATGTGGGTCTGGTCGTCGGGGGACTGGCGATAGCGATCATGATCATCTGGGTGGGTACCGCGCTGACCGTCTCCACCGCCGAGAGTCGCGCCGCAAAGAACACCGCGGCCGATTCCCTGCGGACCGTGACCAGTCTGGCCATCACCGCACAGCAGGCCCGCGCCGACGAGACCCTGGCGCTGATCCGCCGCGGCGACGAAGACGTCCGTCAGCGTTCCTACGATCAACGCGTGGAATCGATGCGCGTCCAACTTCAGGACTACCTGCGCCGCAGGGGTTCCTCAGATGACAGCGGTCTGGCCGAGGCCGACCAGTATCTGGAGCGCTGGCGGCAGGCCGACGCGCGGGTCAACGACTACATTGCGGCCGGCGATTACCAGCGGGCCACCGAGGTGGCGTTGGGCACCGACGACACCGGCGCCACCGCGGCCTTCGACGAACTCAACGACGCGCTGTCCAACGGCATCGAATCCAACCGTGCGCAGCTTCGCGACGACATCTCCTCGGCTCGCCGGGCACTGTCGGGCACCACGGTGGGCGGCGCGATGCTGTCGGGAGGCGCGGCATTGGCGGTGGCACTCGGACTGTGGCCGAGGCTCAGTGAGTACCGATGAATCTGATGAATCTGACGGGGGCCAATTGCTGTGGCGCAAGAAGAGCTAGTCGCAGGCTGACGGCGGCGATCGCCGCGGCGGTCATCCTCGGCGGGTGCACACAGCAGGCCGATCCGGCCATGCCGCCGGTGCCCACCCTGGCACCCCCGACCCCGGCCGGCATGGAACTGCTCCGACCCGAGGCGCCGCAGTCGCCGGATCCGGCGGCGAATGCCTGCGACCGCACCGCGAGCCTGCGCCCCTTCGCCAGCAGAATCGAGGCCGACGCCGCCGTGGCCGCTATTCGCAAGCGGGGTCGGCTGCTGGTCGGACTCGACATCGGCAGCAATCTGTTTTCCTTCCGCGATCCGGTCACCGGTGAGATCAGCGGCTTCGACGTCGATATCGCCGCCGAAGTGGCACGGGACATCTTCGGCGACCCGACCGCGGTGGAATACCGCATTCTGTCCTCGGCGGAGCGGATCGCCGCTCTACAGAACAACGCGGTCGATATCGTCGTGAAGACCATGACGATCACCTGCGAGCGTCGGGAGAAGGTCAACTTCTCCACCACCTATTTCACCGCCTACCAACGGATTCTGGCCCCACGCGAATCCGACATCGCCGGACCTGAGGACCTACCGGGAAAACGCGTCTGTGTCGCGCGCGGCACCACATCACTGAAGACCGTGCAGCAGATCGATCCGCCGCCGGCCATCGTGACAGTGGTGACGTGGGCGGACTGCCTGGTGGCACTGCAGCAGCACGAGGTCGACGCGGTCAGCACCGACGACGCGATACTGGCCGGCCTGGTGGCCCAGGACCCCTACCTACACATCGTCGGGGAGAACATGGCCGAGGAGCCGTATGGAATCGGTATCAACCTGACCAATACCGCGCTGGTGCGGTTCGTCAACGGCACACTGCAGCGGATTCGCAACGACGGAACGTGGGACAACCTCTACCGTCGCTGGTTGTCGGTGCTCGGTCCGGCACCGGCACCCCCGACGCCGCGGTACCTGAACTGATGAACACACCCGAATCGCCCGGCGCGGACGTCGGCACTCAGCCCGCGAACTTCGACGAACTCGACTCAGAATCCGTGGCGACCATGCGTCCGATGTCGACACAGGCCATCTTCCGCCCGCACTTCGACGACGAAACCTCCATTGCCAGCGCGCCGATCGAAACTGAGGAAACCCAGGCCACGGTGGCAAGGACCCTTTCGGCGAAGCGTCGCCTCGGCGGCGGACTGGTGGAAATTCCCCGGGTACCGGAGATCGACCCGTTCGCGGCACTGATGGTCAATCCTGTTGTCGCGGAGTCCAAAAGGTTCTGTTGGAACTGCAATCGTCCGGTCGGACGGTCTTCTGAGGCCGGGGAGGGCCACTCGGAGGGCTTCTGCCCGAACTGCGGGAGCGCTTATTCCTTCCTGCCTCAACTGAACCCCGGGGACATGGTCGCCGACCAGTATGAGATCAAAGGCTGCGTCGCACACGGCGGACTCGGCTGGGTATACCTGGCGGTCGACCACAACGTCAACGAACGCCCGATCGTGCTCAAGGGCCTGGTGCATTCCGGTGACGCCGAGGCCCAGGCCATCGCGATGGCCGAACGGCAGTTCCTCGCCGAAGTGGCTCACCCGTCAATCGTCAAGATCTTCAACTTTGTCGAGCATCCAGATTCCCGCGGCGAGCCGATCGGCTACATAGTCATGGAATACGTCGGCGGCAAGTCGCTCAAACCGACTCGGGGAGAACGCCTTCCGGTCTCTGAAGCGATCGCCTACATGCTCGAGATCCTGCCGGCACTGGGATACCTGCATTCGATAGGTCTGTGTTACAACGATCTCAAGCCAGAGAACATCATGGTCACCGAGGAGCAACTCAAGCTGATCGACCTCGGGGCGGTGTCACCGATCAACTCCTTCGGCTATCTCTACGGCACCCCCGGCTATCAGGCGCCCGAGATCGTCCGTTCCGGGCCAACGGTGGCGACCGACATCTACACCGTCGGGAGAACGCTGGCGGCGCTCACGCTCAATCTGCGTACCCGAAACGGCCGCTACGTTGACGGCCTACCCGACGACGACGCAGTGCTGAACAGGTACGACTCATTCGCCAGACTGCTTCGCCGTGCCATCGACCCCGACCCACAGCGACGATTCGTCAGCACCGAGGAAATGTCCTCGCAGTTGCTCGGCGTACTGCGCGAGGTGGTCGCCGCCGACACCGGCGCACCACGACCGGGACTGTCGACGGTGTTCACCCGCACCCGATCAACGTTCGGGGTGGAACTTCTCGTCGCACACACCGACGTCTATCTCGACGGCCTACTGCACACCGCGAAGCTCACCGCGCCGGAAATCGTGACCGCTCTGCCGGTTCCGCTGGTCAATCCCGCCGACGTGGCCGCGACGGTGCTGTCCGCAACGGTGCTGTCCCAGCCGGTGCAAACGTTGGACTCCCTGCGGGCGGCCCGGCACGAGGGCCCGGACTCCGAAGGCGTTGACGTCTCCGACTCGGTGGAACTTCCGCTGATGGAGATCCGCGCACTGCTCGACCTCGGTGATGTGGCCAAGGCCAACCGCAAGCTCGATGATTTAGCTGAGCGGGTGGGTTGGCAATGGCGGCTGGTGTGGTTCAAAGGCGTCTCGGACCTGCTTACCAGTGACTATGACTCGGCGGCAAAGCATTTCACCGAGGTGCTGGACACATTTCCGGGAGAGTTAGCGCCCAAACTGGCCTTGGCGGCCACCGCGGAACTGGCCGGCAACTCCGACGAGCGCCCCTTCTATGAGACGGTCTGGCACACCGACAACAACATCATCTCGGCAGGATTCGGCCTGGCACGTGCGCAATCTGTCGAGGGTGATCGCGGCGGATCGGTCACCACACTCGACGAAGTGCCCGTCGGCTCAAGGCATTTCACCACCGCACGACTGACCAGTTCGGTGACGCTGCTGTCCGGCCGCTCGGCCAGTGAACTGACCGAGGAACAGATCCGCGACGCTGCGCGTCGCGTCGAGGCACTGCCCGACACCGAACCGCGGGTGCTGCAGATCCGGGCTCTTGTTCTCGGCACGGCGCTGGACTGGATCCCCGGCCACGAACCTCGACCGAATCCGATACTGGGTTTTCCGTTCACCGACAACGGCCTGCGACTGGGCGTCGAATCCTCGCTGCGCAGCCTGGCCCGGGTGGCCACCAGCCAGACTCACCGCTACGCACTGGTGGACATGGCCAACGAGGTACGGCCGCTGACGACGTTCTGACTCTCCCGGCTCAGACGGCGGCGGCGGCGGCCCGGGCAATAGCGAGTTCCTCGTCGGTAGGGATCACCAGAACCGTGATCCGCGAGGTTTCCGCGGAGATACGACGTGGGCCGCGCGCTGGACCCTCATTGAGCTTCTCGTCGAGTTCGATGCCGAGACTCTCCAGCCCGCACAACGCATCCCGGCGGACTTTCGCATCATTCTCACCGACTCCGGCGGTAAACGTGATTACGTCGGTCCTTCCAAGTACGGCGAGATAGCCGCCGATGTACTTGCGTAACCGGTGGATGTAGACCTCGTAGGCGAGCTTCGCTGCCTCATCACCGGCCTCGATACCGGTGTGCACCGCGCGGAAGTCCGTCTCGCCACTGAGCCCCAACATCCCGGAATGCCGGTTGAGCATCAACTCGATCTCATCGACTGCCATGCCGGCCTCCCGCCAGAGGTAGCCGATGATGCCCGGGTCGATATCCCCCGATCGGCTGCCCATCACCAGTCCTTCCAGCGGGGTGAGACCCATCGAGGTGTCGACCGGACGGCCACCGGCGATCGCCGACGCCGAAGCACCGTTGCCCAGGTGCAGCACAATCTGGTTGAGCGCCCCGAGTGGCGACCCGAGGAAGGCGGCGGCCTGCTCGCTGACGAACCGATGCGATGTTCCATGAAAGCCGTATCGACGAATCTTCCAGCGGGCCGCGATATCGCGGTCGATCGCGTAGGTCGCCGCCGACGGCGGCAGATCGTGAAAGAACGCGGTGTCGAATACGGCGACGTGCGGCAGATCGGGGAGCACCCGAAGGGCTACTTCGATGCCCAGCACCGCGGGCGGATTGTGCAGCGGTGCCAGCGGCGCCAGTTCCCGCAGCGCTTCGATCAGGCCGGCATCGATGACGGTCGGCCGATAAAGGTCAGGGCCACCGTGAACCACCCGGTGGCCGACCGCCACCAGTTCAAGATCCGCCAGATCCCGCCCGTCCGGTGCGAGCACATCGAACACCGCCCGCAGTGCGGCCTCGTGATCGGCGACTCCGCCGTCCTCGCCGATCCTCTCGATGATCCCGTCCATCAGTGACTCACCGGTATCGGGTTGCACCAGCGAGTACTTCAGCGACGACGATCCAGAGTTGAGAACCAGGACGGTGCCGGCCATCAGCGCCCCTGCGCTTGGATTGCGGTGATCGCCACGGTGTAGACGATGTCGTCGACCAGCGCACCGCGGGAGAGATCGTTGACCGGCTTATTGAGTCCCTGCAGTACCGGGCCGATCGCGATCGCGCCGGCACTGCGTTGCACCGCCTTGTAGGTGTTGTTGCCGGTGTTGAGGTCGGGAAAGATCAGCACGGTGGCACGGCCGGCGACAGTCGAGTTCGGCATCTTGGCCTCCGCCACTGTCGGGTCGACGGCGGCGTCGTACTGAATCGGACCCTCAACCAGGAGTGCAGGATCGCGCTGTCGCACCAATTCGGTGGCAGCCCTTACCTTGTCCACCCCGGCGCCGCTGCCGGACTCACCGGTGGAGTAGCTCAGCATGGCTACCCGCGGGTCGATCCCGAACTGGGCGGCAGTCCGGGCCGAACTGATTGCGATATCGGCCAGTTCCTCGGCGGAGGGATCCGGCACGATCGCGCAGTCGCCATAGGCGAGCGCCCGATCGGATAGACACATCAGGAAAATACTGGACACCGTGGAGACGCCCGGCTGGGTCTTGATGATCTCGAAGGCTGGTTTGACGGTATGGGCGGTGGTGTGGGCGGCACCCGACACCATGCCGTCGACGATGTCGTTGTGCACCAGCATGGTGCCGAAGTAGGACACGTCGCAGACGGTCTCGCGCGCCTGTTCCAGGGTGACGCCCTTGTGCTTGCGAATTTCCGCGTACTGCTCGGCGAACTGCTCGCACAGTTCGCTGGTGCGAGGGTCGATGACCGTGGCGGCACCAAGATCGACGCCGAGTTCTGCTGCGCGGGAACGGATCTCGGACTCTTCGCCGAGAATTGTCAGGTCAGCGAGTCCGCGCCGCAAAATACGGCCGGCCGCCTGCAGGATTCGGTCGTCATCGCCCTCGGGCAGCACGATGCGCCGCCGATCTGCGCGGGCACGTTCCATGAGCTGGTAGGCGAACATCTGCGGCGTGGTCACGGTCGGGATCGGGATCGCCAGCCGCGCGAGCAGGTCGCCGACGTCGACGTGGCGTTCCATCAGTTCGATCGCGGTGTCGATTTTGGTTTGCGAGTCCGCTGTCACCCGTCCCCGGGTATTCGCCACCGCACTGGCGGTGGCGAAAGTATCCAGGTCGGTGGCGATGACTGGTAGCCGCAGGCCCAGGCCGGTGACCAACCGGGCGATTTCGCGATGCAGGGGCAGCCCGCCGTTGAGGATAATGGCGGACATCGATGGGAATCCCTCCGCGGCGTGCGCGCTGGCCACCGCGAGGACGACGTCGGAGCGATCACCCGGGGTGATTACGGCGGCACCCTCGCTGAGTCGCTCGAGCACGTGATCGGCGGTCATGCCGGCCACCATCACATCCATCACCTCGCGCGACATCAGGGAGGCGTCGCCGTGTACGACCGTGCCGGTGACCGCCGAACACAGTTCAGCGACGGTCGGCGCCACCAGTAGTGGCTCCTCGGGAAGCACGTACACCCGCGGCCCCAGACCCTCGCAGGCGCGGGCGACCGCCGCCATCTGGTCGGGCTCGCAGCGGTTGGCGACCACGGCCGCGGTGTGGGCATGCTGGGCGTTCAACTCGGCCAGGCATAGTTCGATGGCACCCGCGATCTCTTCGGGAGTGCGGCCGAACCCGCGCACCGACAGCACCACCGGCGCGCCCAGGTTGACGGCAATGCGGGCGTTGACGCTGAGTTCGGTGGGGGTGGCGACGTCGGTGTAGTCGGAGCCGACAATCACTACGGCGTCGCATCGGTCGGCGACGTCGTGGTAGCGGTCGACGATGTCAGCGATCGCGGCATCGGTATCGGCGTGCAGGCGCTGATAGCTCACCCCGATGCAGTCGGCGTAGGACAGCCCGGCACTGCTGGAGGCCAGGAGTAACTCCAGGATGTAGTCGGTGTTCTCACGGCGAGCGATCGGCCGGAACACCCCGACCCTCGGCACCATCGCCGCCAGCCGGTGCACGATGCCCAGCGCGATGGTGGACTTGCCGGTCTCACCTTCCGGAGAGGCGACGTAGATGGAGATGGGGCCTTCCGCGGGGCGACCACTTGTCACGACGACAGCATCCCCTATCACCGGTTCGCCGGACGGCGAATTCCCACGGTTCTCACCGTTCGCCATTTCCCGGTGAGATGTTCGGCGGCTGTTCGCCCGAAATTGGGGACCGGTAGGCAATCATTCCGCTGAAACGCTGCGGCCCGGTGTCCGCAAGAGCACTTGGGCCCCTCTGACTCGGGACTTTGGTCGTTCCGCGGCACGCCAGTAGGACACGACACCAGCCTGGAGAAGAGGAGACGTGCATGCCCTCGAAGGACGGCCAGCGCGTGTGGGTGCGCATCGTCGCCACCCTGGGGCTGACCGCCATGGCGGCCACCTTCCTCGCCCTCGATGCCCTGCGCCAGGCCGGTGCCGGTTCCTTCACGGCCTACCTTCTGGTCACGCCACTGCTAGCAGCACTGATTGCGAGCGGAATCCGGCCGTCCCCCGGGGTGGGCGACACCGAGTTCGACTGGATCCTCGCCATTTTCTTCGCCTCGGGGGGACTGCTCACGATCGAACTGCTGTCGCGGCGTTTACCGACCCTGGCCGGTCTGTGGCACTGGGATCACTACGTACCTCTGGTCTGGGCGATGGCCGCCGGGATGGTCCTGTTCTCGGCGCGCCATGTCCTGAGACTCTGGCGTGCATGGGCCTTCACGCTGTGCTGCGTGCCGGTCATGCCTTTCCTAC
Source organism: Bifidobacterium breve (assembly GCA_945897705.1). Taxonomy (GTDB): domain Bacteria; phylum Actinomycetota; class Actinomycetes; order Mycobacteriales; family Mycobacteriaceae; genus Mycobacterium; species Mycobacterium aquicola. Next base: position 5,447 of record CAMDFY010000037.1, on the reverse strand, counting down.
TGCTGACGTCTCAGTTGGGCGGGACCGAGGACGACGCGATCGCCGCGGCCGCGACTCTCGGCACGGTCGCCGTCTACCTGGCGACGAGCACCTTCGCGCGGCACTGGCGATTGACGGCTGCGCTGATCAATCTCGCCGTGGCACTCGGCCTCGACCTCCTGATGGATTTGCCGGACGTGCTGTCCCGGATCGCGGTCGCCGCCGGCGTCGTCCCCGTTATGAGCGTCATCTCAGTACGCCGCGCCGCCCACACCCGCATCGCGGCGAGTATCGCCGCACACCCCGCCAGGGGCGTGACGAGGTTCCCGCGCGTCGGCGCCCGCAGTTACGCGGTACTTCTCCTGCTGGCGGTGTCAATGTTGCTTTTCTCGCCCCCACCGGTCTCGGCTGTTCGGGGCCCGGTCGCAGTCCCCGCCGACTGGGTCTCCAGGCTGGGCCTTCAGCGCAGTGCGGAATTCAGCTTCATCAGCGGCTTCCTCGGACCCGGAGCCGAGTTAACCCGCTACGTGCTACCGGCACCGACCGCACACCCGGCGGTCGCGATCGACGTCATCACCGCACCGAACTCAGCACGCCTCGACGACTACGCCGACGCCGTCTGGTACCCGTCGGCGACACCGGTCAACTACCGCCCCGCCGGCGGTGGTGGGCCCGGCGGTATCGATGTCAGGTCCGCCCACAGCGACCCGGACGCCATCGGCGCCGGCGCATCCGGTCAGTGGTTCGCACTCACCTGGACCTGGCTGGCCGGCGAAGAACATCAGCGGGTCACCGTTGTGGTGAATCAGGACGTCGCTGCGGCGGCGGCGCCCGCGCCGCAGCCCGTCGGCTGGACGAACTCGCTACTGGAACCGATGTTGTGGTTGACCCGCCAGCAACCGGCGCCGACCGGGATCGTGCCCAACCGGGTGGCGCGCACCGCTGACGACGTCGCGCGGACGATCCTGGCAGTCGGCGGCGGCCGGTGACCGTGCCGACCGCCGGGCAGTACAGCCGCCTGCTGCCCGACCATCTCTCGGCTCGGACCGCACTGAGCAGTACCACCAAGGCTCTCCTGGTAACACTGGCGGCCGTCGCCGGCGGCGCGCTGGTGCTCTTCCCGGCCCAACTCCTGCCGGCGATCGGCATCGTCGTGACGTTCGTCTACATCGCCTCGACCGTCGACCGGTACGTGCTGATGTTCAGTGGACTGAACCACCCGGCCCTGGTCGGGATCAGTGATGAGGAGGCCAGCGCGATACCCGACGACGAATTGCCGGTCTACACGGTGCTGCTCCCGGTCTACGACGAGCCGTCCATCATCGAGAACCTCGTCAACGGAGTGTGCCGGATCGACTACCCGCGGGACCGCCTCGAGTTGTTGCTGCTGATCGAAGAGGACGACGAAGCGACCCAGCAGGCTCTGGCGTCCGCACATCTGCGGGACGTGCGGGTGGTGCTCGTGCCGCACAGCCTGCCCAAGACCAAACCCAAGGCCTGCAACTACGGCATGTCGCTGCCGGACCTTCGCGGCGAGTACCTGACCATCTATGACGCCGAGGACATCCCCGAACCCCTACAGTTGCGGCGCGCCGTGGCGGCCTTCCGCACCGCGCCCGCCGATATCGGCTGCCTCCAGGCGCAGCTGGGCTACTTCAACGAACGGCAGAACCTGCTGACACGCTGGTTCGCGATGGAGTACGCGCAGTGGTTCTCGGTGATCCTCCCCGCGATCGAACGGGCCCGATGCGTGGTCCCACTCGGCGGCACCAGCAACCACATCTCGGTCTCGGTGTGGCGCGACGTCGGCGGTTGGGATGAGTACAACGTCACCGAGGACGCCGACCTCGGGGCACGCCTGGCCGCCCACGGGTACCGGACCCAGATCCTCGACTCGGTGACCCTGGAGGAGGCCAACTCCGACATGGTGAACTGGATCCGCCAGCGGTCACGCTGGTACAAGGGCTACCTGCAGACGATGATCGTGCATCTGCGCCATCCGATCGAGTTCCGCCGCAAAGTTGGCACCAAGGCCACGCTGCGATTCCTCAACATGACCGGCGGCATCCCGGCCACCGCAGTCGTCAACATCATCTTCGGCCTGCTCCTGCTCGCCTGGACCAGCGGACGGCCATCCCTGGTCACGATGCTCTTCCCCCCGATCGCCTACTACGCCTGTCTGGTTCTGTTCCTGGTGGGCACCCCCCTGGCGATCTACATGTCGTTCGTACTTGTTCAGGCCGCCGGAAAACCTTATCTGTGGTGGGCGGCCTTGCTGTCCCCGCTGTACTGGGTGCTGCAATCCCTCGCTGCGGTGAAGGCCTTTTACCAGTTGGTCTTCCGGCCGTTCCACTGGGAGAAAACCGTCCACGGTCTCGGCCACCCGGCGCCGGGACCGGTCCCCACAACTCCATCAGCGCGATGATGATCCGTCGCCGCGCGGTTCATGCGCTTGTGGTGTCCGCCCTGATAGCCACGATCGCCAGTCCGGGCATCGTCTCAGCAGTGCCGCCGCCCGCGCCGCCGGCAGTCGACACCGGTGCGCCGAACCCTTCCGCGGCCGTCCCGTGGCGCCAGTTCGGTCGGGCCGAGAGCCTGGAATTGCGCGGCGCGAATATGGAGAGCACGGTCGCAATCACGATGCCGGCGGGGATCACTCCCACGCAACTTTCGGGCCGCATCGGCGCCGCAGTGAACATCGCCGCCGGCCGCGTCGATGTTCTCGACGGGCGCGGGAACTCTCTGGGCAGCATCCCCGTTCCGGGCGATTCGACCACCACACCCTTCGCGCTGGACACCTCCGGCGCCGCGACCGATAACGGCGTGCTGACCCTCGGTTTCGTCCTGCGCACGTCGAATCCGTCCGCTGATACCTGTGAACCCACACCGGCGGTAACCCTCAGCGGCCTAGCGACGACGGTGAGCGGCCGCACGCCCGCGCCGTCGACGGTGGCCGACTTCCTGCCGAATTATCTGGACGCCATCACCATCTGGACCGGGCCAGATCCGTCGGCCGATCAGCAGCAGGCGGCACTGAGCCTAACCGCGATGCTGACTCGCACGTACCGGCCGATGCCGGTGCGCATCGACGTCGACACCTCGGCTCGACCGCCGGCGGGCGATCTACCCGGACGGCGCGTCATCACGATCCTCAACGGTGAGCGCAGCGGAATCGACGTCCTCAACCCCGGGACACCGCAGGCGGTTCTGGCCATCACCGGTCGCGACGCCACGCTTTCCGATCAAGTCGATCTGTTCATCGATCGCCGCCTCGAGTTGATTCAGAGCCCCTCGGCTGCGGTGGAATCCGCGACAGGCACGCTGACTCCGACCCGCACCATCATGACCTTCGAGCAGCTGGGAATCGCGGCCTCGCCCTCCTTCACCGGCGCGACCACAATCTATGTCGGTTTCGACGGGGCGGCCTTCGCGGTCGGCCCCATCGGGAAGGCGAAGATCGACCTGCGCGCCCGCTACACACCTACCGCGGACGACGAAGCCTCGATCCTGGTGCGTTCCGGCGCCTATGTGTTGGCAACCCAGCGCCTCGACCAATCCGGCAGCCTGGACATGACGTTCGAGATACCGCCGCAGGCCATCAGCTCCGATATCGGGATGGCGCTCGAACTGCAGTATTTTCCCGGTGGCGGAGACGGCGGTGGTTGCGCGCCACTCAACGACCGGATGACGTTTGCGATCGATCCGCGGTCCACCGTCGAGGTGACACCCGGGTCTGCCGGTGCGCGCGGATTTCCTCAACTCCCCGCGGCGTTCACCCCCGAGTTCGGTGTCGCCGTCGAGAGACCCGAGTTGATCCGATACGCGGCGCAGGCGATCAATTTCATTGGCCAGCGCACCGCAACGCTGCTGCGGCCCCAACTCGTCAGCCTCGCCGACGGCGCCGCGAACGGCACCCCCCTGATGGCTGTGACCGGCGGGGAGGGGCTCGCCGCGTTCGGGATGCTGCCGCCGGTGATGGTGGACAGCAACGGCGCCGTGCAGATCGACGGTGCCGCGGATACCGTAGCGATGCTCAGTGGTCCGCTTGCGCTCGTTCAGTCGTTCCCCCAGAACGGACGCGCGGTGCTCTCCATCGGTGTTCCCGACCGGGCGGAACTTGCAGACAAGACCATGGACTACATTCGCCGGCTGGACAACGGGTGGTCCTCGCTCACCGGGGACGTGGTCGCCACCGGCGCCGCCGGCGACACCGTCGCCCTTACCGTCCGCGCCGAACAGCAGATGAGCGATCGGGCGGGCGACAAGACCGGCTGGAAGTGGTCCGTGGTGGCCACTTTGGCGGTCGGCGTCGTGGCCGCCGCGGCGGCGGTTCGCGGGCTGATCGTGCGACGGCGCCGAAACCGGGGCTGATAGCGATGACGGCCGTTCTGGAGGATGCCACCGCGGCCCGCGGTGACGACGCTGCGGACCACGCCCCAAACCCGAGGCGCGGAGCGTCGCTGTGGTTATTCGCAATTCTGTTCGTCGGCTACACGGTTGTCGGTGGTGTGCTGATCCTGCGCTACAACATCGTGGAGGGTGACGGGATCAGCCGCGTGGCGAACGCCGGATACGCGCTGTGGAGCAAAGATCCTCACTTGTCGGCGATGGGGTTCGTGTGGGGGCCATTGCCGAGTTTGGTCGAGTTGCCCGTGCTGCAGTTCAGCGGTTGGTGGCCGGAACTGCGCACCCGCGGCCTGGCCGGGGTGGTGCAGAGCGCGGCGTTCACGGCGGGATGCGCGGTGTTGATCAGGCTGATCGCCGTGGACCGATCGGTCGATGTCCGGTGGCGCCGGGTGGCGGTCGCTTGCTTCGCGCTCAATCCGATGATCGTCATCTATGCCGGAACCGGGATGAGCGAGTCGGCGATGCTGTTCTGCATCCTGTGGGCGGTGCGCTACCTGCTGCGCTGGCTCGACTCGCCTCGGGTGTTTGACCTGGCCTCGGTTGGCCTGGCCCTCGCGGTGGGCTATCTGGTGCGCTACGAGACACTGATCGCCGCGGCCGGGGCAGCGGCCCTGGTTACCGGGACGGTGTTCCTGCGCTCGCCGAAGGACGAACGGATCTCCGCCGCTGCGCTAAGCATCTTCGTGGTGCTGTTCCCAATCGGAACGGCGTTTGCGCTATTCGCCCTGGCCGGCTGGATTATGACCGGGGAGGCCTTCGCGATCATCTCCTCCGACTACGGCAACGCCAGCCAGGTGCAGGTGGCCGCCGAGCGCGGCTTCAGCAATGTGTCCACCGACGGGGCCCTGCTCGCCCACCGGCTCACCAGCATTCAGCCGTTCATCGGGATCGCGATGATTCTGGCGGCGGCGCGGGCCGTTTCAGCCCGCCGGATCGATCCACTGGTGCCGATCGGTGCGTTCGGCACGGTCCTGGCCTTCTCCGCCTGGGGACAGTACACCGGATCGACGTTTGGCTGGTTCAGATACTTCATGGCGGCGATCCCGAGGGTCATCGTCGTC
>CAMDFY010000036.1 GCA_945897705.1 Bifidobacterium breve | reverse complement strand
CTGCCGGCGTCGGCGAAACCCTTGATGGCGGCGTTGATGGTCTCCGATGAGGTGCAGTTGATGGCCGGGAAGGCGAACGCGTGTTTTTTGGCTCGATCCAGCATCTCCGCATAGACCTCGGGCGTGGCGACGGGCATGGAAGTCCTCTCGGATCTGGGCTGAACGGGTGCCTCTGGAAGGAGTATGTCAAACCGCCCCGGTATCTTGGGTGCTCATGACCACGACGGTGCTCGCCCTGCCCAGCATCCTGGACCCGATGTACTGGCTGGGTGAGGGGGGACTGTTCGCGTCCGCGGTGTTGCCGGGCATCCTGATCATCGTTTTCATCGAGACCGGCCTGCTGTTTCCGCTGCTGCCGGGTGACTCGCTGCTGTTCACCGGCGGCCTGCTGGCGGCAGCACCCAACCCGCCGGTGAACATCTGGGTGTTGGTGATCGCGGTTCCGATCGTGGCGATCCTTGGCGACCAGTGCGCATACTTCATCGGCCGGCGGATCGGGCCGGCGCTGTTCGACAAAGAAGACTCCCGGTTCTTCAAGAAGCACTACGTCACCGAGTCGCATGCCTTCTTCGAGAAGCACGGACCGAAGACGATCATCCTGGCGCGGTTTGTTCCGATCGTGCGCACCTTCACCCCGGTACTGGCCGGGGTATCCACCATGCGCTACCCGGTGTTCCTAGCCTTCGACATCGTCGGCGGCATCCTGTGGGGCGCCGGGATGACGCTGCTGGGCTACTTCCTGGGCAATGTGCCGTTCGTCAAGAACAACCTTGAGCTGATGATCCTGTTGATCGTGTTCCTATCAATCCTGCCGGGACTGAGCGCGGTCGGCCGCAACATGCTGCGCCGGCGCGGAGCCCTGCCTGAGGAAAGCTGACCCGTCGTACTCGCTCGGGGGATTACTCGCTAAGGGGATTACTCGCTAAGGGGATTACTCGCTAAGGCCAGGAGTTCACGCGGTTCGGCCCGGCCGTGACGTCCGCGGCGTCGGGCAAATTGGCCCCGGGTATCCGCGAGTTCTGCAGCGCGGCTAAGCACAGTCCAAGCCTGCCGGGCAGACACACCCCGCCGGTGCCCCTGATTCCGATATTGCCTGCGGCCGCCCCCTGCTTCCAGCACACGCCGGTGACCGGGTCGGAGATGGTGCCCCCCGGGCAGGGTGCGCCGATCGCCACCGGCGTGGCGATCATCGGCGCCGAGAGCACCGCGCCACCGCAAATCGCTGCCAGCACGAGGCGATGGACCGTGGATCGAATTGTCATGGTGTTCTCCGTGCGTGAGTCGGTCTGGGCGGTCAGGACGGGAGAGTGATCTTGGTCTGGTCTGCGATGAGATTCGCGGCGTCAATGACGACCTGCTCCTGACCTGCAGGCGCCTCGGCATTGAGTTGCAGAACGAACAGCGAGTCCTCGCCGGGGATGACGATGGTCTGCTGACCGACCGCTCGGGTTTTACCATCCAATTCATAGGTGCCGACGTAGTCGATGGCGTCGAAACCGCTCAGCGTGTCGCGTTCCGGCTCGCCGATAGCCTTGAAGCCGGGAAGCTCATTGAGTTGTGCGGGAGCAAGTTCGAGGACTTTCTGCGGGTCGATATCGCCGGTGAGCTTGGAGCCGATCGCGTACATGAACGGCGGATCGTTCGCGTCGACGGCCTTGTCGTAGATGATCGCGCCGTACGCCCAGTCGGGAGTCAGGTCGCCGGCGCCGCGCCAGCCCGGCGGGAACGGAAAGTCGACCGTCGGCGTGCCGGCCTCGCCCTTCTTGAACGGAACCTCAGCGATCTTGTTATCGACGATGTACTGATGCAGCGTTGCGCCCTCGGGCCGCGCTTCAACGCTCTGCTCCGCCGGTGTGGACTGCTCGGTGGCCGTGGAATTTTTTTCGGTTGTGGGGCTGCAGCCGACGAGCACAACGCTCAGCGCAACCGCGGTCACTGCCGCCGTCGTGATCTTTTTCATCGGGTCGCGTTCTCCTTCTCGAGTCACGGGCAGAGGCAGATCATAACCGCGAACCGGCTGGCCAGGCCGGATAATCAGCTGCTCAGCCGCGGGCCACCGTGTGCGCGGCCTCCATCAGCATCCAGCCCGACACCTGAACCGACAAATCCCGCTCCGGAGTGGCTGATTCGATCACCGCACCGTCGGCGAGGATTGCACCCTGCCCGCCGGCGCGAGGCACCTCGGCGGTCCTACCCCAGAACGCCCCGAACAGCGGCAGGCTCTCAACCTCCTGGCGGTTATCCCAGGCTGCCCGCGCCGAGGCGAGCACGATGCTCCGGGCGGTGTCCCGCGCCGCGGCATCGGCTCCGGAATCCCCGGGCAGCGACGTGGCAGCCAGGGCCAGGTAGCGCGCCGTGATCCCGGCGAATAGCCCGCCGTCGCCACCGCCACCGCCCTTGAGAACGCCCTCCGGTGCCATGTGTTCGGCGATCGCGGGCACCAGTCGGCGCACCCGGGCCGCGTGCCGATCGTCGCCGGTGCGCACGGCCAATTCTGTCTCCAGGCCCACCACCACGCCCTGGCAGTAGGTGTACTGGGCGCGCACCAGGGAACCGGACTTGATGCCGTCGAACACCAGATGGGTCTCCGGGTCGATCAGCGTCTCGTCGATCCAGTCGGCCATCTGCTCGGCCCTGCGCAACCGGTCGCCGTAACGAGCCAGGAAGATTCCCGCCGGGCCATTGGCCGGGGCATTGAAGAACTGGTCTTTCTTGCGCCACGGAATTCCACCGCCGTCCTCCGGCACCCAGGAGTCGATGAGTTGGGCCGCCAACGTCGCCAGCGCACGCGGACTCGGGACGCCGGCGAGGCGATCGGCTCGCTCCAGGGCCAGTGCCAGCCACGCCATATCGTCGTAGTAGCTATTGGTCCAGCGGCCGTTGTTGCGGGCGAGGTGGCCGCGGATCTGGCGCTTGATGGACTCGACGCGTTCCGGCCGCGGATCGCGAACCTGGGCGTCGACCAGGGTGTCCAGCAAGTGCGCCTGCCACCAGTAATGCCAGGTGCCGAAGCTCGCATCCCTGCGGGTGGGCGGCCAGCCCACCACGCCCAGTTGGGTGGCCGGCAACTGCCATAGTCGCCGGAGATGCCGTTTGGCAACGGCGGCCTCGGCGCTGGCCGCCCGGTTCATCCACTGCTGGTCCATGGGCGCCAATCCTGCCCTACCAGGCCCGGGACAGGTCAGCCCAGTGTCTGATCCAGGCGTGCATCGCGATCCCGGCGGCGGCGCCGGCGTTGATGCTGCGGGTCGAACCGAATTGCGCGATCGACACCGTGACCGCCGCGCCGCAGCGAGCAGCCTCGGAGATGCCCGGCCCCTCCTGGCCGAACACCAGCAGGCAATCCCGCGGCAGGGTGGTCTCCTCGAGTCGCACCGCACCGTCGACATTGTCGACGGCGACCACGGTGATGCCGGCGCCGCGGGCGAACGCCAACAGTTCCTCGGTGGTGTCGTGGTGAACGAGTCGCTGGTAGCGGTCAGTGACCATCGCGCCGCGGCGGTTCCAGCGCCGTCGGCCGACGATGTGCACGGTGTCAACAGCGAAGGCGTTGGCGCTCCGGACCACTGCCCCGATATTGGCGTCATTGCCGAAATTTTCGATCGCTACGTGCAGTCGGTGGCGGCGCCGGTCGATATCGGCGACGATTGCCTCGCGGCGCCAATAGCGATATGCGTCAACGACGTTGCGGGCGTCGCCGCGCTCGAGCAGTTCGGGGTCGTACCGCGGATCGTCGGGGACCGGTCCGGGCCAGGGCCCGACTCCCGTGGCCGGGGTGGACCACTCGGTGGGGCCGGGCTCTGAGGCCTCAGTCGACATGGCGCAAGGGTAGCGTCGCTCCAATGGAACCCCGTCGTGGCGAGGACGCGGAGTCGGCGCTGATCCGCTTTGCGCGGATGAGCCCGGAGCCCGGTGCCGGCGGCCGTCGGTCCGGGTGCCGGACCATCACCGGTCATCTGACGGATAGTCCGGGGGCCGCGTGGAACGACGTCGCGATCCACGAGTGGGAACTTGAGGCCGAGGGTTGGGAAGACCTGCACCCCCATGACGAGACGACCTACCTGCTGGACGGTGAACTCGTCATCGAGTCCGACGGCCAGTCGGTCACGTTGCACCCCGGTGACGTCGCGGTGGTGCGCGGTGGACATCTGGGTCGCTACCTGGCGCCCCGGTATGCGCGCATGCTCGCCATCTACGGGCCCAATCCGTCGGGCGCCCCGAGTTCAGGGTTCCGATCCTTCCGCATCCCGCAGCAGTGATCCGCCACCAACAGCTCGACCCTGCTGAAGCGACCCGCCGCAAGTCCGACGATCGCCACCTCCGCGGCCGGTAGCCCAGGCTGAGCCGGCGGGTCCAGGGAGTGCCGCGCTGTCGGCAGCGCAACTCCTTCCATCGCCCGAACCAACACCGGTCCGGATGCGCTGTCCAGTTCGACGCCGGCCACCCGGCCGAACTCCACGACCACTCGCGTCCACATCACGTCGCGATCCGGCCGGATGCCGTCATCGAGAGCGCGCGCCGCCAACCAATCGGCCGGCGCGCAATCCGGTGCGCAGGTTCCTATCACGATGGCCTCGATGCGCAGATCCGCCCCGGTGCGCATGGGCGTCGCACCGAGCGCGGCCGGGGGGTAGACATCGGTGTAGAGAACGCCTAGCGGCGACGCCCAACACTGCGCCGCAAATTCACCCAACCGCGCACCCTCGAAGGTGTCAATCACTCGGCCCCGGGCGGGTTGGGCATCGATCGCCCGACCCAGGGTGACCGCCACCGCGGGGCCTTCTGCCAGTTCCGGCAACTCCGCGGTCATTTCCGCGATGTAGGCAGCCGTGTCGGTGTCCCAGACATCGGGACGCGCGACGACGAGCACCCGAAGCCCGCTCCCGGCGGCGGCGATGGCGTGCGCCACCGGGCCAGGGTCGGAGCCCACGCAGATGACGTCGACGACGTCATCCCACGCGATCTCAGTGTCGGGTTGCTCTCCCGGCTCCGGAGACTGACCGCCCCCGGCGGGTCTGATCACTGCGCAGGGAGGTCGAGATCGGCAAGTCCAAGCAAGCTCCGATAGGGCACGCCCTCGTCTTCGATCGCCGCCGCTGCGCCGGTGGATCGGTCCACCACCGTCGCCACCCCGACGACTGTCGCACCGGCATCGCGGACGGCGCGTACCGCCGTCAAGGCCGAACCTCCGGTGGTGCTGGTGTCCTCTACGACCAACACACGTTTGCCGGTGACCTCGGTACCTTCGATAAGGCGTTGCAGCCCATGGGTTTTCACTGACTTGCGAACCACGAAGACGTCGATGGGACGTCCTGGTGCGTGCATGATCGCGGTCGCCACCGGGTCGGCTCCCAGGGTGAGACCACCGACCGCCGTGTAGTCCCAGTCCGCCGTCAATTCACGCATCAACCGACCGATCAGGGGGGCGGCCTGATGGTGCAGCGTCGCCCGGCGCAGATCGACGTAGTAGTCCGCCTCTTTGCCGGAGGACAGCGTGACGCGGCCGAACACCACCGACAATCGCCGAACCAAATCGGTGAGCGAGGCGCGGTCGACGGCGTTGAGTTCAGGTGCGGTCACGGCCACCTCCGATTCTCTTCGTGAGCGCACGAACCAACGCGCGCGGGACTATCCGTCCGGCGGTCGTCAAGACCTTGTACTGGACGCCGGGAATGCTCAGCACCTTGCCCTTCGCCACGTCCGCGAGACTCTCGGCGACCACGTCGTCAACGCTGAGCCACAACGGTCCGCGGATAGCCGCCATATTGATTCCGGCGCGCTGGTGGAACTCGGTGCGAACGAATCCCGGGCAGACCGCGTGCACGCCGACACCGGTTCCGGTTAAACCATTGGCCAGGCCCTCGGAGAACGACACCACCCAGGCCTTCGACGCCGAGTACGTCGAACCTCGGCCGGACAGCAGACCGGCGACGCTGGCGATGTTGATCACCGATCCGCGGTGGGCGGCCAGCATCGACGGTAGCGCGGCACGCGTCAGATGCATCACGGCGGTGACGTTGACATCGAGTTGGCGCTGCAGCAAAGCAGGGTCGGTATAGGCGAATTCACCCGACGTGCCGAAGCCGGCGTTGTTGACCAGCACCGCCACCCCGGCGTCCAGTCGGCGGATGACCCTGTCGCGGTCGGCCACTACGGACAGATCGGCGGGCAGCACTTCAACCTCGACACCGTGGGCGGCGCGCAGCTCCGCGGCGAGATCAACCAGACGGTCGACATCGCGGGCAACGAGCACCAGGTCGTATCCGTCGCGCGCGAACCGACGGGCGTACCCGGCCCCCAGACCCGAAGTGGGGCCGGTGATCAAGGCGGTAGGACGTGGCATCCCGCCACCCTATCGGCTCACGGTAGGCGTCTGGCCTAGCCCGCGGGAAGCGTCAGACCTTGCCCGCGGGACGCGTCAGACCTTGCCCGCGGGACGCGTCAGACCTGGTAGTTGGGCGCCTGCGTACCAGGACGTGGCGCGAGAATCGGTGGAGCGTCGCTGCGGCCCGGGGGAAGAGCATTGCGGCGGGCGGCCGACTGTGCGGCGGCGGCCTGGGCCGGGATCGGTGGCAGCACGCGGAGAAGATCGTTGAATTGCCGAACCGTCCGGAGGCCCTCGTCCCACTGAGCGCGGGTGGCCGACACCGGCATCGCCACCAGTGTCCAGTTCTCCTCGTTCCACATGACTTCGGCGCAATCGGGTGCGGTGTGGGCGAACGTCACCATCCGGCGATCGCAGGCGCGACGTGCCGCATCGAGGTTATTGGAGTACACCATGCGGGGGCCGATCGCCCCGAGCAGCCAGACGTCGGACTCCCGCGGTTCCTTGATGCCCTTGAGTCGAAGATCCATCACGACACCGGTGCCGACCTTGCGGTGCAAGGCGATAACGGTCGCGACGTCCTCGAGATCGAAGATGTACACCGCTTCGCCGCGGATCTGGCCGAGTACCACGTTGCGGGCGCTGACCTCTCCGACGGTGGACATCACACCGCGCTTCCAGCGTTCGACGATCTGTGTCGATTCCTGCTCGTAGTCGTAACCGTGCGAGCGCGCCCAGGACTTGCGGCGCCGGCCCAGGCCGCGACGTCGCCCGATATCGACGTATAGCAGTACCGCCGCACCCACGAAACAGAGTGCGGACAGCGTGAACCAAAATGGGACCATTGCTCGTAGCGTAACCGTTCGTCGCCAGTCGCCAAGAGGCCCCGCAGGTCACAACAGGGTCACCATTGCAGCGCGAGCGGCTCAAAACGCAAATCAGCCCAGTTGAACGTCAGCCCAGGATGAGGCTGTCGCCGTCGGCCGCCACATTGACCGCCACCACGTCCCCGTCCACCACGTCACCGGCCAGCAGCAGTTTGGCCAGTGGGTCGCCGATGGCCTGCTGAACCAGGCGCCGGAGCGGCCTCGCCCCGTAGACCGGGTCGAACCCGCGCTCCGCCAGCCATTCCTTGGCCGCCAGGGACACCTGAAGATCCAGGCGGCGCTGGGCCAGCCGTCGGCTCAACTGAGCCAACTGGATGTCGACGATCCGGACCAACTCGTCGGGCTTGAGACCCTCGAAGATCAGCACGTCGTCGAGGCGGTTGATGAACTCCGGTTTGAAGGCGCTGCGGACCGCCGCCATCACCTGCTCCTCACTGCCGCCTGAACCGAGGTTCGACGTCAGAATGAGAATGGTGTTGCGGAAGTCCACTGTGCGGCCCTGACCGTCAGTCAGCCGACCCTCGTCGAGAACCTGCAGCAGCACGTCGAACACATCGGGGTGTGCCTTCTCGACCTCGTCGAACAACACCACCGTGTAGGGCCGACGGCGCACCGCTTCGGTGAGCTGACCACCCTGGTCGTAGCCGATGTACCCGGGAGGGGCGCCGACAAGCCTTGCGACGGAATGCTTCTCGCCGTACTCGCTCATGTCGATACGGACCATCGCGCGTTCGTCATCGAACAGGAAATCCGCCAGCGCCTTGGCCAGTTCCGTCTTGCCGACGCCGGTCGGGCCGAGGAACAGGAACGACCCGGTGGGCCGGTTGGGGTCCGCGACGCCGGCTCGGCTGCGGCGGACGGCGTCGGAGACCGCTTGCACGGCCTTGGTCTGGCCGACGACCCGTTTGCCGAGTTCGTCCTCCATCCGCAGCAGCTTGGCGGTTTCACCCTCGAGCAGTCGGCCGGCCGGGATGCCGGTCCACGCCGCCACCACGTCGGCGATGTCGTCGGGCCCGACCTCCTCCTTGAGCATCACGTTGGCCTGGGCTTGGGCCTGGGGTAGCGCGGCGTCGAGTTTCTTCTCGACCTCGGGGATCCGCCCGTAGCGCAACTCGGCTGCCCTGGCCAGATCACCGTCGCGCTCGGCGCGCTCGGACTCCCCACGGAGGTGGTCGAGTTCCTCTTTGAGGTCGCGGACGATGTCGATGGCGTTCTTCTCGTTCTGCCACCGCGTCGTCAACTCAGCCAGTTTCTCCTTCTGGTCGGCCAACTCGGCGCGCAGCTTCTCCAGGCGTTCGGCAGACGCGGCGTCCTCTTCTTTCGCCAGCGCCATCTCCTCGATTTCAAGGCGCCGCACCAGGCGTTCGACTTCGTCGATCTCGACGGGCCGGGAGTCGATCTCCATCCGCAGCCGAGACCCGGCCTCATCGACGAGGTCGATGGCCTTATCCGGCAGGAATCGGCTGGTGATGTAGCGGTCCGAGAGCGTCGCCGCGGCCACCAGAGCAGAGTCGGTGATCCGCACGCCGTGGTGCACCTCATAGCGGTCTTTGAGTCCACGCAGGATGCCGACGGTGTCCTCGACGGACGGTTCACCGACGAACACCTGCTGGAAGCGGCGTTCGAGGGCGGCGTCCTTCTCGATGTACTTGCGGTATTCCTCGAGCGTGGTGGCGCCGACCATCCGCAGTTCGCCGCGGGCCAGCATGGGCTTGATCATGTTGCCGGCGTCCATCGCGCCTTCGCCGGTAGCGCCGGCACCGACGATGGTGTGCAACTCGTCGATGAAGGTGATGATCTGGCCGGCGGAGTTCTTGATGTCGTCGAGGACGGCCTTGAGGCGTTCCTCGAACTCGCCGCGATACTTCGCGCCGGCGACCATGGAGCCCATGTCGAGGGAGACGACGGTCTTGTCACGCAGGCTCTCCGGCACGTCGCCATCGATGATGCGCTGGGCCAGGCCCTCGACGATCGCCGTCTTGCCGACGCCGGGTTCCCCGATGAGCACCGGGTTGTTCTTGGTGCGGCGGCTGAGCACCTGGATGACACGGCGAATCTCGTTGTCGCGCCCAATGACCGGGTCGAGTTTGCCTTCCCGGGCACGGGCGGTGAGATCAGTGGAGTACTTCTCCAACGCCTGGTAGGTGGCCTCGGGGTCGGCACTGGTCACCCGGGCACTGCCCCGGACCTTCACGAAGGCGTCACGCAGCGTCTGCGGCGCGGCGCCGGCACCGGTCAGCAGCTTCGCGGTGTCGCTATTGCCCTCAGCGAGACCGACCATGAGGTGCTCGGTGGAGACGTACTCGTCGTCCATCTCGGTCGCCAGTTGCTGGGCGGCGTTGATCGCCGCCAGCGACTCCCGGGACAGCTGGGGCTGCGAGGTCGCGCCACTGCTGGACGGAAGCCGGTCGACCAGGCGTTGGGTCTCGGCGCGGACCGTCGCCGGATTGACGCCGACCGCCTCGAGTAGCGGGCCGGCGATGCCGTCGGTCTGGGTGAGCAGCGCCAGCAGCAGGTGGGCGGGCCGAATCTCCGGGTTGCCCGCCGCACTCGCGGCCTGCAACGCGGCGGTCAGCGCCGCCTGGGTCTTGGTGGTCGGGTTGAACGAGTCCACGACACCTCCGTTTCTACAGGTAGAAGCTTGTCGAGGTATACAACATCGACAACCTTGAGTCTGTTCCACTCAAGTCTACTGAACGAGGCGGTGGCGGCGATAGGGCCAAATGACAGGTGTGCCGAGCAGACACGAACTCGCACTCCAACTGGCAAATGCGTGCGATTTTGCGTCTGCTCGCGAAGGGATGATATCGAACATATGATCGAACCGTGGCTGATCTCGCATCCATCGGGTACAACGGCCAGCCGCTCCGATCGCCGTTTCGGCCACTGCACCCGCCGGTGCCGGTCCTGGTGGACCTGGCAGTGCTATTCCCCCGCCAGCCGCACCGGGCCGGCCGCTACCACCCACGCGGGCTGCAGATGCACCGGATCACCAGCGGTTGGCTGCGCTGCTGGGGCCTCTGCGAACAGGGCGACTGGTGGGGCCTGGTCAGCTACGACGTGGTCTACGGTTCTGACCGCAGAACAGTGACGCATTGGGTGCCGGCCTGGACCCTCCGCCGGGCACCGGACTAAGTTTCACGCGTGGGCAACGTGGGGGCCAGCCTGGCTGAGGTGACGCCCCTGGCCCTGATCATCGCGCTCTCGCCGTTCACCATCATCCCGGGCATCCTGGTTCTGCACACGTCGCGACCGCGACCAACGAGCCTGGCGTTCCTGGCAGGTTGGGTGTTCGGCATCACCGCCATCACCGCCGCCTCCACTGCCGCGTCAGACCTGGGCTCGGGTGACTCCCCCGCCTGGGCACCGTATGTGCGCATCGCCGTCGGCATCGGACTGATCGCCCTTGGCCTCTACCGGTGGCTGAACCGCCACAACTCTGCCCATACCCCGCGATGGATGCGGTCCATGGGATCGCTGCAACCCCCCCGGGCATTCCTTGCCGCGATCGCACTCACCGTGGTCAATCCGAAGGTGCTCCTGCTGTGCGTCGCCGCCGGAACCGCGATCGGCACGAATGACCTCAGCCTCCCCGAGACCTGGGCGGCCGCATTCACCTTCACTGCCATCGCCGCGTCCACCATCGCCCTGCCGGTGCTGGGCTGCCTCGTCGCTGGGCCGCGCCTAGAGGAACCACTGGACAAACTTAAGACCTGGATGGAGGACAACCACGGCGGCCTGATCGGCGCGATCCTGGTCATCATCGGCCTGGCACTGCTGTACAAGGGAATTCATGCCCTGGCATGACGGCCGGGATCAAGGTGGCCCGGTCTGCGCCATAGCAAACGCGGGCTACCAATTGCCGGGGCGCAGAACGCGGCGGTCGCAACCAGCCGAGCAGTCAGGCAACCTCGTCGGCGGTTAGAACGACACACCGGCGTTCCACCGCCGGAAAAGCGCCGATTACTTTCGCCCCTTCCGGCATCCCGAGGCGTGGCATGATAATCGCAAAGGAGCGGCGCAAGCATCGCGGGGAAAGGGACTCAGGTCCGGGGGATGACCAAACCTGTTGCGGCTGAGCAGATCGACGCCATCGCCTGGCAGTTCCTGTGTTCGGCGTATACCGGACAGGACTACTGGGACTGGCCGCTGGAACGTCGCATCGACGCCTTTCTCCGACACCACAACCGCCCGGACATCCTCAACAACGGGGCCGCCTACAGCGCGATGCTCGAACGGGTGATGGCGAACTTTCCCCGCGCCCGCCGCGACGGGATGCTCGAGCGGCCCCGCCGCTAAGCGGGGCCCTACCGGCCGCCGGACTTTCGTCACCCGCAGGGCATTCATGGCACAATCCGACCATGGCCCAGCTGCCCTCCGTCGTTCTCAAAGACCCGTCCTCCGCGCTGACAGCGACCTTCGTTCCGTCGGCGGGCATGGTCTGTACCTCGCTGTCCGACGGCGGTGCCGAACTGCTGGGTCAACGACGCGGCCTTCGCGCCTACCTGACCACCGGCAAAACGATGGGCATCCCGATCCTGTACCCGTGGGCGAACCGGCTCAGCGCCAACGGCTACGCGGTCGACGGCGGCGCGGTGACGCTGACCCCCGGAGTCGGCGGAGTGCGCTCCGACGAGCACGGTCTGGTGATCCACGGCGTGCTCGCCGCCTATCCCGGCTGGCTGGTTACCGAGCAGGAGGAGAACCGTTTCGTCGCCGACCTCGACTACGGCGGCCAGCCGCGTCTGCTCTCCAGCTTCCCGTTTCCACATGTGGTCACCCTGGACATCACGCTGGCCGACCGGGCGCTGTCGATTGAGACCACGGTGACCCCGACCACCGCGGCGTCGGTCCCGCTATGTTTCGGGTTTCACCCGTACCTCACCATCCCGGACGTCCCGCGGTCACAGTGGCGCCTGGAGACGCCACCGGTGCGTCACCTGCCGGTGGACAACTGGGGCATCCCGACCGGAGCCACGGAGGAGTGGCCCGCCATGTCGGAGGAACTGGGCGACAGGACATTCGACGACGGATTCGACGAAGTGCCGCCGGGGGCGACGTTCGCCCTCTCCGGCGGGGGCCGCCGCATCGAGGTCATCTTCGACAGCGGCTACCCGGCGGTGCAGATTTTCGCACCCGGCAACGACAGCGTCGTCGGCATCGAACCAATGGCCGCCCCGACCAACGCGCTGCGCAAGGGCGGCTACGGCGTCGCAGTGCCGGGCCGGCCCGCCGTCGCGAAGTTCACCATCCGGGCGGTCTAGCCGGGCGGTTCAGCGACCGCGCCGGGGTTTCCAGACGACCATCGCAGTACTTTTCGGCACCAGGGCCAGTTCGCGGCGTGGCACGGACCGAGAGGCCGCCAGTTCCTCGCCCATCTCGGCGATCCGCGACTGCAGCGCATCCACCTGATTGCTCAATTCGATGATCCGCTTGATCCCGGCGAGGTTCACACCCTCATGTTGGGAGAGCCGCTGAATCTCGCGAAGCAGTATCACGTCGCGTTCGGAATAACGGCGCCCGCCGCCGGCGCTGCGTTCGGGGCTCACCAGCCCGAGGCGGTCATAGGTTCGCAGGGTCTGGGCGTGCATTCCGGCCAATTCGGCGGCAACCGAAATCAAGAAGGTGCGCCCGTCGTCGGAGTCCGGATTCATGGCCGGTTACCCGCCCAACCGGCGCGCGGATTGAAGCCGCTGGAATTTTCGGCTGCGGCATAGGCCTGCAGTGCCTCGAGGGCGTCGCCTTCCAGCGCCGGGGGGACCGCGACTTTCACCGTGACCAGCAGGTCGCCCTTGCCCCCGCCGCGTTTGGGCACACCGCGACCGCGCACTCGAAGGATGCGCCCGTCGGCGGTGCCTTTGGGCACCTTAACGCCGACCTTGCCATCCAGCGTCGGCACCGAAAGCGTAGTGCCCAAGGCTAATTCGGTGAAACTCACCGGCACCGAAACGGTCAGGTCGTCACCGTCGCGGCCGAAGACCTTGTCCGGGCGCACGTGCACGGTGACGTAGAGGTCACCCGACGGTGCGCCGCGCAGACCGGCCTCGCCCTGCCCGGCCAACCGGATCCGCTGACCGTCCTCGACACCTTCCGGGATCCGGACGTTAATGGTGCGGGTTCGCGTCGTGACCCCGGTGCCGCGGCAGTCATCGCAGGGATTATCGATCAGCGACCCGCTGCCACGGCATTCGGTGCAGGGTTCAGAGAATCCAAACGCACCCTGATTGCGGCTGATCACGCCGGATCCGTTGCAGCCGCCGCAGACCTTCGGGCTGGTACCCGGACGCGCGCCGCTGCCATGGCAACTCGTGCACGGCGCCGGACTGGTCAGCCGCAACGGCATCGCCACGCCCTTGGTGGCTTCCAGGAAGTCGAGTTGGGTCTCGGTCTCCAGATCCTGGCCGCGGCGCGGCCGGCTGGGCCGGGGCGCGGCGCCGCCGCGGCCGAACAAACCGCCGAACAGGTCGCCGATATTGGCGCCGCCGTCCTGGCCGGCGGCGCCAAACAGGTCGTTGAGGTTGAAGCCGCCTGAGCCGTCATCGCCACCGCTGAAGCCGCCACCACCACCACCGTTGAATCGGCGGCCGAATCCGCCGCCGGCGAACATCCGGCGGGTCTCGTCGTACTCCTTGCGCTTGTCCTTGTCGAGCAGGACGTCCTTGGCCTCCCCGACGGCTTTGTAGCGTTCCTCTGCCGCCGGGT
Source organism: Bifidobacterium breve (assembly GCA_945897705.1). Taxonomy (GTDB): domain Bacteria; phylum Actinomycetota; class Actinomycetes; order Mycobacteriales; family Mycobacteriaceae; genus Mycobacterium; species Mycobacterium aquicola. The sequence goes on along the minus strand of CAMDFY010000036.1, from coordinate 1,348 downwards.
CGTTGGGGTTACGGTCCGGATGATTCTCTGCGAGCAGCTTGCGGGCTACCCTTTTGATCTCGTCATCGGTGGCATCGGAGGAGACGCCGAGCGTCTTATAGAAGTCTTTTTCAACCCACTCGCGTTGAACCATCCCAGCGTCACCTCCTCGCTTCGATTACTGATCTGATTGATTACTGATCTGATTCTGGCGGCTCGTCGGCCTCGACGGCGTCGACCACGCCGACGAGTGCATGCCGCAGCACCTGATCCCCCAGTGTGTAGCCCCGCCGCATGACGTGACCGATCACCGGGTTGGAGCCCTCGCCCTCGTGCTGGACGGCCTCGTGCAGCGACGGATCGAAAAGCTCACCCTCCAGGCCGAAGGCCGCCAGTCCCATCCCGGTCAGTACCGCCTCGAGTTTGTCGGCCACCGCCTTGAGTGGACCGGATTCCAGATCGCCGTGACTGCGGGCCCGATCCAGGTCGTCGAGAACTGGAAGTAACTGGCTGATCACCACCGCCTTGGCGCGTTCGCCGGCCACCTCATGATCGCGCAGGGCGCGCTTGCGGTAGTTGGCGAAGTCGGCCTGAACCCGTTGCAAGTCGCCGAGCAGTTCGGCGGCCTTGTCAGCCTCCTCCGCCGTCTCACCGGGGAACGCGCCCGGCGCCGGCCCCCTAGGGTCTGAGCCGGGATTGGTGGCCGGGCCGGAGACATGTCCCGAGTCGCTTCGCTCCTGCCCGCCGGCGTCGCGTACTTCCCCGGTCTGGGGGTCGACGCGGCGTTTGTCGGTGACGGTCACCGGTTCGTCGCGCTCCCGATCCTGATCGGGGTGACTCACTTGGACTCCTGATCGTCCCCGACGACCTCGTCCTCAACGACTTCGGCGTCCACGACATCGTCGGCCGACGATCCGCCGCCGCCGGCGGCCTGCTCCGCTTGGGCCGAGGCGTAGATGGCCTCACCGAGAGACTGACTCTCCCGACCGAGTTTCTCCATCGCCGTCTTGATCGCTGAGATGTCTGAGCCGCCCAGGGCGGTCTTGGCCTCGGTGATCGCGTCGTCGACCTTGGCGAGGGTCTCCTCCGGCACGTTCGCCCCGGCCCCTCCCTCCGAACCGGCGCGCTGTTCGGCGACGAACTTCTCCGTCTGGTAGACCAGCGACTCCGCCTGGTTGCGGACGTCGGCCTCCTCGCGGCGTTTCCGGTCCTCATCGGCGTGCGCCTCGGCGTCCTTGATCATCCGGTCGATCTCCTCCTTGGACAGGCCGGAGCCCTCCTGGATCTTGATCGTGTTCTCCTTGCCGGTGCCCTTGTCCTTGGCCGTGACGTGCACGATGCCGTTGGCGTCGATGTCGAAGATGACCTC
>CAMDFY010000035.1 GCA_945897705.1 Bifidobacterium breve | reverse complement strand
ACCCAGATGAAAACACATCTGAATAGAGTTACGGCGGCCATAGCGGCAGGGAAACGCCCGGTCCCATCCCGAACCCGGAAGCTAAGCCAGCCAGCGCCGATGATACTACCCAAGAGGGTGGAAAAGTAGGACACCGCCGAACACACATTAACGGAACGCCCCCCGAGAAATCGGGGGGCGTTTCCTATTGCATCGTCAATTGAATAATGCCGCCATTTTCCAATTCCAGAAGTGTGCGTTTGCGTTCAATTCCGCCGCCATATCCGGTGAGGCCGCCCGATGATCCGATAACCCGGTGACACGGAACGATAATGCCGATCGGATTACGGCCGTTGGCCATCCCCACGGCACGGGACGCGGTCGGCGAACCGATCTGTTCGGCGATCTGGCCGTACGAACGCGTCTCGCCATAGGGAATTGTCTGCAATGCCGCCCACACCCGACGCTGAAACTCGGTGCCCGTCAGTTCCAGATCAACCTCGAACGTGGTGAGTTCACCGGCGAAGAAGGCCTCGAGTTGGGCGGCCACGCCGGCGAAGGTCTCCGGGCCGGCGGGTTCCCACCCCGCGCGGTCCGGGGAATGCGCCTGATCGGACATCAGCAGGTGCGTCAGGGTCGAGCCGATCCCGGCCAGCGTCAGCTCACCGATGGGGCTGGGCACGGTCCGATAATGCACGTTCCGATGCGCAAAGGGCATCAGACAACAATGACACAGGGACAACTGTGATATCGGGACAACAGGGCTGCAGCGGGTCAGCCGCCACCCAAGAGGCTGGCGATCCGGACCCGTTCGTCATAGCCGCGCAATCGAACCGGCCTGCCGAGGCGCCAGAACCGTTGCTCGGTCTCTGAGGCGGCCGTGACCGTTGTCGCCGACGCCAGCGCCCGACTCGGCTCCGAACGCGCCAGTTCGGCCAGCCGGGCCGCCTCGTTGACCGGCTCGCCGATCACCGTGTACTCGAATCGCTCGTTTGCGCCGATGTTACCGGCCACCACCTGACCAGCTGCCACTCCGATCCTGGCCGGGCACTCGGGCACCTCACGGGTCAACCGCCGCGCGATCGCACGGACGGCCGCCAGCGCGTCGTTCTCAGGGTTATCCAGGGTTACCGGTGCGCCGAAGACCGCGAGCGCGGCGTCGCCCTCGAACTTGTTCACGAGTCCGTGGTGGCGGCCGACCTCCTCGACGATCACCGCGAAGAAGCGGTTGAGCAGGTCGACGACCTCCATCGGTGGTTTGGTGCTGACCAGTTTGGTCGATCCGACCACGTCGACGAAGACGACCGCGACGTGGCGTATTTCGCCGCCGAGTGTGGGCCGCTGCTGCTCGGCCGCAGCCGCAACCTCGCGCCCCACATGCTTGCCGAACAGGTCACGCACCTGTTCGCGCTCGCGCAGGCCGGCGGCCATCGAGTTGAATCCCCGCTGAAGTTCCCCGAGTTCGGTGCCGTCGAACACCACCACGCTGGCATCGAGGTCACCCTCCTCGACCCGGCGCAACGCCGCCCGCACCACCCGTACCGGGGTCGTCGTCAACCAGGCCAGGATCCACGTCAATAGGAATCCGACGATGAGGCTGGCTGCAGAGGTGATCAGGATCGCGACCTCGAGTTGGCGCTGGGTGAGATTGCGTAGCAGCAGCGAGAACAGGGCGATCAGGCCGATTCCGATCATCGGCACTCCCGAACACAGCATCCACACCGTCAGGGTTCGGCCCATGATTCCGGGCGCGAGGCGACGTGGAGGTGGCCCGATGGCCAAAGCCTGCGCCGCGACCGGGCGCAACGCGAACTCCGCCGACAGGTAGCAGGTGGTGGCCACCACCACACCGCAGAAACCCACCGTGAGGGCCAGTCGGGGGATGAAATCGGTATCGTAGCGGCCGAAGAGCACTGAGAAAACGACTGCGGCGGTTCCCCATAACACCAAGTGCGCCAGAGCAATTCGCCACGGCGTCATGAAGGCGCTGCGCTGGTCGGCAGGGGTGGGGGTGCGGGCCTCGATCGCCCAGCGCAGATCTTTCAGGGTCCGATAGTGGATCCACCAGGTGCCGAAAGCCACCGCCGCGACGACGTACCCGGGCGTGACGATGAACGGCAGCCACCGCGGTACGTCGTCGAAGACACTGGGTTCCGGGAAGGCGATCACCACCAGCAGAAGGGTCAGCGCGATTCCGATCACGTTCACCGCCACGATGAACGCGGTGAGAATGATCTGGATCCTCAGCCGGCGTTGGGCGGCGCCCTCCGAGGCCCGGCCCAGCAGGAGTGACCCGTAGGCCGGCGTTCGGGACAGCCGTCCGCTCTGTCGGGTGAGCCGTTCCAGAATGCGGCCTAGCCGCTGTGCGACGCTCGGTGTGGACGTCATGGTGGCGTCAGCCTAATTCGTCGGCGGCACCCTAAGCTGAACCGGTGCGACTCGTGATCGCCCAATGCCGGGTGGACTACCTCGGCCGGCTCACCGCCCACCTGCCCTCGGCTCGTCGGCTGCTGCTCATCAAGGCCGATGGCTCGGTCAGCATCCACGCCGACGACCGCGCCTATAAGCCGCTGAACTGGATGAGTCCGCCATGCCAGCTCACCGAGTGCGCTGACGGTGAGCAACCGATCTGGATTGTCGAGAACAAGTCGGGCGAGCAGTTGCGAATCACCATCGAACAGATCGAACACGACTCGAGCCATGAGTTGGGCGTTGACCCGGGACTTGTCAAGGACGGTGTCGAGGCCCACCTGCAGGAACTGTTGGCTGAACACATCGAGCTACTCGGCGACGGCTACACCCTGGTGCGGCGCGAGTACATGACCGCGATCGGTCCTGTCGACATTCTGTGCCGCGACGCCGAGGGGCGCTCGGTGGCGGTGGAGATCAAACGTCGCGGCGAGATCGACGGCGTGGAGCAATTGACCCGCTACCTGGAACTGCTCAACCGGGACAGCCTGCTGGCGCCTGTCGCCGGCGTCTTCGCCGCTCAACAAATCAAGCCACAGGCCCGAACGCTGGCTACCGATCGCGGGATCCGTTGTCTCACTCTCGACTACGACATGATGCGCGGTTTGGACAGCGACGAATTTCGGCTGTTCTGATGGCACCCCGGCGACGATCGCAACGGCGGCCGGGGGCCGGGGGCCCACCGATGCCGCGTCGGGTGGAAGCAGGCACGGACGGCCGCGATTATGAAGTCCGTCCGGTACCGGGGTACCGCGCCGTCAAGACCTATCGGTGCCCGGGCTGTGACCATGAGATCCGGCCCGGGACGGCGCACGTGGTAGTCCTGCGCATCGACGATCCGGACGGCGATGACCGCAGGCACTGGCATACCCCGTGCTGGGCCAATCGGGCCAATCGTGGACCGACCCGCAAGTGGTCCTAGAGACCTAGTGCTGGGCCGGCTCGACGAGTTCTACGAGCACGCCACCGGCGTCCTTGGGATGGATGAAGTTGATCCGGGAGTTCGCCGTGCCGCGCCGAGGCTCGTCGTAGAGCAGTCGCACGCCTTTGTCGCGAAGGCGCTCGGAAAGGGCGTCGATGTCGCTGACCCGGCAGGCCAGCTGCTGGATTCCCGGACCGCGCTTGTCGAGGAACTTGGCGATCGTGCAGGTGTCATCCAGCGGCGCCATCAACTGAATTTGGGAACTGCCGGCCGGCGCGCCGCGCACCGCGAGCATCGCCTCGCGCACACCCTGTTCGGTATTGATCTCCTCGTGCACGACGATCATTCCGAGGACGTCGTGGTACCACGCGATGGCCTCATCGAGATTTGGTACCGCAACGCCGACGTGATCGATCGCGGTCACCAGGGCGCTCGCCAGCAACGGGCGGGCATCGAGGTGTTCGGTGGTCATAGGGCAACGGTAACCTGACGGCAGGAAACAGGAACAGCGAGTCGGCTGGATCGGCCGCAAACCAACCGCTTTGGAGGTTCAAATGACGACGTCAGTGATTGTTGCTGGAGCACGGACACCCATCGGCCGGTTGATGGGTTCGCTCAAGGATTTCTCCGGAAGCGATCTGGGCGCCGTCGCCATCCGCGCGGCACTGGAGAGGGCGGGCGTGCCGGCGTCGATGGTCGAGTACGTGATCATGGGACAGGTGCTGACCGCGGGCGCGGGGCAGATGCCGGCTCGGCAGGCGGCGGTGGCCGCCGGGATCGGCTGGGACGTGCCCGCGCTGAACATCAACAAGATGTGTCTGTCCGGCATCGACTCCATCGCACTGGCAGATCAACTCATCCGGGCCGGCGAGTTTGACGTTGTCGTCGCCGGCGGTCAGGAGTCCATGTCGAGGGCGCCGCATCTGCTGATGGACAGCAGAGCCGGCCACAAGTACGGCGACGTGGTGATGCTCGACCACATGGCCTACGACGGGCTGCATGACGTGTTCACCGATCAGCCGATGGGTGCCCTGACCGAACTGCGCAACGACTCCGATCAATTCACCCGACTCGAGCAGGATGAGCTTGCGGCCGCATCGCACCGTAAGGCGGCCGCGGCGTGGAAGGACGGCGTGTTCGCCGGCGAGGTCGCGGCAGTGAAAATCCCACAGCGCAAAGGTGATCCGATCGAGTTCACTGAGGATGAGGGAATTCGGGCCAACACCACCGCCGAGTCGCTTGCCGCTCTCAAACCGGCGTTCCGCAAGGACGGCACCATCACGGCTGGTTCGGCGTCGCAGATCTCCGACGGCGGCTGTGCCGTCGTGGTGATGAACAAGGCGAAGGCACAGGAACTCGGCCTGACATGGTTGTGTGAGATCGGCGCGCACGGGGTGGTGGCCGGGCCGGACTCCACCCTGCAGTCACAGCCGGCCAACGCCATCAAGAAGGCCATCGCGCGGGAGGGAATCTCGACCGATCAGTTGGACGTCATCGAGATCAACGAGGCTTTCGCGGCGGTAGCCCTGGCTTCGACCCGGGAACTCGGCGTCGATCCGGAGAAGGTCAACCGCAGTGGCGGCGCTATCGCGATGGGCCACCCGATCGGCATGTCGGGGGCGCGGATCACCCTGCACGCCGCACTGGAACTCGCCCGTCGCGGATCCGGCTACGCGGTGGCCGCGCTGTGCGGGGCCGGGGGACAGGGTGACGCACTGATCCTGCGCACCGGTTAGCTGGTGCGCAGGGGCGGCGAATCAACCGTTGCGCAGGGGCGCGGGAAGTTTGCTACGGGCCCGAAACGGAAACCGTGTGACGTTCGTCATACCACTGATGGGCTCCTAGCCCGATCAGCAGGGAATGACATCCCCGGTGGGGGCGAAGCACAGGCAGGGCTCCAGGTACGGGGTGAAGTAGGGCTGACCGTCGGGGGTGTAGCAGGGAAGCTCGCCGGGGAACGCCGGTGCCAGCGGGTAGCCGTAGGGAATGGCGTAGCGGACGGCCGCGTCCACGACGGGATCCACCCCGACAGGGCCGAGCACGCCACCGACGCCGACCGGTCCGACCGGGCCGACGATCGGATTCACCCCGACCGGACCGACCACGCCGCCGACGCCGACCGGACCCACCGGGCCCGCGACCGGACCGAGGCCACCGACACCATAGGGCCCCACCGGCCCTACGCCGACGCCACCGGGACCGCCCGGGCCGCGATCATCGGCGGAGGCCACCGATGCCCCGATGATCGAACCTGCCGCCATTGCCGCCAGCAGCGTCGCTGCGAACTTGCTCATCATTGCTCCGTTTCACTGGACTCCGTGTGGGGCTGACTCTACCTCCACACGGTGGCTACCGCGCGGCACGGACATGACAGACTCTTGGCTGTGACTCGTCCTCGTCCGGGAACGTCGCCGGTGATGACCGGCGCCGTCGACCTGTCCGTTCTCAAGCAGCGCGCGCAGGGTTCAGCAGGTGGCGCCGCGGGTGGCATCCCCGGCGCCGTAGAGGTGACCGAGGCCAATTTTGAAGCCGAGGTCCTCCGGCGCTCCGGAGAGATCCCGGTCGTCGTTCTGCTGTGGTCGCCGCGCAGCGACGTCTGCATTCAACTCGCGGACGCACTGGCGGCGCTGTGCGTTGCCGATGGTGGCACGTGGTCGCTGGCCACGGTGAACGTCGACACCGCGCCGCGGGTGGCCGCGATGTTCGGGGTCGAGGCGGTGCCGACGGTGGTGGCACTGGCCGACGGGCAGCCGTTGGCGAGCTTCGAAGGCGCGCAGCCACCCGAGCACTTGCGGCGCTGGGTGGACTCACTGCTCGCCGCGACCGCGGGAAAGCTGGGTGGCGAAACCGGATCCGAAGAGCAACCCGCCGACCCCGCACTGGACGCGGCCCGGCAACTGCTCGACAGCGGCGACTTCGCTGCTGCGTCGACGGCGTATCAAGCGATACTCGGCACCGATCCGAACCACGCAGAGGCCAGGGGCGCGTTGCGTCAGATCACTTTCCTGCAGCGGGCCGCAGGAGTGGCGTCGGACGCCGTCGCGGTCGCCGACGCGGCGCCGGATGACATCGACGCGGCCCTCGCCGCCGCCGATGCACAGATCCTCAGCCAGGACGTCGCCGCCGCGTTCACCCGGTTGATCGGGTTGATCAAGCGCACCTCCGGCGATGAGCGCACCCGGGTGCGCACGCGTCTGATCGAGTTGTTCGAACTTTTCGATCCGGCTGATCCCGAGGTGATCGCCGGGCGCCGTGACCTTGCCAACGCGCTGTATTAGTTCTGTCGTACCCGGCTGCGATCATGGTGCCATGTGGTCGAACGCATCCGCTGCCGTCGTGGATCTACTTCCCGGCGAACGCCTAGAGCTGCTCTTCGCTGAGTTGGCGGAGCTGACCGGTCAACGCAACGCAATTGATGGACGCATCGTGGAGATCGTCGCCGAGGTAGATCGCGACGCGCTGTGGGGCAACACCGGGGCCCGGTCCGTGGCGGCGCTGGTGGCCTGGAAGACCGGCACTTCAGCGGCGAATGCGTCGGCGCTCGCCACCGTGGCACACCGACTGGAGGAGTTTCCCCGCTGCGCGCAGGGCATGCGGGAGGGCCGACTGTCACTGGATCAGGTCGGAGTCATCGCGCGCAGCGCCGGTGACGGATCCGACGAACACTACGCCGCGCTCGCGGCAGTTGCGACGGTCAGTCAACTGCGTACCGCGGTCAAGCTCGAACCACGCCCCGAACCCGACCGCCGGCCCGAGCCGCAGTGCTTCATCACCAAACACAGCGACGAGGAATTCAGTTACTGGCGGATCAAGCTCCCGCACCTAGAGGCGGCGACGTTCGACGCCGCCCTGGCGTCGCACCGGGATGCGCTGGTCGCGGAGTGGAAACGCGATCACGGTGATCGCGACAGCGCAGCAGAACAGGTGCCGCCCGTTCCGGACACGATTGACGCATTCATGCGTCTGGTCGAGGCGGGGTGGGACGCCGACGCGACCAGACGTCCGCACGGACATCGCACCACGGTCGTCGTGCATGTCGATATCGACAAGCAAGCTGCGGCCTACCATCTGGGGCCCCTGCTTTCCGACTCCGAACGTGGTTATCTCACCTGCGATGCCACCTGTGAAGTGTGGTTTGAGCGCGGTGGCGAGGTCATCGGTGCCGGACGCGCGACTCGTGTGATCAGTCGGCGCCTTCGTCGCGCCCTGGAGCACCGCGACCGTGCCTGCGTCGTTCCGGGTTGCGGCGCCACCCGCGGTCTGCACGCCCACCACATCAGGCACTGGGAAGACGGTGGCCGCACCGACCTGGCCAACCTCGTCTTGTTGTGTCCCTACCACCATCGGTGGCACCATCGGGGCGGCATCACCGTCGCCGGCACCAGCTATGACCTGATCGTCACCGACAGCGACGGGCGGGAGCTGTCCGCAGCAGCCCTGGCCCACTCACCAGCCAAGCCGCTACCCGCTGTGGCCCCATGCCCCGGACCCACCGGCGAGCGCGCCGACTGGTGGTGGTACCAACCCTTCCAGCCCCAACCACCGCCGACGAGCAACTAGCCCGGAAAGTTCCTGTCCCGCAACGGAAGCCGCTTCGCACCTGGACGGCTGCGTTGCGGCGCAGCCGAGAACTGATCTGGGTGGGCCTTCCGAAGTGTTACTCCTCGGGCTCGAGCCAGACCGCCGACGTCGGCGGCAGTACCAGCCGGGCCGAGGCCGGTCGGCCGTGCCAGGGTTTCTCCTCGGCCTCGACGGTTCCGAGGTTGCCGATACCCGACCCGTTGTAGACGGTCGCGTCGCTGTTGAGCACCTCGCGCCAGGTGCCGGCGCGGGGCAGTCCGAGTCGGTAGCCGCCGTGCTCGGCGCCGGCGAAGTTGAACACGCACGCCAGCACCGAACCGTCGGCGCCGTGGCGCAGAAAGCTCAGCACATTGCTCGCCGAGTCGTTGGCGTCGATCCAGGAGTAGCCCTCCGGCCGCGAGTCCTGGCTCCACAGCGCCGGACGGCTGCGATAGACCGCGTTGACGTCGGCGGTGAAACGCTGAATGCCACCGGAGAAGCCGTGCTCGTCGAGTTGGTACCAATCCAGGCCGCGTTCCTCCGACCACTCGGCGCGTTGGCCGAACTCCTGGCCCATGAATAACAGCTTCTTACCGGGGTGGGCCCACTGGTAGGCCAGCAGCGCCCGCAGGCCGGCGGCCTTGACGTGGTCGTTGCCGGGCATCCGGGACCACAGTGTGCCCTTGCCGTGCACCACCTCGTCGTGGCTGATCGGCAGAACGTAGTTCTCGCTGAACGCGTACAGCATGGAGAACGTCATCTCGTGGTGGTGGTAGCTGCGATAGATCGGATCGCGGCTCATGTAGTCGAGGGTGTCGTGCATCCAGCCCATATTCCACTTCATGGAAAAGCCCAGACCGCCGAGATTTGTCGGCCGCGTCACGCCCGGCCAGGAGGTGGACTCCTCGGCGATGGTAACCACCCCCGGCGACATCTTGTGCACGGTGGCGTTCATCTCCTGGAGGAACTGCACGGCCTCAAGGTTTTCCCGGCCACCGTAGGCGTTCGGTGTCCAGCCACCGGCCGGACGCGAATAGTCCAGGTAGAGCATCGAGGCCACCGCGTCGACGCGTAGTCCGTCGATGTGGAATTCGCCGAGCCAGTACAGCGCGTTGGCTACCAGGAAGTTGCGCACCTCGGGGCGGCCGAAGTCGAATACGTAGGTGCCCCAATCGAGTTGCTCGCCGCGGCGCGGGTCGGAGTGCTCGTAGAGGGCAGTGCCGTCGAAGCGACCCAGTGCCCAGGCGTCCTTGGGGAAATGCGCTGGAACCCAATCCACGATCACCCCGATCCCGGCGCCGTGCAGGGCATCGACCAGGAACCGAAAATCGTCCGGGTTGCCGAACCGTGACGTCGGCGCGAAGTAGGACGTCACTTGATAGCCCCACGACCCGCCGAACGGATGCTCGGCCACCGGCAGCAGCTCGACGTGGGTGAACCCCTGGGCGAGAACATAGTCGGTGAGCGCTTCGGCCAACTCGCGGTAGCTCAGTCCGGGCCGCCACGAGCCCAGGTGCACCTCGTAGGTGCTCATCGGTTCGAACACCGGGTTCGAACCGGCACGCGCGGCCATCCACTCCGCGTCGCTCCAGGAGTAATCCGACACGAACACCTTCGAGGCGGTGTGTGGCGGCACTTCGGTGGCGAACGCCATCGGGTCGGCCCGGTCCGTCACCGATCCGTCCGCACCATGCACTCGGAACTTGTACAGCCCGTCGGCGGCGAAGCCCGGCCAGAACAACTCCCAGACCCCCGAGGAGCCCAGTACCCGCATGGGGGCGTCATAGCCGTCCCAGCCGTTGAACTCACCGATCAGGTTCACCCCCTTGGCATTCGGGGCCCACACCGCGAAGGACATCCCGTCGACCACGCCATCGGGGGTGGTGAAACTGCGCGGATGGGCGCCGAGGATCTCCCAGAGACGTTCGTGGCGGCCCTCGGCGAACAGGTGCAAGTCCACCTCGCCCAAAGTCGGCAGGAACCGGTAGCCGTCGGCGACGGTGTAAGGCCCATCGCCGCCGGGATAGCTGACCTCGAGTCGGTAGTCCATGAGGTCAATGAACGGCAACTCGACCGCGTACACCCCGGAGTCGATGTGGGTCATCGGGTGGCGCGTCCCGCCGACCACGACGCTCACCGCGGTCGCATGCGGACGTAGTGCCCGGATGACGGTCCGGGTGCCGTCCTCGTGGGCACCCAGGATGGCGTGCGGGTCGTGATGGACCCCGGCGAGCAGTCGCGCCAGATCCGCCGAATCCGGCGCAAGACGGACGGGGCTCATTCGCGGCGCAGCAGAGGTGCCCGCTGCTCGGGCGGGATCGGCGGCATATTGAGGATGTGGGCGACCGCCCGGGCTGGTTCCAGCCGCACGAAATTCTCACGCCCCCATTGATATTCGTCACCGGTGATCTCGTCACGGACCCAGAATCGGTCCCACGGCGACATTGCCAGGGCGCCCATGTCCAGCCAGACGGTGCCCTGCTCGGCGCCAAAGGGATTGAGTGTGACGACGACCAGCACGGTGTCGCCGGTGTGGGGATCAAACTTGCTGTAGGCCAGGAGGGCCTCATTGTCGACGGCGTGGAACCGGATGGTCCGCAGTTGACACAGGGCCGGGTGGAGCCGACGAATCTCGTTGAGCCTGGCGATGAACGGCTCCAGCGAGCGGCCCTCGGCGACGGCTTCGGCGAAGTCTCGCGGCCGCAGCTGGTACTTCTCGGAGTCGAGATACTCCTCGCTGCCCGGCCGGGCCGGAGCGCTCTCGAACAGTTCGTAACCGGAGTACACCCCCCACGAGGTCCCCATCGTGGCGGCCAGCACGGCTCGGATGGCGAACATTCCCGGACCGCCGTGCTGCAGGCTCTCGTGCAGGATGTCCGGGGTGTTGACGAAAAGGTTGGGCCGGGCGTAGTCGGCGTGCTCGGCGATCTGGCGACCGAACTCCTCGAGTTCTGACTTCGCCGTCCGCCAGGTGAAGTACGAATACGACTGGGTGAAGCCAAGTTTGGCCAGACCATACATCCGGGCCGGCCGCGTGAAGGCCTCCGAGAGGAACAGCACGTCCGGATCGGTGGCCTTGACCTCGCTGATCAGCCAGGCCCAGAAATCCGGAGGTTTGGTGTGCGGATTGTCCACCCGGAAGATCCGCACGCCGTGGCCGATCCAGTGCCGCACCACCCGCAGCACCTCCTGCGAAAGTCCCGCCGCGTCGTTGTCGAAGTTCAGCGGGTAGATGTCCTGGTACTTCTTCGGCGGGTTCTCCGCATACGCGATCGTGCCGTCGGGCAACTCGGTGAACCACTGCCGGTGGCTGGCGGCCCACGGATGGTCGGGTGCGCACTGCAGCGCAAGATCCAGCGCCACCTCCATGCCGAGATCGGCGGCGGCGGCGACGAAGGCATCGAAGTCGGAGACCGTGCCGAGTTCAGGGTGCACGGCGTCGTGGCCCCCCTGCGCGCTGCCGATCGCCCACGGCGAGCCGACGTCACCGTGGTCTGCGGTCACGGAGTTGTTGGGGCCTTTGCGATGCACGGTTCCGATCGGATGGATCGGCGGCAGATACACGACGTTGAACCCCATCGCCGCTATCCGGCCGAGCGCGGCGGCGGCGGTGGCGAACGTGCCGTGCACCGGCCGCCCGGCCGCATCTCGGCCGCCGGTGGATCGCGGGAACAACTCGTACCAGGCGCCGCACCGGGCGAGGGGACGATCCACCCACACGCCGTAGGCCTCACCCCGGGTGACCAGGTCGCGCAGCGGATAGGCGTCGAGCAGGGCGCTGATCGTGTCCGCGAGTGCCGGTGCGGCGCGAGTCACTGGATCGCCCGGTGTGCGCAATGCCTCGGCCGCCGCCAACAGTGGCTCGCGTTGGCCGCGGGGCACCCCGGCCGCGGCCCGTTGCAGCAAGGCGGCCCCCACGATGAGGTCATTGTCGAGATCCTCGGCACCTTGGCCGGCATCGAGTTTGGCGCGCACGGCGTGCCGCCAGGACGTGATGGGGTCACCCCAGCCGTCGACCCGAAACGTCCACAGCCCGACCCGGTCCGGGGTGAACTGGCCGTGGAACACATCCGGGGTGCGGCCCTGCGACATCGGGAACCCGAATGGCTTGATCCGGCCCGTTGCCGCGGGCTGCTGACCCGGGCGGGGATAGGCCTCGCCGAGGTAGCGCACCACCAGGGTGGCCGCGACCGCCTCGTGCCCCTCCCGCCAGACCGTCGCGCGCACCGGCACCATCTCGCCGGTGACCGCCTTGGCGGGGTAGCGGCCAGCGGACACCACGGGCGCGACGTCGTCGATGGCGATCCGACCCGTCACCCCGGCACCCCGTTTCCGCATCACGGTTTCCGCACTACGTGTCGGCATCGTCCCGACGGTTCTTACCGTAGTAGCCGCACCCACCTCCCGGGGGCGAAGCACGCGCAGCGCGCACCCGGGAACGACAGTAAGGTCTGAGCCGTGAAAGCCCTCCGCAGGTTCACCGTTCGCGCACACCTCCCGGACCCACTCGCCGCGCTGGGGCAGCTGTCGACGAACCTGCGGTGGTCCTGGGATACCGCCACCCAGGATCTCTTCGAGAGCATCGACCCTGCGCAGTGGGCGCGGACCGGCCGCGATCCGGTCGCGCTCCTCGGCGAGGTGAGCCGGGCGCGACTCGATGAACTTGCCGAAGATCAGCCGTTCCTGATTCGGCTCGACCGGTTGTCGGCCGAACTGAACGAGTATCTGACCAAACCGCTGTGGTATCAGCAGATGGCCGCCCAGGCCGACGCGTCCTCGTCACTGCCGCAGGGCATCGGATACTTCTCGATGGAGTTCGGTGTCGCGGAGGTGCTGCCGATCTACTCGGGCGGCCTGGGCATCCTGGCCGGGGATCACCTCAAGGCTGCCTCGGATCTGGGCCTGCCGCTGATCGGTGTCGGACTGAACTATCGGTCGGGTTACTTCGAACAGTCGCTGACGGCCGACGGCTGGCAGCACGAGAACTACCCATCGCTGGATCCGCAGGGGCTGCCCCTGCATCTGCTGGCGGACGCCGGCGGCGCACCGGTGGTAGTGGAACTTCCTATGCCGGAGTCGCGTGTGCTGCGGGCCCGGGTCTGGGTGGCCCAGGTCGGCCGGATTCCGTTGCTGCTGTTGGACTCCGACATTCCGGAGAACGATCACGATCTGCGTCATGTCACCGACCGGCTGTACGGCGGCGACCAGGAACACCGAATCAAACAGGAACTCCTCGCCGGCATCGGCGGCGTGCGGGCCATCCGCGCGTTCACCGCCATCGAGGGACGCCCGGCCCCGGACGTGTTCCACATGAACGAGGGCCATGCCGGGTTCCTCGGCCTGGAGCGCATCCGGGAATTCATGGCCGCTGACCACCTCGACTTCGACAGCGCACTGGCCGTTGTCCGGGCCAGCACGGTGTTCACCACCCACACCCCGGTTCCGGCCGGTATCGATCGGTTTCCTTCGGACATGGTGCAGCGTTACTTTGGCGATGACACCGACACCGGTCTGCTCCCCGGAGTTCCGGCGGCACGGGTGCTGGCGTTCGGCGCCGAGGCGGACCCGGAGAAATTCAACATGGCGCACATGGGTCTGCGGCTTGCGCAGCGCGCCAACGGGGTGTCGAAGTTGCACGGCCGGGTCAGCCGCGGGATGTTCGACGAGCTGTGGCCGGGATTCGATGCGCCGGAGGTGCCTATCGGGTCAATCACCAACGGTGTGCACGGACCGACCTGGGCGGCGCCGGAATGGGTGCAATTGGCCCGTGAGCTGGCCGGCTCGGCTGAGGCGTTGCGCGAGCCTTCCGAGTGGCACCGACTCGAACAGGTGGACTTCAGCCACATCTGGTGGATCCGGTCCCAACTGCGCGCCAAGCTCGTCGCCGACGTGAGAAAACGGCTGATGAAGTCCTGGTTGCAGCGCGGCGCTGCGGAAGCCGAATTAAGCTGGGTGGCAACGGCGTTCAGCCCTGATGTGCTGACAGTCGGATTTGCCCGCCGGGTGCCGACCTACAAACGGCTGACGCTGATGCTGCGAGATCCCGAACGGCTGGAGGCGATACTGCTCGATGAGGCCAGGCCCGTCCAACTGATCGTCGCCGGAAAGTCGCATCCCGCCGACGATGCCGGGAAGACGCTGATTCAGCAGGTGGTCAGGTTCGCCGACCGGCCGGAGGTTCGCCATCGGATCGCGTTTCTGCCTGACTACGACATCTCCATGGCGAGGCTGCTGTATTGGGGTTGCGACGTGTGGCTGAACAACCCGCTGCGGCCATTGGAGGCCTGTGGTACCTCCGGCATGAAGAGCGCCCTCAACGGCGGGCTGAACCTGTCCATCCGGGACGGCTGGTGGGACGAATGGTTCGACGGTGAGAACGGTTGGGAGATTCCCACCGCCGATGGGGTGAGCGACGAGGGGCGCCGCGACGATCTGGAAGCCGGCGCACTGTATGAACTGCTGCAGAACTCGGTGGTGCCGAAGTTCTATGACCGCGACGACCAGGGCGTGCCGACCCGGTGGGTAGAGATGGTGCGGCACACCCTGCAGACGCTGGGCCCCAAGGTGCTGGCCTCGCGGATGGTGCGCGATTACACCGAGCAGTACTACATCCCCGCAGCGGCCTCGGCCCGCCGGACCGCCGAGGCGATTGACGGACTTCCGTTCGGGCAGGCCCGAGAGTTGGCGGCCTACCGTCAGCGGGTGGCCGAGGCCTGGCCGTCGGTGGTGATCACCGACGTCGACAGCACCGGCCTGCCAGACACCCCATTGGTGGGCTCCGAACTCACCCTGACCGCTGCGGTCATGCTGGCCGGACTGCGCCCCGAAGAGGTGATAGTGCAGGCGGTGCTGGGCCGGGTGGACTCCGCCGGGGTGCTCACTGATCCGACCTACGTCGACATGGTCCACAGCGGTTCAGGTGAGGGTGGGGCGGAGATCTTCACCACCACCACGCCGCTTCGGGTTTCCGGGTCGATGGGCTACACGGTCCGGGTGCTGCCGCATCACCGTCTGCTGTCCGGCGATACCGAGTTGGGCCTGGTCACGCTAGCCTGATGCGCCCACCGTGGGGAGGTCTCAGGCGCAACCGGCGGCGCATGTAGGTTGCCTAACAAGGTTGCCGAAATCGGAAGGCGTGCGACAGAGATGGTTCGTGGTGTGGCGATCGTGGCCTTCGCCGCGATGTTGGCGGTAACGGCGGCGCCGGTATCGGCCGAGCCCGACCCCGCCACTCCGGGCGGTGCGGCGCCGGTCCCTGCTGCCGACGGCGCAGCGCCGGGCGTTGACCCCGCTGCGCTCAGTGCCGCTCCGGTCGACGACGGCAAGGTGGTCTCGACTCCGCCGGCAACGACGACGGCGCCGGACGGTTCGACGTTGACCATCTCCGCCAAGGAC
>CAMDFY010000034.1 GCA_945897705.1 Bifidobacterium breve | reverse complement strand
GTTGGCCGACCGCGTCCCCGAGTGCCCCGGCGATACCGGGATCGCCGGCGATGCCGCTCAGCACCGAACCGGCAACACCGATCACGGCGGGATCGGCCAGCAAGCCGACCACCGCATCACTGACGATGCCCGCCAGCACCGTGGAGCCGAGGTTTCCGGCTAACGCCGTAGTGAGCAGCGCTTCCACCTGCGCACCGACCAGCGATTCGACAACCGAAGCGTCCACCCAGCCCGAGATCAGGCCGGTGAGGGTCGACGTCACCGACGGCACCAGTCCGGCGTCGGTCAGGATCGCGGTCACCGCGTCGGCGACGGTGGCACCCACCCCCGCGGTGAACGCGGCATCGGCCTGCAGATCGCGCCACACGGCAGCGATGGCCGCCTGCGGATCTGTCCCGGCCAGCGCCATGACGGCGACGCGACCGGCACCGGCGGCGAGGGCCGCCGCGACTCCGGGCTGGCCCAGGAGTCCGGTGACCGCCGCACCGGCGACGCCGGCCAGCCCCGCGCCGAAGGCCGGGTCGGACAGCAGGCCGACGGCGGCATCGCCGAGGGTGCCCGCGAGTCCGTCGAATGACGAACCCGCAAGCGCCGCTTCGACGTAGCCGGCGATCTGCTCACCGGCCATCGCCTGCAGGGCCGGGTCACCCACCAGGCCCGCGACCACGGTGGTGACGCCCGCGCCGACGGCCTGCACCAGACCGGCATCGGTCAGCGCCACATTCAGTGCCGAGGTCACCGCCACACCGACCGCGTCCCGGAAGGCCGGGTCGGCTTGCAGCGCCTGCCAGGCGGCCTCCGCCGCGCCGGCCGGATTGCTGCCGCCCACCAGGGCGCCGATCTGATCGTTGACGCTCTCCATGGCCGCCACCGCGCCGGGCTGGCTGAGCAGAGTGGTCACCGCGGTACCGCCGATAGCGCCCAAACCGGCACCGGCCGCGGGGTTGGCCAGCAGGCCTACCAGCGCTGCGCTGACCGTCGCGGCCGCGCTGCTGCCCAGCATCGGGGTGAGGTATCCGCTGACCCGCTCGCCGATCGCGGCCTGCACGTCGGAGTCGGCGGCCAACCCGGTGATCAGCGAGCCGACCGTGCCGCCGACTGCCTGCGCCATGCCGGGATCGGCCAGCACCGTGTCCCACCCGTAATCGACGAACAGCGGATTCGCAGCGAGGCTCTGAAGCCCGGCCTGCAGTGCCGCAGCCTCGTTCCCGCCGGCGACCACCGTCAGCAGGAACTGCTTGGCGGCGACGAAGATCGCCGCCTGGGCGTCGGCTTGGCCGAGCAGATCAGCCAGCGGAGAATCGGCGACCGCCACCGGCTCACCGGTGGTCACCGCGGCGGCCGGGGCGGCCAGGCGTGCGGCGCCGGAGAATTCGCGGCGGCTGACGGCCAGCGTCGCCCACGCGAAGGGCGCGGCGATGGGGGCCAGCGGATCGCCGTGTCCGCCCAGCCAGGTGAGCGGGTTGACGCCGACGCCCGACACCGCGCCGCGGGCCGTGGCAGCCAGCATGACCGGCGCCGTCGGGGTCGATGCCGCCGCGGCGGGTGCGGCGATGACCAGCTGTGAATCGACGGCGGGCGCACTCGCGGGATCGGTGTCCACCGACGCGGATGAGGTCGAATTGCCAACAGCGGCAACGGGATCGAACGAGTCGAGGGAACCGCGGGCGGCCTCTGAGTTGCTGATAGCGGGGACCGGCCGCGGGGTCGCCGACCGCCGCGGGTAGCCGTTGCGTCCGGGTGTCGATGCGGTCGGGGATGCATCAGCGGCCGAGTCGCCGGCATTCGCCGAACCAGTCCGCCCGTTGCCGGTGCCAGTCGGTGCCGCAGAAGCGCCGGAGGCGTCATCGGCGCCGCGCGCGCCACGGGTCTGGCGCGCCGGGGAGGTCGGGGCCGTGTCGGTCGTTGCCGATACCGTAGTTTCAGCGTCCGCACCGGTGTCGGCCACCGCGACGGCGGGCAGGCCGGCAAACACCGCGCCCACACCCAGCAGGACCGCGAGTGCCCCGACCCGGCCGACGTGGTTGGCCGAAAGACTCTTGTTGACGTGCTTGATGTGCCCGTGCTTCATGACATACCCCCGAAGTGACTTAGCGAATTCTCAGAATTGTAGCGCGGTCATCGGCGGCGGCGCGAATCGGCTAGCAACCCTCGCGCGCGCGTGGCAGGTACAGGATTCGAACCTGTGTAGGCGTTAGCCGACGGATTTACAGTCCGCTCCCATTGGCCGCTCGGGCAACCTGCCTGGTACACCTCACCGAAGCGACCCGGCATGATGCGTCTAGCAGGGTACAACGAGGATGTACCCACAGCACAAACCAGCCGATAGCCCCAGGAAGGACACCGAAAGTGGCGGATTCGTCGTTCGACATCGTCAGCAAGGTCGACCGCCAGGAGGTCGATAACGCGCTGAACCAGGCGGCCAAGGAACTCAGTACCCGGTTCGACTTCCGCGGCACCGACACCAGCATTGAGTGGAAGGGCGAGGAGGCCATCGAAATCATCTCCTCGACCGAGGAGCGGGCCAAGGCCGCCGTCGACGTGTTCAAGGAGAAACTCGTGCGCCGCGATATCTCCATGAAGGCCTTCGACGCCGGCGATCCGCAGCCGTCGGGCAAGACCTACCGGGTCAGCGGCACCCTCAAGCAAGGCATCAGCAGCGAGAACGCCAAGAAGGTGACGAAGCTGATCCGCGACGAGGGCCCCAAGGGCGTCAAGGCCCAGATCCAGGGCGAGGAGATCCGAGTCAGCTCCAAGAAGCGCGACGACCTCCAGGCGGTCATCGCCCTGCTCAAGGGTGCCGATCTCGACGTCGCCCTGCAGTTCGTCAACTACCGCTAAGCGCTGGCCGGGCGGGCGGTGGATTGCCTATGGTGAACCTATGACCCTGACGCCGGAGACCGCCACCACCCCCGCCGAATCGCGGGCGGACGTCCTGGACCTTGTCGTCATCGGCGCCGGCATCTCCGGGATCGGCGCGGCCTACCACCTCGGTCAGCACACACCCGGAGCCCGCTACGTGGTCCTGGAACGCCGCGCGCGCATCGGCGGCACCTGGGACCTGTTCCGGTACCCCGGCGTGCGCTCGGACTCCTCGATCTTCACCCTGAGCTGGCCGTGGGAACCATGGCGCGGCAAGGAGTACGTCGCCGACGGCGATCAGATCCGCGACTACATGGAAGACACCGCCCGCAAGCACGGCATCTACCCGCACATCCACTTCGGCACCGAGGTGCACTCCGCGGACTGGGATTCGGCCACCGACACCTGGACCACCCACGTCACCGAGGACGGCCGGCCGAAGACCTACCGCAGTCGGTTCGTCTTCTTCGGTTCGGGCTACTACAACTACGACAAGCCCTACAGCCCGGACTTCCCCGGCTCAGCCGACTTCGCCGGCACCCTGGTGCATCCCCAGTTCTGGCCCGATGATCTCGAGTACGCCGGCAAGAAGATCGTCGTGATCGGCTCCGGCGCCACCGCGGTGTCGATGGTGCCCGCACTGGCCCGCAAGGCGGCGAAGGTCACCATGTTGCAGCGTTCGCCGGGCTACTTGTTCTCCATGCCGCGGGTCAATCCGATTTACGCCGCGCTGCGCACGGTGCTGCCGAAACAGGCCTCGTACACCATCATTCGCTCGGCCGCCCTGGTCTTCGAGAAGGTGCTGTGGGTGATCGCCCGCCGCTTCCCGAACGCGGTGCGCGCGTTCGTCCGCCGACAGAACGTGAGCCTGCTGCCGCAGGGCTATCCGGTGGACGTCGACTTCAGACCGAACTACAACCCGTGGGACGAACGGATGTGTCTGGTCGCCGATGGTGACGTCTTCGAGGAGATCAGCAAGGGCCGCCTTGAGGTCATCACCGATCACATCGACCACTTCGACGCCGACGGCATCCTGTGCACGTCCGGCAAGCACCTCGACGCCGACATCATCGTCACCGCCACCGGTCTGCAACTGCAGGCACTCGGCGGGGTGCGGGTCAGCGTGGACGGCACCGAGGTCAAGCCGCAGGACCGGTTCTCCTACAAGGCGCACATGCTCGACGGCGTGCCGAACCTGTTCTGGTGCATCGGCTACACCAACGCCTCGTGGACGCTGCGGGCCGACATGACAGCCCGGGCGGCGGCCAAGCTGATCGAGCACATGAGGGCCAACGGCTATACCCACGCCTACCCGCACCTGGGTTCGGAACCCATCGCCGAGAAGCCGACCTGGGATCTGCAGGCCGGCTACGTCCAGCGCAGCCCGCACGCCCTGCCCAAGTCCGGGGCCAAGCGGCCGTGGGTGGTACGTCAGGACTTCCTCGCCGACGCCATCGACTTCCGCTTCCGGGACAAGATCGACGAGGAGATGGTGTTCGGACAGGTGACCCCGGTCAGGCAGCTCACCGGGTGAGCGCAACAGACGGTTTCGGCAACTCTCGGTAAACCCAATCCTCCGGCGTTACGTTAATCGGCATGACAACTGAACGTCGCGAACCGCAAGTCGTCGTACTGGGCGGCGGGTCCTGGGGCACCACCGTCGCCTCCATCTGTGCGCGGCGCGCGCCGACGGTGCAGTGGGTGCGCTCGGCGGAGACCGCCGAGGACATCAACTCCAACCACCGCAACTCCGCGTACCTCGGCGAGGAGGTGGAGTTGCCGGAAACGCTGCGCGCCACCAACGATTTCGCCGAGGCCGCCCATTGCGCCGACGTCATCGTCATGGGCGTTCCCTCACACGGGTTCCGTGGTGTACTCGGCGAACTGGCCAAGGAACTGCGGCCGTGGGTACCGGTCGTGAGCCTGGTCAAGGGACTCGAGCAGGGCACCAACATGCGGATGAGCCAGATCGTCGAAGAGGTACTCCCCGGGCACCCGGCCGGAATCCTGGCCGGGCCGAACATTGCCAAGGAGGTCGCCGAGGGCTATGCGGCCGCCGCGGTACTGGCGATGCCGGACCGCAATCTCGCGTCGAATCTGGCAAGTATGTTCCGCACCAAGCGATTTCGCACCTACACCACCGACGACGTGGCGGGCGTCGAGATCGCCGGGGCGCTGAAAAACGTCTATGCGATCGCCGTCGGCATGGGCTACGCAATGGGCATCGGCGAGAACACCCGCGCGATGGTGATGACTCGGGCGGTCCGGGAGATGAGCAAGCTCGGCGAAGCCGTCGGCGGACAGCGGGACACGTTCTCCGGACTGGCCGGCATGGGTGACCTGATCGTCACGTGCACATCGCAGCGCAGCCGCAACCGTCGCGTCGGTGAGGAACTCGGCTCCGGGAAGCCGATCGCCGAGATCCTGGCCGGCATGACGCAGGTCGCCGAGGGGGTCAAGGCCGCCAGCGTGATCATGGAGTTCGCCGAGAAGTACGGCATCAACATGCCGATCGCCCGCGAGGTCGACGCGGTGGTCAACCACAACTCCACCGTCGAGCAGGCCTACGAGGGCCTGATGGCGGAGAAGCCCGGTCACGAGGTCGACGGGACCCGCTTCTAACCGCCCGGCATGCCCGGCAGGTAGGGGTTGGCGCCGTCGGGCCGATCCAACATGGGGTTGACGCCGTTGATGAAGGTGCCCGCCGGGCCGACGACGAAACCGACCTGGTCGCGGCTGTTGACGCAGGCCACCGTGCCGCTGTCGTCGACGCCGCAGCTGATGCTCCGGAAGCTCAACCGGGTGTTCGGCGGCAGCGGCTTGACCGAACCGGCCGCGCCGAACACCGGTTGCCCAGTGCTGGCGAAGGTGGGCGACCCGACCGGGCCGGCGCTGACCAGGTTTGCCCCCTCGGGCGCTCCGGGCAGGGCACCACTGCATCCGTAGCCGCCGTTGTTCCTATCGATGATGCAGACGACCCCGGCCGGCCCGGCGAAGGCGTACCAGTTACCGCTCATCGCCGAGTAGTCGACCGGGCTGATCGGCGGGTAGGCGTTGACGTTGGGAAGCGGCGCCGGATCCGGGTCGGCCCAGGCCGGTGACGCCACCGTCACAGCAACCACTGCAGCCCCTAGGGCACCACGAAGGATCCTGAGGAACATCACAACACCGTACCGAACGACGATCAGCAGGAAACACACGTAATCGAAACGGCCCGCGATGATCTACCATAAGATTCACCTACGCAGAACCTGAGAATTAGAAAGGCCGTTGGGCAATGAGTCGGCTCCCCAACCACGCGATGCGCTCTGGCGTGTTCGCGGTGGGCGTCGCCGCCAGCCTGATGGTCCTGGCCAGCACCACGCAGTCCCCCGACGGCTTCATCACGTCGGCGCTCCGCGGGCCACTCGAGGCCCTCGGTGGCTCGGCACCGGCTGAGGAAGCCGACCTGCTGGCCATCGGCGCCGGTTCCAGCGACATCGGCGAGATTGCCGCCATCGTGAACCCCGGTGTGGTGAACCCCGGGATGCCCCAGGGCCTCACCGACCCGTCGGTCCAGGCTGCCTACGACGCCGGTATGGGTCTCGGCGCGGCGCCTGCCGGGGATGCGGCCCTGGCCGCCCCCGCCTACAAGCAATCACTGGCACTGCCGCGAGTGCCGGTCGTCGACGCCCAGGGCCGGATCGACTGCACCGGGTCGGTCAGTTGCCTCACCGACCCGGTCACCAAGGTGACGACGGTGACCTACCCCGACGGTGTCGTCGCGCTGGTCCAGCAGGTCAACGACATGACGGTCGTGGCCTACAAGACGTTGACCGAGGCTCTGCCCGCGCCACTCCAGGCCCTGATGCCGCCCGCTTACACGCCGACGTTCACGCCGCCGGGCGGCCCGGCCCCACTGCCTGCCGCATCGGTTCCGGCGGTGAAGACGCCCGCGCCGCAGACCGACGCTCCGCCGGTCGACGGCCCATCGGTCGACGCCCCGTCTCTCGACGCGACACCGCCGAGTGCAGCGAAGCTTCCCGACATCAGCGCCAGCACCGTACGCCCGCGCATCGTGGTCACCAAGCCGGCGCCGGACTTCGGTCCGGGGAAGAACGGGTCGGCCACCGGCCCCGGCACCATCAAGATTCCGGCCGTCAAGCCGACCAGTCCGTTCGACGTCGTCCGAGACGCCATCGGTTCAGTCGTTGGTGCTGTGACCGGCCACAAGCCCCCCTCCAAGACGATCCGCCCGCCCACCACGGCACCGACAACAGATTCGCCCGGCCAGGATTCTTCGGATCCGGATTCTTCAGGTCCGGGTTCTGCCGGCGGCGATCAGTAACTAGCCCCCGCGGGCCATTTTCTCCAGACGGGCGATCCGGTCCTGCACCGGTGGGTGCGTTGAAAACATCTTGCCCATCCGGTCCTTGGCGCTGAACGGGCTGGCAATCATCAAGTGCGCTTGATCCGCCAACTGCGGACTCGGCGGCAGAGGCGCCTGCTCCACACCGCCGCTGATCTTGCGCAACGCGGACGCCAGCGCCAACGGATCGCCGGAGAGTTGCGCGCCGGACTCGTCGGCCTGGTACTCCCGGGAGCGCGACACCGACATCTTGATCACCGTCGCGGCCATCGGCGCAAGGAGCGAAACCAGCAGCAGCGCCAGCGGATTGGGCCCACGGCCGCCGCCCCGCACGCCGGTGAACATCGCCATCTGCGCCATACCGGTGACCACGGAGGCCAGCGCGCCCGCCACACACGAGATCAGGATGTCGCGGTTATAGACATGGGAGAGTTCATGTCCCAGTACCGCGCGCAACTCGCGCTCGTCGAGCAGGTTGAGGATGCCGGTGGTGCAGCAGACCGCCGCGTTGCGCGGGTTGCGTCCGGTGGCAAACGCATTGGGGTTGGCTGTGTCACTGATGTAGAGGCTGGGCATCGGCTGGTGCGCGGCGGTGGACAGTTCGCGCACCATCGCGAAGATCTCCGGCGCCTGCACCTCGGTGATCGGCTGGGCCTTCATGGCCCTCAGGGCCAGTTTGGCGCTGTTGAAGTAGACGTAGATGTTCATGCCGACGGCCATCAACACCGACAGGGCGAGGATGGACTTGTTCTGGAACAGCGATCCGATGAAGACGATGAGCGCCGACATGCCGACGAGCAGCACGAAAGTCTTCATCCGGTTGGCGGTGGGATGCCAGGTCATCTAGTCCTCCTCGAACGGTCCTTCCGGGGAGACTAACGCCCCGACGTGGCCCGAAAGTTCCGGATCGGCTATCCGTGTCGGTTAACCGTGTAGTCCACCAGCGAAGCCAACGCACGTCGCCCCGGCACGTCGGGAAGCCCGGCCAATTCGGCCCGGGCCTGCTCGGCGTACTGCTGAACCGTCAGTTTCGCCGCGGCGATACCGCCGGAGGCGCGCAGCAGTCCCAGCGCCTCGGCCAGGGTCTCGTCGTCGGTCACCGGGCCCTGGAGAAGTTCCCGCAGTCGGTCGGCGGCCGACCCGGTCTCCTCGAGTGCGTAGAGCACCGGCAGAGTGTGCACCCCCTCGCGCAGATCGGTACCGGGCAATTTGCCGGACTCGTCGGGGTCGCTCTCGATGTCGATGATGTCGTCGGCGATCTGGAACACCGTGCCGATGATCCCGCCGATCCTGCCAAGTCGCTCGATCTGATCGGCATTGGCCCCGGAAAACGTTCCGCCGAAGCGTCCGGCGGCGGCGATCAGACATGCGGTCTTCTCCGAGACCACCTTCAGGTAGTGCGACACGGCATCGTCGTCGACGCCTGAGCCCTTGGTCTCGCGCATCTGCCCGGTGACCAGCAGAGCGAACGTCTCGGCGATGATGCGCACCGCCTCAGGACCGAGATCCGCCACCAACCGCGAGGCCGTCGCGAACAGGTAGTCCCCGGCAAGAATGGCGATGTTGTTGCCCCAGCGGGCATTTGCCGACGGTGCGCCGCGGCGCATCTGCGCCTCGTCCATCACATCGTCGTGGTAGAGGGTGGCCAGGTGGACCAGTTCGATGACCGCGCCGGCGATGACCACATCCGAGGCGTCGGGGTCGGGCCCGATCTGGGCCGACAACACGGTGAACAGCGGACGAAACCGCTTGCCGCCGGCGTCGAACAGGTGCAGCACGGCTTCGGTCATCAACTCATCGCCGCTGCTGAGTTCGGCGGCGATCAATTCATCGACGCGGGCCACGCCGTCGCGGACGGCCTGGGCGAATTCGGGGTCGCCGAAGTCCACGCCTGCCACCACAGTCGCCGGTGTCCTCACCGATCCAACATACTGTGAAGCGTGGTCGCATCAGCATCGGAGGTCCGGGCCGACGTCGTCGTGGTCGGCGCCGGGCCGTCCGGATCGGCGGCGGCAGCCTGGGCGGCCCGCACCGGACGCGACGTCCTCCTGATCGACGCCTGCGAGTTTCCGCGCGACAAAGCCTGCGGGGACGGTTTGACTCCGCGGGCGGTCGCCGAACTGCGCGCCCTCGGTCTGCGCGAGTGGCTGGACGGCCGGATCCACCACCACGGACTGCGGATGGCCGGCTACGGCACCGACGTTGAGGTGCGCTGGCCGGGTTTGTCGTTCCCGGCGACCAGTAGCGCGGTGCCGCGCACCGAACTCGATGACCGCATCCGTCAGGTCGCCGCGGACTCCGGCGCCGCCATGGCGTTGGGGCGCAAGTGCGTCGACGTCGCCCGGGACGGCGCCGGACGGGTGGAGGCGGTGATCCTGGCCGACGGATCGCGGGTGGGCTGCCGTTGGCTGATCGTCGCCGACGGCGCGCGCTCGCCGTTGGGCCGGGTACTGGGTCGGCAGTGGCACCAGCAGACGGTCTACGGGGTGGCCGCGCGGGCCTATCTGACGTCGCCGCGCGCGGACGAACCGTGGATCTCCTCGGATCTGGAACTGCGCACGGCCGACGGCCAGGTGCTGCCCGGATACGGTTGGATCTTTCCGCTCGGCAACGGCCAGGTGAATCTCGGGGTGGGCGCGCTGGCCACCGCGAAGCGGCCCGCCGAGGTGGCACTGCGGCCGCTGCTGCGCCACTACGCCGACCTCAAACGCTCGGCCTGGGGCTTCACCGGCCAACCGCGGGCCCACGCCTCAGCACTACTACCGATGGGCGGCGCGGTCTCCGGGGTGGCGGGTGAGAATTGGATGCTGATCGGGGACGCGGCCGCGTGCGTGAACCCGCTCAACGGCG
This sequence comes from Bifidobacterium breve, assembly GCA_945897705.1. Classification (GTDB taxonomy): domain Bacteria; phylum Actinomycetota; class Actinomycetes; order Mycobacteriales; family Mycobacteriaceae; genus Mycobacterium; species Mycobacterium aquicola. The sequence goes on along the minus strand of CAMDFY010000034.1, from coordinate 5,615 downwards.
AGGGCATCGACTACGGCCTGGAGACCGGTCGACTGGCCGCGCAGATGCTGGACTCCGGCGAACCGGCGACAGCGGCGTGGCCGGCATTGCTGCAGGCGCACTACGGTCGCGGGTTCTCGGTGGCCCGCCGCCTCGGGCTGCTGCTGACTCTGCCCCGGTTCCTGCCGATGGTAGGCCCGCTGGGGATGCGCTCGGCCGCCCTGATGCAAGTCGCGGTCCGAGTGATGGGCAATCTCGTCAGCGACGACGACGTCGACCTGGTGGCCCGGGCCTGGCGGGTGGGCGGGGCCGGTTCACGCCTGCTGGACGGCCGAAAGCCGTTCTGCTAGCGCGGTTTACGCCCCTGATGCAGGGCGACGATACCGCCGGTGAGATTACGCCAGCTGACCTGTGACCAGCCGGCCTGCTCGATCCGGTCGGCCAGTGCCGGCTGGTCGGGCCAGGCCCGGATGGACTCGGCCAGGTACACGTAGGCCTCGGGGTTGCTCGACACCGCCCGCGCGACCCGCGGCAACGCCTTCATCAGGTACTCCTTGTAGGCGGTGGCGAACACCGGCACCGCGGGCGTGGAGAACTCGCACACCACCAGTCGGCCGCCGGGCTTGGTGACCCGGAGCATCTCGCGTAAGCCGGCGCCGGTGTCGACGACGTTGCGCAACCCGAAGCTGATCGTGACCGCGTCGAACACGTCGTCGCCGAACGGCAGGCGGGTGGCGTCGGCGCCGACTTTGGGCACCGGACGCTGATGGCCGGCGTGCAACATCCCGACCGAGAAGTCCGCGGCCAGGCACCATGCCCCGGATTTGGCGATCTCGACCGTCGACACCGCGGTGCCGGCGGCCAGGTCCAGGACGGTGTCGCCGGGCCCGACGTGCAGTGCGGCGCGGGTGGCCCGGCGCCAGTAGCGGTCGCGGCCGGCGGAGAGCACGGTGTTGGTGATGTCGTAGCGCCGTGCCACGCCGTCGAACATCGACGCCACCGCACGCGGGTCCTTGTCCAGCGACGCCCGACTCATCGCAGTGACGCTACCGGCAGTCGTTGCTCGCGGCGCACCAGAACGGCCAGGGCCGCCGCACAGACCAACCACCCCACCACCGCCGTGGATACCGCCGGAATAATCGCCAGGGAGGCGTTCCGGTTCTGTACCCGAACCAGATTCGGGCTGCCCTTGTCGAACTCCACGTAGATCCGCATGCCGGTGGCCAGTTCGGAGGGATACAGGACGCCGAGTTCCGGACGGTAGGTGACGCGGTCGGGTCCGACGAACTCCACCGTCGAGCGACGCGGGCCGGCCGAGAGCACCTCGGCTTCGGCCACGCCCATGTTCCGCTCGATCTGACGATCGTTACGCCACGCTCCGGCCACCAGGAGCACCGCCTGCAGCCCGATGACGGCGGCGATGATCCACACGCCGGTCTTGGTCCAGCGCAACACTTTCCGTTCGCCGGTGTCGGTGAGATCGGGATTGCGTCGCGGCAGGGCACTGTTGAGCAACACCCGAAGGCGACGGTTCACTGCGCCGCCCTGATGTCGGCGTGCAGTCGCCGCAAGGTGGAACGGTCGGCCTTGACCTCCAACACCCGCATTCCCTCGTGCGGCTCGTCGAGGGCACCGCGCAGATCGTCGACCTCGATCTGGCGGGAGTCGACGTGGTAGGCCCGGCACAGCGCCAGGACGTCGACGTCGTGCGGGGTGCCGAAGATGCGCGCGGAGACGTCGGCGAACCGGGGGTCGCCCTGTTCGAGCAGTTCGAAGATTCCGCCGCCATTGTCGTTGGACACCACGATGGTGAGGTCGGCCGGAGTCGGCTCGGTCGGGCCGATCAGCAGGCCGGAGGCATCGTGGACGAAGGTGAGATCGCCGAGCAGGGCGATCGTGCGGGAGGTGTGCGCCAGGGCAGCGCCGATGGCCGTGGACACCGTTCCGTCGATGCCGGCCACGCCACGGTTGGACCGCACCGCGATGCCCTCGGTGTTCAGGCCCACCAGGGCGACGTCGCGCACCGGGTTGGAGGCGCCGAGCACCAATTGGTCACCCGGGCGCACCGCCGCGGCCACCGCGGCAGCGACATGCAGCCCGGTGGTCAGCGGATGGGCGGCCAACTGGGCGTGAACCGCGGCCAGCGCACTGCGGTTGGCCTGCTCGCAGCGCCGCAACCACTGCGGGTCCGCGGTACCGGTGGTACGCGCCCGGGTACCGGTGGCCTGGGAGTTGCCCGACACGTCAGGCCAGCGCGGCCCGGTCGTCAGTGCGTACACCGGGATCGCGGGATCGGCCAGCAGAGCGGTGACCGGGCGGTGCAGCGTCGGCCGGCCCAGCATGATGACCTGCCGGGGGCGGACCCGGCTGAGCGCCAACGGGTGCAGTGGGGTCACCGCGTGCGGGGCGGTGGGCTCGGCGACGGTCGGCAGATGCGCGAGGTTGGGATGCACCCCGGCGCCGTGTCCGGCGATGACGACGGTGTCTTCGGTGATGTCGATATCAATCGGCTCGTCGAACGTCACCGGCGGGGTTAAGGTCCACGGTTGCCCGTCTGGCCGGCCGAGCGGAAACTCATTCGGATCCGAATCCGCATCGGGCACAAGGGGTTCGCGCAGCGGGATGTCGAACTGCACCGGGCCGGAATTGGCGGTGCGGGCCCCGGTGGCCGCCGCCAGCACCCGGCAGGTGGCCGAGCGCCACTGCGCGTTGAGCATCTCAAGCCTCTCGGCGCCCGTCTCGGCCAGGCCGGTGCTGATCGCCGCGCGCACCTGGGTGCCGAAGTAACCCAACTGCTCCATGGTCTGGTTGGCCCCGGTGCCCAACATCTCGTAGGGCCGGTTGGCGCTCAGCACGATCAGCGGGACCCGGGCGTAGTTGGCCTCGACGACGGCCGGACCCAGGTTGGCCACCGCGGTACCGGACGTCATCGCGATCGGGACCGGCCGACCGCTGCCCGAGGCCAGGCCGACGGCCAGGAAGCCGGCGGTGCGCTCGTCGATCCGCACGTGGAGCCGCAACCGGCCCGCCCGGTCGGCGTCGGCGAGGGCGAACGCCAGCGGTGCGTTGCGGGAACCGGGGCACAACACCACGTCGGACACGCCGCCGCGAATGAGTTCGTCGACGACGACGCGGGCCTGGGCCGTCGAGGGATTCACGCCTACCAGCGTGTCACATCAGGCTTCCGGCGAAAAACTCCAGCATGGCGTTGTTGACCACATCGGGCCGCTCCAGAAAACCAAGGTGGCCGGCGTTGGCGATCTGGATGTAGCGGCCGTTCGGCAGGGCCTCACCAACCTCCCGGCCCAGCGCCGGCGGGGTGATGACGTCGTCGGCGAATCCGATCACCAGCACCTCAGTGGCGATCGATCGGTAGGCGAGCAGCCGGTTCTCCGTGGGCGCGACGGTCATCTGGGCCCGCCAGCCGGGCGTGCGCGGGAGCGGGAACGCGGTGAACATCTCGACCCACTCCCCGATCGCTGCGGCGTCATTGATGGTTTTGGGCGAGAAGTTCTCCAGGACGCGGACTTTCGCCGCGTAGCCGGCCGGCAACTCGATGCCGGAATCGGCCAGTTCCAGATCGGCGGCGCGGAAAGCCGTGCGAGTGTCGTCCAGCCGACCGCGGGTTCCCATCAGCACCACCCGGGTGAGCAGTTCCGGCCGGGACAACATCAACTCCTGGGCGATGAATGCGCCCATCGACATGGCGACCAGTCGCACCGGAGCATCCACCACCGACTCAATCAGTTCGGCGGTGTCGGCGACCATCTCATCGGTGGAGAAGCCGGAGGCGTCCTCGGTGGCTCCGATGCCGCGGTTGTCGAAAGTGATGCAGCGGTACCCGGCGGCGATGAACGCCGGCACCTGGTGGATGTGCCAGGTGCGACCCGCGCCGCCGGTCCCGGCGATGAACAGCACCGGGTCACCGGAACCGGTGTCGGTGTAGGCCAGTGTGGTCACCGGCGCGAGGCTAGCAGTGCGGGGCGGGCAGCAGGGCCTGGCAGGCCCGCACCCGCGCGATCCACCAGTCGCGCCGCTCAGCCGGCGCGGCCAGGTCGGCCAGGCGGGCCGGGTCGGGCACGATGTCGGTCACTGCAAGGCGGCCATCGGCGACCGCGAGGTCGGCGACGTCGTCGACGAACAATCCTCCGGTGCCCAGCCCACAGGCATGCTCCAGTCGGGGCAGCGCCGCCGCGGCGGCGAGTCCGGCGGCGATGCCGACCGCGGAGTCCAGCGCGCTGGAGATGACCACCGGGATATCGATGGCGGCGGCGATACGCAGCAGAGCCGCGACGCCGCCCAGTGGGGCGACCTTGAGCACCGCGATGTCGACCGCGCCAGCCCGCACGACGGCCAACGGGTCGGCGGCCCTGCGGATGCTCTCATCGGCGGCCACCGGGATGTCGATGCGCCGTCGCAGGAGTGCGAGTTCAGCGACGGTGGCGCAGGGTTGTTCGAGGTATTCCAGCGGACCGTCGGCACTGAGGGCGGCCGCGGCCGCAACCGCCTGCTCGAGCGTCCAGCCGCCGTTGGCGTCCACCCGCACCGTCGGGATCAGCGCCCGCACCGCGTTGACCCGGGCCACGTCCTCGGCCAGGGTCTGGCCCGGCTCGGCGACCTTCACCTTGGCCGTCGTCGCACCGGGAAATCTGGCCAGCACCTCGGCCACCTGCCCGGCCGGTACCGCCGGGACGGTGGCGTTGACCGGAATCGAGTCGCGCCGCGCCGGAGGCCTTGTCCCGTAGGCGGATTCGATCGCTGAGGCAAGCCAGTACGCGGCTTCCTGCGGCGGATACTCCCCGAACGCGCCGAACTCGCCCCAGCCCGCGGGGCCGTCGATGAGAGCGACTTCGCGAACCGTGATGCCGCGGAAGCGCACCCGCATCGGTAGTGCGACGACGTGCAGACGATCCAGCAGGTCGTCGAGGTCCATCAGTGGTTGACGGGCATCAGATGGCGCGGTCGCGGTTCTCCCAGTAGGGCTTGCGCAGATCCTTCTTGAGTAATTTGCCGGTGGGGTTGCGCGGCAACTCAACCATGATCTCCACGCTGCGCGGGCACTTGTAACCGGCCAGTTTCTCTTTGCACCAGGCGATGAGTTCCTCCGGGGAGACCTCCTGCCCGCTGGACAATTCGACGACGGCCTTCACCGACTCGCCCCACTTCTCGTCGGGGATGCCGAACACCGCCGCGTCCCCGACCGCCGGATGGTCGGTCAGCGCACGTTCGACCTCGACGGAGTAGATGTTCTCCCCGCCGGAGATGATCATGTCCTTGAGTCGGTCCTCGACGAAGACGAACCCGCCGTCGTCGACGCGGCCGATGTCACCGGTGCGGAACCAGCCGTCTTCAGTGATGGCCTCCTTGGTGGCGTCGGGCTTGTTGTGGTAACCCTCCATCAACTGCGGTGTGCGGAACCACAATTCACCGGGCTGCCCTTGCGGAACGTCTTCGAGGGTGTCGGGGTTGACCACTTTGACCTCGACCTTCAGCGCGGGCTCGCCGGCGCTGGTGAGCCGCTCGGGATGGGATTGGTCGCGGTGGGCCTGCGGCGAAAGCACCGTGACCGCGCCGCACACCTCGGTCAGTCCGTACACCTGGACGAAATCGGTGTCCGGGAAGTCCTTGAGTGCCTG
>CAMDFY010000033.1 GCA_945897705.1 Bifidobacterium breve | reverse complement strand
GACGACGAGTATCAGCGCATCCGCGACATCCTCGGCCGCCGGCCCACCGACGCCGAGTTGGCCATGTACTCGGTGATGTGGAGCGAGCACTGCTCGTACAAGTCCTCCAAGGTGCACCTGCGCTATTTCGGCGAGACCACCACCGAGGCGATGCGGGCCGGAATGCTGGCTGGGATCGGCGAGAATGCCGGCGTCGTCGACATCGGTGACGGCTGGGCCGTGACCTTCAAGGTCGAGTCCCACAACCACCCCTCGTTCGTCGAGCCCTATCAGGGTGCGGCCACCGGTGTCGGCGGCATCGTGCGCGACATCATGGCCATGGGAGCTCGGCCGGTCGCGGTGATGGACCAGTTGCGCTTCGGCGCCGCCGACGCACCTGACACCCGCCGCGTGCTCGACGGGGTGGTGCGCGGAATCGGTGGTTATGGAAATTCCCTCGGCCTGCCGAACATCGGCGGCGAGACGGTGTTCGACGCGTCCTATGCCGGCAACCCGTTGGTCAACGCGATGTGCGTAGGTGTGTTGCGCACCGAGGACCTGCACCTGGCATTCGCCTCGGGGACCGGGAACAAGATCATTCTGTTCGGTGCGCGCACCGGACTGGACGGCATCGGCGGAGTGTCGGTGCTGGCATCGGACACCTTCTCCGGCGATGAGAGCGGCACCGGCCGCAAGAAACTACCCAGTGTTCAGGTGGGTGATCCCTTCATGGAGAAGGTGCTCATCGAGTGCTGCCTTGAGTTGTATTCCGCACATCTTGTGGTCGGCATCCAGGATCTCGGCGGTGCCGGATTATCCTGTGCCACATCAGAGTTGGCGTCCGCCGGGGACGGCGGTATGACCATCGAACTCGACAAGGTCCCGCTACGCGCAGCGAACATGAACCCGGCCGAGGTGCTCTCCAGTGAGTCCCAGGAACGCATGTGCGCGGTGGTCTCACCGGAGAACGTCGAACCCTTCATGGCCGTGTGCCGCAAGTGGGACGTGCTGGCCACAGTCATCGGAGAGGTCGCCGAGGGCGACCGGCTCACGATCACCTGGCACGGCGAGACCGTCGTCGACGTGCCTCCGCGCACGGTTGCCCACGAAGGCCCGGTGTACTCCCGGCCGCTGGCCCGACCGGACACCCAGGACGCGCTGATCGCCGATACCAGTGCGAAACTCCCGAGGCCGAAGACTCCAGATGAGTTGCGCGCGACCCTGCTTACGCTGCTGGGCAGTCCGCACCTGTGCAGTCGGGCATTCATCACCGAGCAGTACGACCGTTATGTGCGGGGCAACACCGTGCTGGCCGAGCACGCCGACGGCGGTGTGTTGCGCATCGACGAGGCCACCGGGCGCGGTATCGCGGTCTCGACCGACGCCTCCGGTCGCTATACCCAACTCGATCCCTACACCGGCGCCCAACTGGCGCTGGCCGAGGCGTACCGCAACGTCGCCGTCACCGGCGCCACCCCGATCGCGGTCACTAACTGTCTCAACTTCGGCTCTCCGGAGGATCCCGGGGTGATGTGGCAATTCGCCGAAGCGGTCCGCGGACTGGCCGACGGGTGCGCCTTCCTTGGCATTCCGGTCACCGGCGGCAACGTCAGCTTCTACAACCAGACCGGGTCGACGCCGATCCTGCCCACCCCGGTGGTAGGGGTACTTGGGGTGATCGACGACGTGCGCCGCCGGCTATCCACCGGCTTGGGCAGCGAACCGGGCGAATCGTTGTATCTGCTCGGCGAGACCCGCGACGAGTTCGACGGGTCGATCTGGGCCCAGGTCACTGCCGATCATCTCGGCGGTGTTCCGCCCGCCGTTGACCTCTCGCGGGAGAAGCTACTCGCCGACGTGCTCACGGCGGCCTCCCGCGACGGCCTGGTCTCGGCAGCCCACGACCTGAGCGAAGGCGGATTGATTCAGGCCGTCGTTGAGGCCGCCCTGGCGGGTGAAACTGGCTGTCGTGTCGTCCTTCCCGGCGACTACGACTCCGTTGCCAATGCATTCGTGCTGCTGTTCTCCGAGTCCGCCGGCCGGGTCCTGGTCGCGGTACCGCGCACCGAGGAAAGTCGCTTCGTGGCGATGTGTGCGGCGCGCGGTCTTCCCGCCACCCGCGTCGGGGTCTCTGACTCGGCATCGGATTCGGTCGAGGTTCAAGGATTTTTCACGGTGACACTGGAGGAACTGCGGAGCACGTCCGAAGGAGTGCTTCCCAGGCTTTTCGGATGACCGGGACCCCGGCCAGCGCCGACGTCGGTCCTGCTAACGGCAAATGGCTGATGGTCGCTGTATCGATGGCGTTGTTCTGTGTGCAGATCGATTACTTCGCGATGAATCTTGCGCTGCCGCGGATGGCAAGCGACTTCGGCAGCACGGCAACGGATTTGCAGTGGATCATCAGCATCTACATGGTGACACTCGGCGCGCTGATGGTGCCGGCGGGACGACTTGCCGACATCTTCGGTCGTAAACGAGTCCTGCTGATCGGGATCGCGCTGTTTGGGCTGGCATCGCTGCTCTGTGCCATCGCGGCGTCGGCGGCAACGCTGGTGGCTTTCCGCGCGCTTCAGGGTGCGGGAGCGGCGCTGATCTTCCCCGCATCGGTCAGCGTCATCACGAACGCGTTCCCCCCGGCGCAGTCGGGCCGCATGATCGGGCTGGCATACGGCATCGCCGGTCTTGGTAACGCCGCCGGGCCGCTGGTCGGAGGCATGCTCACCCAGACCGTCGGCTGGCGGTGGATCTTCGCGCTCAACATCCCGCTGACCGCGGCCTGCGTGCTGATCGGGGCGTTCGCGATCAGTGAGTCCCGTGACACCGAGGCGCCGCGCCGGATCGACCTCGCAGGCCTGGCCCTGCTGACTGCCGGCATCGGTGTGTTCACGCTGACCTTCGATCGAGCACCGGCGTGGGGTTGGTGGTCATTTGCCACCGTCGGCGCATTCACCGGTGCCATCGCGTTGCTCGCACTTTTCGTCGTTGTCGAACGCCGGGTGCGTTGGCCACTGGTCGACTTATCTTTGGTGCGCAACACCCGCTTCACCGTGCTGGTTGCCGCGGGAACGATCGCCAATGTCGCCTACGGGGTGACAATTTTTTTGTCCACCGTGTATTTGCAGGACGCTCGCGGACTCGACCCGTTGGCGGCCGGGCTGGTTTTTCTCGGGCCCTCTGCCGGTGCCGCGGCCGGCGGCGTGCTGTCGGGACGGCTGGCGGCCGGGCATCCGGTGCGGGTGATGGGCGTCGCGACCATACTCGCCGCCGCCAGCCTGGGACTGCTCGCGGCCGCCCGCGACTGGGCGTTGTACGTGCCGGCCTTGACGGCATGCGGATTCACTCTGGGATTGGTCTACGCCTTTACCACCGTGGCTACCCAATCGGTCGTCAGCCCGCAACGGGCCGGTGAGGCCGCGGGAATCGCATTGACCGCCATGATCGCGATTGGGGGAATCGGGGTGGCGGTGGCCAGCACGATGCTGGAGCGGCTGGGTAGCACCGGCATGTCAACGGCCGGCGGGATCGATCTCATCTTCGCGATCCTCGCAGCGGTACTACTACCCGCAGGTCTGCTCGTTGTCGCTGTGGCCTCCCGCACCGCAGACCCCGCATCGGAACGCTGCTGAAATATGCCCAAACAGCGTGCGGGCGATGCGGAGACAACTCGAGCCGCGGTAGTCAAGGTCGCGGGATGGCTGAACGACGGCACCGCCCCGGAACCGGACCGGGCGGAGATCGCCGCCGCTGTCCGGCTCACCGCCCGGGCCCTCGCCGCGCTGGCGCCGGGTGCCAGCGTCGAGGTTCGGATTCCGCCTTTCGTTGCGGTGCAATGCATTTCGGGCCCGAAACACACCCGCGGAACACCGCCGAACGTGACGGAGACTGATCCGCGAACCTGGCTGCTGCTGGTCACCGGGCGCAAGACCTTCGACGAGGCCGTGGCCGAGGGTCTGCTGCGACTCTCCGGAGCGCGCGCCGGGGCGATCTCGGCGTGGTTTCCGCTGGTCAGCCTTCGTCAGGTCGGCGACCTATGACGTCCGGTGATTCGATTCCCGGTTTAGCGGTCCGTAGCCGTAGACTTGAGAAACCGACAGCCGACACCCGCGAGGGAGCAGCCCATATCGTGACCGGCCAACTGGAAGAATCACCCCGGGAAGAATGCGGCGTCTTCGGCGTCTGGGCTCCCGGTGAGGAAGTCGCCAAACTCACCTACTACGGCCTCTACGCACTGCAGCATCGCGGGCAGGAGGCCGCCGGGATCGCGGTCGCCGACGGCTCTCAGGTGCTGGTGTTCAAGGATCTTGGCCTGGTCAGCCAGGTGTTCGACGAGCAGACCCTCGGCGCGATGCCCGGACATGTCGCGATCGGCCACTGCCGCTACTCGACCACCGGTTCGACTACCTGGGAGAACGCGCAGCCGGTATTCCACATCACCGCCGCCGGCACCGGAGTTGCCTTGGGGCACAACGGGAATCTGGTCAACACCACTGAACTCGCCGACCGGGCTCGAAAGGCCGGCCTGATCAACCACAACGTTCCGGGAGCGGCGACGACCGACTCCGACATCCTCGGCGCACTGCTGGCCGGGGGGGCCGCTGACACCAGTGTCGAGCAGGCCGCACTCGAGTTGTTGCCGGGAGTGCGTGGCGCGTTCTGTTTGGTTTTCATGGACGAGACCACGCTGTACGCGGCCCGCGATCCGTTCGGGGTGCGTCCACTGTGCCTGGGTCGGCTGGACCGCGGCTGGGTGGTTGCCTCGGAGACCGCGGCACTCGACATCGTCGGCGCCTCCTTCGTGCGTGACATAGAACCAGGAGAGTTACTGGCCATCGATGCCGACGGGGTGCGCTCCACCCGCTTTGCCCCGCCCACCCCGAAGGGTTGCGTCTTCGAGTACGTCTACCTGGCTCGCCCAGACAGCGTCATCGCCGGGCGCTCAGTGCACGGCACCCGGGTAGACATCGGCCGCCGGTTGGCCCGGGAGAAGCCGGTCGAGGCCGACCTGGTGATCGGCGTGCCGGAGTCGGGCACACCGGCCGCGGTCGGCTACGCCCAGGAGTCGGGCATCCCGTTCGGTCAGGGCCTGATGAAGAACGCCTACGTCGGGCGTACTTTCATTCAGCCTTCCCAGACGATTCGGCAACTCGGTATCCGACTCAAGCTCAACCCGCTCAAAGAGGTCATCCGCGGAAAACGGCTGATCGTTGTCGACGACTCGATCGTGCGCGGCAACACCCAGCGCGCGCTGATCCGGATGCTTCGCGAGGCCGGCGCACTCGAGGTGCACGTGCGCATCGCCTCACCGCCGGTGAAATGGCCGTGCTTCTATGGCATCGACTTCGCCACCCCGGCTGAGTTGATCGCCAACGCCCCGGGCACCCAGACCGACGACGGCGAGATGCTGGAGTCGGTACGCCAGGCCATTGGTGCCGATTCCCTGGTCTACATCTCCCAACAGGGGATGGTCGCGGCAACAGAGCAACCGGCCAGCAGACTGTGCTGCGCCTGCTTTGACGGCAAGTATCCGATCGAGCTACCGAGCGCGTCCGCACTTGGCAAGAACGTAATGGAGAACATGCTGGCCGCGGTGCAGGCCGACAACGACAACGCGTCGGCGCTCAGTCGTCCCTGACCTTTTCAGCTGACCGCCGAGGTGACCCTTCGCACTCGGCGGTCCAGTGCCATCGCCTGAAGTGGTCGCCCGGCGAACCAGTACACCCGGCCCAGTAGTCCGCGCGGATAGAAAATGGCCTGCTGCTCGTAGCGACTTCCGTTGCCCTCGGGGGTGATTCGCATTTCCAGCCAGCGGTCGCCGGGGCCGCGCCTATCGGCCCGCAGTTTGAGGATGCGTCCGTGTTCGCGTTCCTCGACTCGCCAATTCGCCGGGATGCTGCGCTCGACCGCCTTCCAGAGTTGCTCGGGGTTGGCCGAGGTGTGCCGGGATCGCGTGTCGGTGTACACCACCTCGCCGGCCCAGTCCGGATCGCTGGGCAGGTTCGCGGCGGTGCCGGTGTTCCAGGTGGTCTCCACATCGCCGCGGGCGATGCGCGCCAGTGCAAGGGAGACCGATCGCCGGTAGGGAGTCAGGCCCCCTTCGGGAGGCTCGATGATCGTGTCAATGTCATGGTTGTTCATCACCGCGTCGCAGTGCAGTGATTCGACCAGTGGGCGAGCCAACCCAGATGGGATCGGGGTCACGAAGCCGACCCACAGCGCCGCGATTCGCGGCGTGAGAACCGGCAGCACCAGGATGTGGCGGTGGCGCAACCCGGCGACCTGGGCGTAGATCTGCATCATGTCGCCGTATTCGAGGACGTCGGGGCCGCCGATGTCCCAGGTTCGCGACTCCGGCACGGAGCAGGTAGCGGCGGCGACGAGGTAGTGCAGCACGTCGCGGATCGCGATGGGTTGGATCTTGTTGTGTACCCACTTCGGCGTGGTCATCACCGGAAGTCGGTCGGTGAGGTGACGAATCATCTCGAACGACGCTGAACCGGAGCCAACCACCACCCCGGCCTGCAGCACGATGGTCTCGATGCCGGAGGCGATGAGGATCTCGCCCACGGTGGTGCGCGAGGACAGGTGATTCGACAATTCCGTGCCCTCAGGGTGCAGGCCGCTGAGGTAGATGATGCGCCGTACCCCGGCCCGGCGGGCCGCAGCGACCACGTTCTGGGCAGCCCGACGTTCCTCAGCCGCGAAGTCCTTGGAGAAGCCCATCGAGTGGACCAGGTAGTAGACGATGTCGACGTCATCGAAGGCCTCCTCCAGGGAGGACGCGTCGCTGAGGTCGCCGCGGGCGACGTCGATCCGGTCGCGCCACGGGACACTTGACAGCTTGTCTGGAGTGCGGGCCAGCGCCCGAACCGCGAACCCGCTTTCCAACAGCCTGGGCACCAGGCGACCGCCGATGTAGCCGGTGGCACCCGTCACCAGGCACCTCTGCTGCTTCGCGGCCACCCGCGCCTCCGATCGTTGTGCTGGCCCCAGTCACCGTCATTCAACACCGCCGGGCCATCCCCGCACGAGTCTGCCGGGAACTGTCACGGCATCGTCAGGAAACTGCGCCACTGCGCCACAATGAATCCCATGGCGTTCACCGGGTGGCCTGTTGAGGCTGTCGAGTTCTACGAGGGCCTGACGGCCGACAACTCCAAGACGTACTGGCAGCGGAACAAAGCCGTGTATGACGACTGCGTGCGCGCCCCGATGGAGCAACTGCTCGCTGAACTCGCTGATGAGTTCGGGCCGGCAAAGCTCTTCCGGCCCTACCGCGACGTGCGCTTCAGCGCCGATAAGACGCCGTATAAGACCACCTGCGCGGCGACGCTGGGCTCGGGCCCGGGCCAGGCTTACGTGTCCTTCTCCGCCGACGGGCTGTCTGCCGGCGGCGGTGTGTACATGCCCGACTCGGCGGCTCTGCAGCGCTATCGCGCCGCCGTCACCCGGGAGAAGTCCGGTGCCGAACTCGCCGCGATCATCCTCGCCCTGCGCGAGGCTGGTTTCACGACCATGGCGCACGAGGTGCTCAAGACCGCGCCGCGGGGGACCGCCGCGGACCATCCTCGGATCGAACTGCTCAGGTACAAGGGCATGGCGGTGATGAAGGCCTGGCCGGTGGGCGCGTGGATGGGCACCGTAAAGGCCAAGGATCGCGTGCTCACGGCGCTGCGAGCCGCGGCGCCACTGAGTCAATGGCTGACCCGCAACGTCGGTTGACCGCGGCCCGACGGCTGCCGGTAGCCTTAGCGCCGATGAGCGAGCAAGACGGCCTGATCTCCTATGCGTCGGCCGGTGTGGATATTGAAGCCGGTGACCGGGCGGTCGAGTTGATCAAGCCGCTGGCCAATCGCGCCACCCGGCCCGAGGTGCGTGGCGGCCTGGGCGGATTCGCCGGACTGTTCGCCCTGCGCAACGGGTACCGGGAGCCAGTGCTGGCGGCGTCGACCGACGGGGTGGGCACCAAACTCGCCATCGCTCAGGCCATGGATAAGCACGACACCGTCGGTCTTGATCTGGTCGCGATGGTGGTCGACGACCTGGTTGTCTGCGGTGCCGAACCGCTGTTCCTGCAGGACTACATCGCGGTCGGTCGTACGGTGCCGGAACGCGTCAGCGCCATCGTCTCCGGCATCGCCGACGGCTGCGTGCTCGCGGGGTGCGCGTTACTCGGCGGTGAGACCGCTGAGCATCCGGGCTTGATGGATCCCGACCACTACGACATCTCGGCGACCGGGGTCGGCATCGTCGAGGCCGACGACGTGCTCGGTCCCGAGCGCGTCCGCCCCGGCGACGTCCTGATCGCGATGGCGTCCTCTGGCCTGCACTCCAACGGGTATTCGCTGGCCCGCAAGGTTCTGCTGGAGATCGACCGGATGAGTCTGGCCGGTCATGTCGAGGAATTCGGTCGCACTCTCGGCGAGGAGTTGCTCGAGCCCACCCGGATCTACGCCAGAGACTGCCTGGCACTGGCCGCCGAAACCGGGGTGCGTACCTTTTGTCACGTCACCGGCGGCGGCTTGGCCGGCAACCTCGAACGCGTGATCCCCAATGGTCTGGTCGCCGAGATCGACCGCGGAAGCTGGACTCCCGCACCGATTTTCGGGTTGATCACTCAGCGCGGCCGCGTCGAGCGCGCCGAAATGGAAAAGACCTTCAACATGGGCGTCGGCATGGTGGCCGTGGTCGCCCCGGAGGACGTCGACCGCGCGTTGGCCATCCTGACAGCTCGCCACCTGAACTGCTGGATCATGGGCGGGGTCCGCAAGGGCAAAGACGCCCCCCGAGCGGTGCTGGTCGGCGGGCACCCGCGGTTCTGACCGGCCTGCGCGGCCGCGAGGCCGGCGGATCCTTAGCGGGGCCGGCGGATCCTTAGCGGGGCCGGCCGAGCCGGCCGGGACTCAGCGGCCGTCGTCGTCCCAGGAGTCGTCCGAACCGTGGACCGCACCCCGCGCATCATCGGCTTCGGATCCGGTCAACTCCTGTTGGAGCCGCTCGAAGTTGGTTTGCGGAGAGCTGTATTTCAGCTCTCGGGCAACCTTGGTCTGCTTTGCCTTAGCCCGGCCGCGGCCCATGGGGGAACCCCCTCGCGCAATAACGGAGCGGCCTGCAGCCAGGCGGCTCCGGTCAGTGTTGTGTGTGTCCTGTCGTCACTTTACCGTGCCGCGCGGCGAAGTGTTCGCAGGCCCGTTCGCCGAGCGGTGAAAAGCACGCTCCACCGGTCAAGCCCCGCGCAAGCGGTCCACCGCGCGACGCCCGGCACCGGTGTGATCGGCGGCCGGTACGGAGTCCGGATCAATCTCGGCGGCGACCGGATGCTCTCCACCGGTGGTCAGCGCGGTCCCGGCGGCAATGCCGCGCTTGACCAAGGCCAGCGCGATCGGGCCGAGGTCCACATGGTCGACGACGGTGCCCAGTCGGCCCACCGGTCGTCCGTCGGCCAGCAGGGGATCGCCGGTCACCGGGCGTTCACCGGAGCCGTCCAGTTGCACGAGCACCAGCATCCGGGGCGGCCGACCGAGGTTGTGCACCCGCGCCACGGTCTCCTGGCCGCGATAGCAGCCCTTGTCCAAGTGCACCGCACCCTGCCCGGGCGGTCCTATCCAACCCACCTCGTGGGGGATGGTTCGGTCATCGGTGTCCACGCCGAGGCGGGGACGCCCTGCCGCCACCCGGTGCGCCTCGAAGGCCCAGATGCCGGCCCGGCGCACCCCGGCGGCGGTCAGCCGGACCAGCCACGCGTCGACATCGGCGCGGGGCACTACGAGATCCAGCTCGATCGAATCGGATGTGGCCGGCATCCGGCGTGCAAATCCGCCGCCGGTCAGGCTCACCGCAGTCGACTCAGCAGGCAGTGCGTCGAGTCCCAGCGCCTCCAACACCGCGGGATCGGACAGTTTCGGCCCGATCAGCGACAGCACCGCCAGATCGGCCTCGACCGGGTGGGCGTCGGACCAGAAGACCATTTTCTTCAGATAAGCCAGCAACGGCTCCCCGCGCCACGGCTCGGTGTCGAGATAGCTGACCCCGTCGGAGGCCGAGCCCAGCTCGGTCTGCTGCCAGTGATCCTCCACTCGACCCTGGCCATCGAGGCTGAGGTTCTCCGTGCAGGCCCCGTCGGACAGCTCGGTGAGGTGCTGGGTGGAGATGGAATGCAACCAGGCGCGGCGGTCGGCTCCCGTCACGGCGATGACCGGCCGATGCGAGCGGTCCACCACCACCGCATCGTGTTCGGCAGACCGCTGCTCGGCGAACGGATCGCCGTAGTGCCAGACCGCGCTGGCATCGGGGGAATAGTCGGGGGCGGGCACGGCGGACACCCTCCGAACTCTACGGGCCTGCCAGTAGGCTTTCGGCCCATGTCCGGCGACGCCGCAGTGCTCGTAACCCTCGACGGTGCTGTCCGAGATCCGGCCAGCCCGCTGCTGACTGCCGATGACCTGGCGGCCGTGCGCGGCGACGGTGTCTTCGAAACGCTGCTCATCCGCGACGGCGGCGCTTGCCTGGTCGAATCACACCTGCGCCGGCTGGTCTGCTCGGCGGCCATGCTGGAACTGCCGGAGCCTGATCTGGGCGCCTGGCGACGCGCCATCGACATTGCGGTCCGGCTCTGGACCCAACAGACGTCCGCGGAGGGCGCGCTGCGATTGGTGTACAGCCGCGGCCGGGAGTTCGGTCAGGAGCCAACCGCGTACCTGATGATCAATTCGTTGCCACCCCGGGCGGTGGTGGCCCGGCGTGACGGAGTGTCGGCGGCGCTCCTCGAGCGCGGCCTGGCGTCGTCGGGAGTCGATGCCATGCCGTGGCTGCTGGCCGGAGCGAAGACGCTCTCTTATGCAATCAACATGGCTGCGCTTCGGCATGCGGCCGCCCGCGGCGCCGACGACGTCATCTTCATCAGCACCGACGGGTTCGTCCTCGAGGGTCCACGATCGACGGTGGTGATCGTCGCTGCCGGGGCCGATGGGCGGCCCTGCCTGCTGACTCCGCCGCCGTGGTACCCGATCCTGCGCGGCACGACCCAGCAAGCGCTGTTCGAGATCGCCCGGGCGCGGGGTTACGACTGCGACTATCACCGGTTGCGGCCCGCTGATCTGTCTACGGCACAGGGGGTTTGGCTGGTATCGAGCATCACGCTGGCTGCCCGGGTGCACACCCTTGATGGACGCCGACTGCCGCCGGCGCCGTTGGCGGACGTGGTGGCCGAACTGGTCGAGACGGCGATCCTGCGGGATCGCTGACCGACTGGAAAAAAGCTTGGCACGCCCCGAGCACGCGGGTACGGTTGCGGGTACACAGGAAAGGAGGTGGTCCGGAATTTTGAATAGTTCTTCTTGGACATGTGAGGTGGCTGCCCGCTAGCAGCACGCCGTCGCTGGACGTCAGTGCAGCGGCGAAACTATTGAGGTGCCGGAAATCACCCGCGCTCAGCGCGCGCTGGCGAATTCCAGGCAGCTACCCGGCCCCCGAGCCCCCGGTCCGTCCAACCTGGATACCAAGGCTCGGGGGCCGCTTCATGTCCGGACTAGCTGTGTGCGGACTAGCTGTGTTCGGGCTGGCCGGGAAGCATGGCGACGAGGCTAAGGACCGGCCGGGCCGGGCGCCAGCGTCGAACATGCCTGCATCGCCCGATCCCAGATCTGGGGGTCGACCCCCTGGGGTGGGCCGAGAACCGCGGGCCCGGTGTCCGCAACGCCGTTGGCGCTGAGGCATTCGGCCAGCGAGCCGTGTTCAGCAGGCGGTGGATCGGTGGTAGGCGGCGCCGGTTGCGACGCACAACCGGCGATCAACCAGACGGCGGCGATCAACCAGACGGCGCCGATCGAGGCCATGACACGCACGCGAATCATCCGACATGCCGTTTCAGCCGGGCCGAAAGGTGCGGGATCAGACCGCCGTCGGCGTCGACCCGTTCCTCGACGTAGGCGAGGTCGCCGCCCTCGACGATCCCGTAGAGCCGCTTGGCTCCGCCGACCAGCACGCCGGATTTGCTGCGCGCGAGCGCGTCGGTGACCAGTTCCCAGGCGGATTGCGAGTGCGGATGGCCGTAGAAGAGTTCCACGTAGCCTGCGGAATGGGCCAGGAGCAACTCGATCGCCTGAGACTCACCCGGGTCGGCTGGATCGTCGACGAACCGCCAGAACCCGGTCTCGCGCAACGCGGGGCTGTGGAAATCGCCGGTCTCGTCGAGCCGCCAGGATCGAGCTTCCCAGTTCAAGTAGTCGCCGCCGTCGTGGGAAACGATGATCTGCTGGCCGAACCGATAATCGCCGTGCGGGCTGCGGCCCTCACCCTCGCCGCGCCATACACCGACCAGGGGCAGCAAAGCCAACAGTGCATCGTTGAGGTCGGCCCCTTGGCGTAAGTTCGCGGTGTCGCTGATCGGGAGGTCCTCGAACACCGGAATGTTCCGGCCCGCAGTCTGTTTGGCCCGTTCGGCGGCGGCCGCGACGGCTCGATCAGCGCTGCCGGCGATGTCGCCTTCGGTCACGACTCGTCAGTGATGAGGCGGTAGACCGCGTAGATCGCAAACCAGGTGATGACCACCGCAGCGACGACCAGCAGAATTTCGAAGAAAAGCACCACAGCGCAGAGTCTATCGCTGCCTCGCCTCGACGTGCGCGGGCGTCGTCATGCGACCTTGACGTCGACCTCGTGCAGACCCGCGCCGGAGGGGGCCACGGTGATATCACCGGTACCCACCCGCGACAGCGCCCGTACCGTCCACGTGCCCGGCGCGGCGAAGAACCGGAAGTCGCCGCCCGCCGAGGCCACCACCTCGGCGGTGAACTCCTGCGCGGAGTCCAGCAGGCGCACGAACGCGCCGCCGACCGTCTGGCCGGCGCCGTCGACGACCCGTCCGGTGATTACCGTCTCCTTCTCCAGGTTGACGTCGGCGGGCAGCTTCTGCCCTTGCTCAGGTGCAGCGCACATGATCAACTCCCCAACTCGATCGGGGCCCCCACCAGGGAGCCGTATTCGGTCCAACTGCCGTCGTAGTTCTTGACGTTTTTGTGCCCCAACAACTCCTGCAGCACGAACCAGGTGTGCGAGGAACGCTCCCCGATTCGGCAGTAGGCGATCGTTTCCCGGTTGTCGTCGAGGCCGGCCGCGGCGTAGATCGCGGTCAGTTCCTCATCGGACTTGAAGGTGCCGTCTTCATTGGCGGCCCTGCTCCACGGCACATTGATCGCACCGGGGATGTGGCCGGGCCGCTGGCTTTGTTCCTGGGGCAGGTGTGCCGGGGCCAGGATCTTGCCGGAGAACTCGTCCGGCGAGCGCACATCGACGAGGTTCTTGGTGCCGATGGCGGCGATCACCTCGTCGCGGAACGCGCGGATGCTGGTATCGGGCGCCGCCGCGGCGTAACTGGTGGCCGGCCGGCTGACGGGTTCGGCGGACATCGCCCGGCCATCGAGTTCCCATTTCTTACGGCCACCGTCGAGCAGCTTGATCTTGTCGTGGCCGTAGAGCTTGAAGTACCAGTAGGCGTAGGCGGCGAACCAGTTGTTGTTGCCGCCGTAGAGGACGACGGTGTCGTCATTGGCTAACCCACGCTGACTGAGCAGCTTCGAAAACTGTTGGGCGTCAACGAAATCCCGCTTGATTGGGTCCTGTAGATCGGTCTTCCAATCGAGTTTGATCGCGCCTGGAATGTGACCGGTGTCGTAAGCGCTGGTGTCCTCGTCGACCTCGACGAAGACGACGGACTCGGTGTCGAGATTGCGCTGGGCCCAGTCGGTGGAGACCAGCACGTCGGAGCGAGAAATGGTTCTGCCTTTCGGTGCGGGTTCAGGTGGCTTGCGTAGGACGCAGGCGGACGGCCAGGGGATAAAGCTGGCAGCCCAGGCAGATCCCGAACGCCGCGTTGAGGAAGGCTGCGGCCAACGCGAACGCGGTGGCGATCACGCCCACGATCGGCGCGCCGAACGCGAACCCAGCCAGACCCACGAGTGCGAAGAGCAGGCCTACCAGTTGGGCGAACTTCAATGGCGGAACTGGTTCGCGTTCAGTGGCAGGGCCCAGGCGCGGCGCCACCAGCGTGGCGAAGATCCGGCCATAGGGATGACGGCGCGGACCGCGAACAGCACCCAGGGCGAAGGCGGCTGACTGTGCGGCCAGGATGACCGCGGCGGCGGATGTGCTGAAAGCCGAGACGATGAGTACCGACAGCAGGACGACGCTGGTAACCCACGCGGCGAAGCGCGGACCGCGGACGTCCACCTGATCGGTGGCGACGGAGTGCGTAGCGGTGTTGAGTGTCATGACAAGCTCCTGTTGCTGGCGGGACCGATGAGATCCGGGCGCTACCCGGAAGCGACGCGACGAAACGAAGGTTCGGCGGCTTCTCAGCAGCTACAGCAACAACAACAGCCCGCGGTGCGGCACAGATCGACTGCGCGGCGTTTGGTGAGCATCGGCTCAATGCGGGCGTGCACGTCGTAGATCATACCCAACCGCCGGGCCCCGCGGCCAATAGGGTTTCGATCGCCGCCCGCAGGTCCGCTGCCTTCGGCACACCGGAGGACCGGTAACGCTGGCGCCCGGCGGCGTCGAAGATGAACGTCGTCGGCAGCGACAGCACCGAGAGTTTGCGCGCCGCAGCCGGCGCGGCGTCCATGTCGATCTCGACGTGGGCGACCTCGGGCAACTCGGCGCAGACCTGATCGATCACCCGGCGTACCGCGGCGCAGGGACCGCACCATTCGGCGGTGAAGTGCACGATCGTCGGCGCCGTCAGCGAAAGCCCCAAGTCGGTGGTGTCGAGGTCGGCCGGGTCGGCGATGTCGCGCAATACCCCCGAACGCCGGTTATGCAGTACTCCCGCCGCGCCGGCAAGCCCCAGGGCAGCGGCGATAGCCGCTGTCGCGGTGACAAGGGCACTCATGATTGGGTGAAACCATCGAGTCGTACGGTGACGTTGGTGTCGATGCCTTCGATGATGATGTCCGAGCCCCGGGCGCCCTCGGTGGTCGGTCGCAGGCCGAACGGCAGTCGCTGCCCGGGCATGGTGGCCGCGAACGCGCCGAGGACAGCCGCACGCCTGTCGCTGGGCACCGGTTGATCGGCGGTGTTCGGACCTATCACCACTGCGGTCGGGGTAAAGATCAGCGTCGTCTGCTCGGGGCCGGCGACGGACAGGTCGACGGTGACACTCACCCGCTTGTCGAACCCGGCGCTCGTCGGAGTACCGGTGAACACCAGTCCCCTGTTGCCGGAGATGCCGGATTCCGTGGTGCCACCGGTGGCGTCGTTGGTGTCGGCCGCGGGCGCCCCTACCGAGAGGTCCTTGACGCCGATGAATCCGCCCAGGTGGCGGGAGTCGATGATGATCCGACTCTCAAGCTTGCCGACCGGCAGATCGGCGTCGGGCCGCATCAGCCAGGAGGCCTGCGTCAAACCGATATCGTGCATGGTCGCCTCGAGTGCGACTTTGCCCACCACCGGGTGATCGACGCCGCCGGCCCTGATCTCCAGTTCGCGGTATCGGTGTGCGAGCGCCTGGGGGATGAACGGAAAGCCCAGGATCGCCACCCACGGATCGAAGGGCAGGCCGGTGGCGGAGCGGACATGACGCGAGAGTTGGTATTCCGCATAGATCGCGGCCGCGGTGTCGACGCCGACGCCGCCTGCGACGACCGTGAGCACCGTCGCCACCGCCGCCACTTGCCTTCGCACGCCGATATTCTCCCCCACCACGATTTCCGGCCCACCGAATCGCCGGTAACGGCAGGTCGGGGGTTAGAGTGACTCCGACCCTGGAGAAACCGTTGGACCTGTTACTTCTGACTGCTGATCCGAATCCTGACTCGGTGCTGCCCTCGTTGTCGCTGCTGGCGCACACCGTGCGCTGCGCGCCGAGCGAGGTTTCCTCGTTGCTCGACGCCGGTGCGGCCGACGTCGCCCTGGTGGATGCACGTCATGATCTGGCGGCGGCCCGGGGCCTGTGCCGGTTGCTGGGGTCCACCGGCGCCCCGGCGCCCGTCGTCGCCGTGGTTAATGAGGGTGGTCTGGT
>CAMDFY010000032.1 GCA_945897705.1 Bifidobacterium breve | reverse complement strand
GGCATCGAGAAGGCCGTCGAGAAGATCACCGAGACCCTGCTGAAGTCGGCCAAAGAGGTCGAGACCAAGGAGCAGATCGCTGCCACCGCCGGCATCTCCGCCGGCGACCAGACCATCGGTGACCTGATCGCCGAGGCCATGGACAAGGTCGGCAACGAGGGTGTCATCACCGTCGAGGAGTCCAACACCTTCGGCCTGCAGCTTGAGCTCACCGAGGGTATGCGCTTCGACAAGGGTTACATCTCGGGGTACTTCGTGACCGATGCCGAGCGTCAGGAAGCCGTCCTGGAGGATCCTTACATCCTGCTGGTCAGCTCCAAGGTGTCGACCGTCAAGGATCTGCTTCCGCTGCTGGAGAAGGTCATCCAGTCGGGCAAGCCGCTGCTGATCATCGCCGAAGATGTCGAGGGTGAGGCGTTGTCCACCCTCGTCGTCAACAAGATCCGCGGCACCTTCAAGTCCGTCGCCGTCAAGGCGCCGGGCTTCGGTGACCGTCGCAAGGCGATGCTGCAGGACATGGCCATCCTCACCGGTGGTCAGGTCGTCAGCGAGGAGGTCGGACTCTCTCTGGAGACCGCCGATGTCTCGCTGCTCGGCCAGGCCCGCAAGGTCGTCGTGACCAAGGATGAGACCACCATCGTCGAGGGTGCTGGTGACTCGGAGGCCATCGCCGGCCGGGTTGCTCAGATCCGCGCCGAGATCGAGAACAGCGATTCCGATTACGACCGCGAGAAGCTGCAGGAGCGCCTGGCCAAGCTGGCCGGCGGTGTTGCGGTGATCAAGGCCGGAGCTGCCACCGAGGTGGAACTCAAGGAGCGCAAGCACCGCATCGAGGACGCGGTGCGTAACGCCAAGGCCGCCGTCGAGGAGGGCATCGTCGCCGGTGGCGGCGTGGCTCTGCTGCAGGCCGCTCCGGCGCTCGATGAGCTGACGCTCGTCGGTGACGAGGCGACCGGTGCCAACATCGTGCGCGTTGCGCTCGAGGCACCGCTGAAGCAGATCGCCTTCAACGCCGGCCTCGAGCCGGGTGTGGTTGCGGAGAAGGTCCGTAACTCCCCGTCCGGAACCGGCCTTAACGCAGCCACCAACGAGTACGAGGACCTGCTCAAGGCCGGCGTCGCCGACCCGGTCAAGGTCACCCGCTCAGCGCTGCAGAACGCGGCGAGTATCGCGGCGCTGTTCCTGACGACGGAGGCCGTTGTCGCCGACAAGCCGGAGAAGGCGTCCGCACCCGCGGGCGACCCGACCGGTGGCATGGGCGGCATGGACTTCTAAAGTCGCCCAACGAAAAAGCCCGACTCGCTGTCGCGAGTCGGGCTTTTTCGTGTCCCCAGTGTGGGGACTATGCACAGATCGGCGTGAACTTCCGCGCACAGCACCCACGTTCGTCAGACATCCTGGCGAGCTTGTCCACATGGAACCCTTCCTCGGCAGTGCTGCGGTGCACCGCGGCGAACTCACCCGGCGCGGACTTGCCCGGCATCACAGGGCGATTTACCGGGACGTCTACCTGCACCGTGACGTCGAGTTGACTGCGCGGTTACGGGCGCGGGCCGCATGGCTGTCCACGGGCGCTACCTTGTGCGGCCTCTCGGCTGCGGCAGTGCTGGGCACGCAGTGGCTCGATGCCGGGGATCCGGCCGAGATCATTCGAGCAGATCGCCACGCCCCGGCTGGCATCATCGTCCATTCGTGGGATCTGGAAGCCGACGAAGCGCGTGAAGTCGACGGGGTGAACGCGACGACACCCGCTCGGACGGCGTTCGATATCGGGCGGAATCGCCCAGTACCGCAGGCCGTCCCAATTATTGACGCTCTCCTTCGTGTCACCGGCGTCACTCCTGGCGAGGTTTGCCTGCTGGCCGATCGGCATCGGGGTGCGCGCGGTGTCTCGCGCCTGCGCACCGCCCTCGACTTGACCGACAGCGGTGCCGAATCTCCGCAGGAGAGCAGGCTGCGGCTGATCATTGTCGGTGGTGGACTTCCGCCCCCCGAAACTCAGATCGAGTTTCGCGATCTCCGCATTCGCGTCGATATGGGATGGCGGGAATGGAAGGTAGCTGTCGAATACGACGGCGTGCAGCACTGGACTGACGCCAAGCAACGAGCGTGGGACATCGAACGCATCGAATTGCTGGAGACGGCTGGCTGGACAGTCGTGCGCGTGAGCGCTGCGATGCTGGCCCGGCCATCGATCCTCGTCGAGCGCATCCGAGGCAAACTTCGCGCGGCCGGTTGCCCGATTTGATGCCGACCGTGGGCCTCATGCACGAGTTTCTTCGTTGTTGCGTGCACAGAGCCCACAATCGGCGGTGGACGCTAAACCGCCGGCGCAGGCTGTCGACCGCGGATGAGGCGTCCCGGCCGAGCCGACGTCGGCACACCGTCGGTGGCGATCACCTCTCCGGAGACGATCGTTGCGACGTAACCGTCCGCCGTCTGGTCCAGGCGGCGGCCACCGGCCGGTAGATCATGGGTGATCGTCGGCTTGTGCAAGGTCAGGCGGGCGTGGTCGATGACGTTGAGGTCGGCCTTGTAGCCGGGCGCGATACGGCCCCGGTCGGCGAGTCCGGCCACCCGCGCCGGCACCGAGGTCATCAGCCGCACCGCTTCGGCCACGCTCAGTCGACCAGAAGCCCGGTCACGGGCCCAGTGCGCCAGCACGAACGTGGGATAGCTGGCGTCGCAGATCATCCCGTAGTGCGCGCCGCCGTCACCCAGGCCCAGGACCACGTCGTCGCGACGGATCAACTCGGCGACGGTGTCCAGCGAATTGTTTTCGAAGTTGGCCAGCGCCACTAGCATCATCGACCGGCCGTCGTCGTCGAGGAGCCGGTCGTAAGCCTCCTCCAGTGGGCTGACGCCGCGGGCCCGTGCCCGAGCCAGGATGCTCTCGTGGGCCTCGGGCTCGTAGTTCGCTGGTTCGGTGAGGGGGAACATCCACTCCCACGCCTGGGCGAAGTACATGAACGGGTGTCCGTCGCCCGGCTTGTCGGCCAGGATGCGCGCCCGCACCTCTGGCTTACGCATCTGCGCCACCCGTTGATCCAGTGGCAGGTCCGCGATCTGTTGATAACTCGGGTACAGCACGAACGGGTTGGCCGTCAGTTCCAGGCCGATCACCAGGCCGATCGGCCTGGCGAAAACCTGCGCGGTGATCTCCGCGCCGGCGGCGTTGAACTTCTCGATCAGGTTCACCGCACCGGGCCAAATCGGATCGCCGGAGTTGCCGGTCGTCAGGGTGAAGGTGACGGGCACGTGTGCGTCGCTCGCGGCCTCGAACACCTGCTGCAGGACGCGCTCGTAGCCACCCGCCGGGATATCCGGGATGAATTGCAGCAGGCCGCCGCCACCGTCTGCCACACCCGAAACGATCGCCGAGATCTCGTCGTAGGCCGCGTCGTACGTCGGGATGGGCGCGCCGCTGCCGGTCTTGTGGAACGCGAACCGTGACGATGAAACACCCAGCGCACCAACGTCGATGGCCTCGGCGGCGAGTTTGCGCATCAGCGCCAGGTCCTCGGGTGTCGCGGGTTCGCAGTCCGCTCCGCGCTTGCCCATGACATATACCCGCAGTGGGGAGTGCGGTAGGTAGGCCGCGACGTCGATATCGCGACGTCGGGAATCCAGCGCATCGAGGTACTGCGGGAAGGTCTCCCAGTCCCACGGCAATCCGTCGGTCATCACCACGCCGGGGATGTCCTCCACCCCGGCCATCACATCGACCAGCACGTCGTGATCCTCGGGTCGGCATGGCGCGAAGCCCACCCCGCAGTTACCCATCACCGCGGTGGTCACCCCGTGTGATGACGACGGACTCATTCGATCCGACCAGATCGCCTGGCCGTCGTAGTGGGTGTGCAGGTCGACGAACCCCGGTGTGACGAGCATTCCG
Source organism: Bifidobacterium breve (assembly GCA_945897705.1). Lineage (GTDB taxonomy): Bacteria > Actinomycetota > Actinomycetes > Mycobacteriales > Mycobacteriaceae > Mycobacterium > Mycobacterium aquicola. The sequence goes on along the minus strand of CAMDFY010000032.1, from coordinate 12,111 downwards.
GTGGCGTCGATCTCGAGCGCACCCGGCGCCTCCACGGTGCCCACCGCGACGATGACGCCACCGGACACCGCGACATCGCCGCAGCATGGTTCGCCGCCGACGCCGTCGACGACGGTACCGTTGCGGATGACGAGGTCATAGCTCATAGGAGCAGGTTACGTCGCGGGAGTAGACGACGCCGGAGGGATCGCACGCTGATCGACAAAACCTTGCTGGGGTGGCCCTTTGTCGGTATGCCGTTGATGGTGCTTCTCGGCCTGGGTGTCCGGGAGGGCGCCGCCCCACTGAACGGAGGGACGCCGCAGGTCCCTGGGGTGTCGCAGTTCTCAGGGCCGCCGCAGTGGCTGCTGCTGTTCACCGATCCACGTACCGCCAACGCCGTGCTGATCGCGGCACTGGGAGCTGCGCTGTACCGACGACTGTGGGCCGCGCTGCCGATGATCCTGGTCATTCCGATGGTGTCGATCGGGGCCGCGGCAGGTTTCCAACGGCTGTTCGGGGCGCCGCCGGGGGCGGGTCCGGCGTATCCGAGCAGCCAGACCACGTTGATGGTCGTGGTGTTGGGGATGCTTGTGCTGGCGGTCGGTGTGCGTCGGTGGCTGGCCGCCGCCGCGGTGGTCTTCGTTCTCCTCGGTATCGCGGGAGAGTCCGTCGGCCTGCACAACATCACCGATTCGCTGGGCGCACTGCTGCTGGGCACATCCCTGGTGGCGGTCGCGGCGTCGATCCTGCGCAAGCTCCGGCTGCGCCTGTAAACCGCACGTTCATCCATTGGTAACCCCCGCGTCGCCCGGGGTGGTTAGCTTTCCCGGGTGACCACACAGTTCGAGAACTACACCGTCTTTGACGATGACGATGACGACCCGGTATTGATCGACCCGGCCGGCACCGCCGTCGACACCTGGCGGGAGAACTATCCCTACGACCATCGGATGTCTCGCGATGAGTACGAGGAGCAGAAGCGACTCCTGCAGATCGAACTGTTGAAACTGCAGAAGTGGTCGCAGCGCAACGACCACCGCCACGTGATCGTTTTCGAGGGTCGCGATGCCGCGGGCAAGGGCGGCACCATCAAACGTTTCATGGAGCATCTGAATCCACGCGGCGCACGGGTGGTCGCCCTGGAGAAGCCGACCGAGAAGGAACGTACCCAGTGGTACTTCCAGCGCTACGTCAACCACCTGCCCGCCGCCGGGGAGATCGTGCTCTTCGACCGGTCCTGGTACAACCGCGCGGGCGTTGAACGTGTCATGGGCTACTGCACCGGTAAGCAGCATGCCGAGTTCATCAGGCAGGCACCGCTTTTCGAACAGATGCTCGTTAACGACGGCATCAGCCTGACGAAACTTTGGTTCTCGGTGTCGGTGTCTGAGCAGCGCACCCGCTTCGCCATCCGGCACGTTGATCCGGTGCGGCAGTGGAAGCTCTCACCGACCGACCTGGCATCGCTGGACAAGTGGGACGACTACACCGCGGCCAAGGAAGACATGTTTACCTGGACTGACACCGAGGCAGCCCCGTGGACGGTGATCAAGAGCAACGACAAGAAGCGCGCCCGCATCAACGCGATGCGTCACGTGCTGGGTAAGTTCGATTACGACAACAAGGACCATCAGGTGGTCGGTGCGGCCGACCCCTTGATCGTCGGCCGCGCCCACTCGTCGGACTAACCCCGGCCGAGCACCTGCTGCAGGAACGAGTAGCACAACGCCGCCTTGAAAGCGCTCTGGGCGTTGTCGGCGGCACCGGCGTGACCGCCCTCAATGTTCTCGTAGTACCAGACCGGTTGCCCCGCTACCTCGAGTGCGGCGGTCATCTTGCGCGCGTGACCCGGGTGAACGCGGTCGTCCCGTGTCGACGTGGTGATCAGCATCGGAGGATACGGCCGTTCGGCGACGATGTTGTGGTACGGCGAGTACTCGCCGATGAATTCCCAGTCCGCTGGATTGTCCGGATCGCCGTACTCCGCGACCCAGGAGGCACCGGCCAGCAACAGGTGGAAACGCTTCATGTCCAGGAGTGGTACCTGGCACACCAGTGCACCGAACAACTCCGGGTACCTGGTCGCCATGATGCCCATCAGTAGGCCACCGTTGCTGCCGCCCTGCGCGCCGAGGTGGGCGACATCGGTGATTCCCCGGGACACCAGGTCGGCGGCGACGGCGGCGAAATCCTCAGCGACTCGGTGTCGACCCTCCCGCATGGCCTGGTTGTGCCAGCCCGGGCCGTACTCCCCGCCGCCGCGGATATTGGCCAGCACGTAGGTGCCACCGCGGGCGAGCCACAGTCGGCCCAGCAGCCCGTCATACCCCGGCGTGCGGGACACCTCGAACCCTCCGTATCCCCCCAGCAGGGTCGGGCCCTCAGATTGTGAATCAGACTGCCCCACAACGAAATAGGGCACCTGAGTGCCATCGACGGATGTCGCGAAGTGCTGGGAGACGGTCATCTCGGCCGAGTCGAAGAACGCGGGTGCCCGCTTGATCTCGGTCAATTCGTCGCCCGCACGACCGTGTAGCAGGCGGGAGGGAGTCAGGAATCCACTGGAGTCCAGAAAGATCTCGTCGCCGGTGGGGTCGGCGGCGACGATCACCGTGCTGGCGAAGGTCTCGGCATCGCCGACTCCCTGTACCGCTTCGCGGTGCCACGTCCCGGGTGTGACGATCTCGGTTTTGCTGGCCACGTCGGCCAGGGTGACCATCACCAACCGGTCGCGTGTCCATGCGTACTGATGTAGACAGGTGTGCTCGTCCGGGGAGAACACCACACTCACGTCGGCGGTGCCGTCCAGGAAGCGCTCATAGTCAGCCGCGAGTAGGGAGCCTGCCGGATAGGTGCCGGAACCCCTGTAGTAGTCGGAGCGCAACTCGATCAGCAGCCACTCCCGGTGCACCGACAGGCTGGCGTCGGTCGGCGCGTCGATCCGAATCAACTCACCGGCGCGCAGTTGGTAAACCTCGTCGTTGAAGAAGTCGATGGCCCGGAAGACCAAGGTTCGCTCATAGCCGGGGGTCCGGTCCACCCCGGCGGAGACGAGTACGTCGGTGGGCGATCCGGTGAAAAGCGTCGTAGCCTCGGCCAGTGCCTGCCCGCGTCGCCAGCGCTTGAGCACCCGCGGATAGCCGGAGTTGGTTAGCGATCCCGGTCCGAAATCGGTGCCCACCAGCACGGTGTCGTGGTCCTCCCATGACATCCGGGACTTCGCCTCCGGGAGTTCGAACCCGTCGACCACAAAATCTCTTGTCCCCATATCGAATTCGCGAACTACCGTCGCATCGGAGCCTCCGCGCGAGAGGGAAATCAGTGCGCGGGTGTGGTCGGGTTCGATGACGTCTGCCCCGGCCCACACCCAGTTCTCCTCGTCGCTGCGAGCCAACTCGTCGAGATCGATGATGACGTCCCACCCGCCAGTCGCGCTGCGGTAGCTGTCCAGGGTCGTCCGGCGCCATAGCCCTCGGGGGTTGGTTGCGTCGCGCCAGAAGTTGTAGAGGAACTTGCCTCGGCGCCGCACGTAGGGGATGCGTGCGTCGGTGTCGAGCACCTCCAATGCCTCCGCTCGCATCAGCTCGAAGCGTGCGTCGCCCAATTGCGCGACGGTGGTTTCGTTTCGCGCGCGAACCCAGGAGAGCACGTCGTCGCCGTCGATATCCTCCAGCCAAAGATGGGGGTCGTCGACAATCTTTATCAACCTCACGACCGACACGGTACTGTGATCCTCCACGTTCGCACGGCCAGGAGTCGTTGGTTGCCCATGCCCACTGCGCCCCCGCGGTTATTGATCACCGCCGCTGCTGCCGACCTGCTGCGCCGACTCCAGGTGCGGCACGGGCCGGTCATGTTTCATCAATCCGGCGGCTGCTGCGACGGATCTTCGCCGATGTGCTACCCCGAGGGCGAGTTCATCGTCGGTGATCGTGATGTGTTGCTCGGCATTGTGCAAGAAGCCCCGGTGTGGATATCCGGGCCGCAATTCGACACCTGGAAACACACCCAACTGGTGATTGACGTGGTTCCGGGCCGTGGTGGTGGGTTCAGCCTCGAGACGCCCGAGGGGGTGCGCTTCCTGAGTCGGGGTCGGGCGTTCACTGCCGCGGAGGTGGAGTTGCTGCTCGCCGATCCGCCGCTGACCGGTGCGGACTACGAGCGCGGGGCCCGCCCGCAGGTCCGCGAAATACCTCCCCGGCACGCCGACGTCGCTGCGCCCTAGACCAGTAGCAGCCCCGTATCGTTTTCGGTGTGATTCCCCTGCCTCGGGCATGGCTGCTCACAAGTGCGTTGCTGCTGGGCTGCGTCGCCGGCCAGGGGGCTGCCGTGGTGGCCAAGCTGATGGTTGATGACAACCTTCGCCCTGATCTGGTGGTGGCGCTGGTTGTCGGGATACCAAGCCTGGTCGGATTACTCCTGGTGCTGGCCTCCGGCCGTCGCTGGGTCACCGCACTGGGCGCCTTCATCTTGGCGATGGCCCCCGGTTGGCTATCGGTGCTGCTGCTGATCCAGGTGGCCTCCGGTGACTGACACCACGTCCGCCCCGGTCACCGGTTCTGACCTGGAGCCGATGTTCACCACCGGCTCCCAGACAACCGCGGCCCCCACCACCGAACCGCACCCGGCACCGATCTTCGACACCGGACCGCATCCGGGTCCGCTGAACCATGCCGCCTACGAGACCGATACCAACGAGGCCGATCCCTTCCGGGCCGATGACTCCGGGTCCGAACCCGTTCTCGATATCGCTTTCGACGAACCGGATTCGCCCGCGCCGCAGGCCTTCAGCGCGCTGGAACGCGACGACACGGATGCGTTTCTGCGCGCGGTCACCCCCGATCCCATTCCAACGCTGAATGCGACTCCGGTGGCGCGTCCGGTTCTGGTGCCGGGAACCAACGAGTTCGTGGCGCGCTGGCGGTTCGCCCTCATCCTGGCCGGAGTGTGGGTGGTGGCCGCCGCTGCCGGGTTGGGGTTCTACCACTGGTGGTACACCGCCGGGGAAAAAACACTGCCGGTGCTCGGCATCCTCGGGTACCTGGCTGTCTGTATGGCAGCGAGTGTGCTCCTCTCCCTGGTGCCCAACCGTCCGCGGGTGACGGCGTTGGCCGTCGCCGTGATGGCGGCCCCACTCGCGTCGACTGCCGCCGCCGCCGTACTCCACGGCGCCTATTACTTCGAATGGATTGCCCGCCCGGTGATAGGCCCGGTAATAGGCTGAGGCAGTGACTCACTATGACGTCGTCGTCCTCGGCGCCGGCCCCGGCGGTTACGTCGCGGCCATCCGTGCCTCCCAACTCGGCCTGACCACCGCAATCATCGAGCCTCAGTACTGGGGTGGGGTGTGCCTCAACGTCGGCTGCATCCCGTCCAAGGCGCTGCTGCGCAATGCCGAACTCGCGCATCTCTTTGCCAAGGAGTCCGCGACCTTCGGCATCAGCGGCCAGGTGAGTTTCGACTTCGGCGCGGCGTTCGACCGCAGCCGCACAGTGGCCGACGGCCGCGTCGCCGGCGTGCATTTCCTGATGAAGAAGAACAAGATCACCGAGGTGCACGGTTACGGACGCTTCACCGATGCCAACACCATTGCGGTGGAACTCAACGCAGGCGGAACCGAGACGCTGACCTTCACCCACGCGATCATCGCGACCGGCAGCAGCACCCGGCTTATTCCCGGCACCGCACTGTCGGCGAACGTGGTGACCTACGAGGAGCAGATCCTGACCCGGGAACTGCCCGGTTCCATCATCATCGCCGGCGCCGGCGCGATCGGGATGGAGTTCGCCTATGTCTTGACCAACTACGGCGTCGACGTCACGATCGTCGAATTCCTGCCGCGCGCCCTGCCCAATGAGGACGCCGAGGTTTCCAAGGAGATCGAGAAGCAGTACAAGAAACTCGGTGTGAAGATCCGCACCGGAACCAAGGTTGAGTCGATCACCGACGACGGGACCGTCGTCACCGTCGCGGTGAGTAAGGACGGGGTGACCGAGGAGTTGAAGGCCGATAAAGTGATGCAGGCCATCGGCTTTGCGCCCAACGTGGAGGGTTTCGGACTGGAGACGACCGGCGTCGCACTCACTGACCGGGGCGCCATCGCGATCGACGACTACATGCGCACCAACGTGGCGCACATCTACGCCATCGGCGACGTCACCTCTAAGTTGCAACTCGCCCACGTCGCCGAGGCGATGGCCGTGGTGGCCGCGGAGACGATCGGCGGGGCCGAGACGATGACGTTGGGCGACTACCGGATGATGCCCCGGGCCACGTTCTGCCAGCCGCAGGTCGCCAGTTTCGGACTCACCGAACAACAGGCCCGCGACGAGGGCCACGACGTCAAAGTCGCGAAGTTCCCGTTCAGCGCCAACGGAAAGGCGCACGGGCTGGCCGACCCGGTCGGCTTTGTGAAGGTGATCGCCGACGCCAAGTACGGCGAACTGCTCGGTGCGCATTTGATCGGACCGGACGTCTCGGAGTTGCTACCCGAGTTGACGCTGGCGCAGAAGTGGGATCTGACCGTCGACGAGCTCGCCCGAAACGTTCACACCCACCCGACGCTGTCGGAGGCACTGCAGGAGTGCTTCCACGGCCTCGCCGGCCACATGATCAATTTCTGATGCGGATCCGGTGAGATCGGCCGTTATCGCCGGCGTCGGCGGAGCACTGCTCGGCCACATCCTGTGGCTCCTCGGTATGTCGTTGGCCACCGGATCTTCCTCGGTGTCCACCGCGGTCCTGGTGGTCTCCGCGGCCCTGCTGATCCTCGCGGGCTTGCTGATCTACCAGGGGTGGCAGTGCTACCAGCGCAAGCAGATCACCATGGCGGCCTTTTTGGGCGGGTTGGCCCTCTCCCCGGTGATATTCACCACTATCGTGCTGGGCGTGACCTACCTGTAGTTCCCGGCCCAGTAGGTTCCGGCCCGGTAAGCCCTGGCTTGTTGGCATTCAACAGGGGGTTTGGCATGATCCGGAGCCATGGGGAACGACGCGGCGGTAGGCGATGGTCTGGCCAAGGTTCTGATGCCGGTTCCCGACCCGCACCCCGACGTCTTCGATCTTGAGTGGCCGCTGCGGATGGCCGACGTGGACCGCACCGGCCGACTGCGCCTCGACGGTGCCTGCCGTCACATTCAGGACATCGGCCAGGATCAGTTGCGTGAGATGGGCCACGAGGCCACCCACCCGCTGTGGATCGTCCGGCGCACCATGGTGGACCTGATCAGACCCATCGAGTGGCAGGACATGCTGCGGATGCGCCGCTGGTGCTCGGGCACGTCCAACCGCTGGTGCGAGATGAGGGTGCGTATTGACGGCCGCCGGGGCGGCCTGATCGAGTCCGAGGCGTTTTGGATCAACTTCAACCGCGAGACCCAGGGCCCGAGCCGGATCGCCGACGATTTCATGTCGGGTCTGCAGCGCACCACGGACGTCAACCGGCTGCGCTGGAAGGCGTATCTGAAAGCCGGATCCCGCGACGATGCCGAGCAGATTCGCGAGTTCGGCATCCGCGTCACCGACATCGACATGTTCGATCACGTGAACAACTCGGTGTACTGGGGTGCCGTCGAGGACTACCTCTCCGCGGCGGCTCCCGAATTGCTGACCGGTCCGACCCGGGTGACCATCGAGCACGACGCCGCGGTCGCCCTCGGGGACAAACTGGAGATCCTGGCGCACGTCTACCCGCCGGGTTCCACGGATAAGTTCGGACCCGAGCTGACCGACCGCACCGTCAGGACCCTCACCTACCTGGTCGACGACGAAACCAAAGCGGTCGCGGCGATCTTCGCCCTGCCGAACTACCAGGGGGCGGCATGACTGAATCCGCGATCCACCGCGTCGGCGTCATCGGTGCCGGCCAGATGGGCGGCGGCATCGCCGAAGTCTGCGCGCGAGCCGGAGTCGACGTCATCGTCTTCGAGACCTCCGAGGCGCTGATCGACGCCGGCCGGACCCGCCTGACCAAGAGCCTGGATCGCGGCGTCAGTGCGGGCAGGATCACCGAGGTCGAGCGGGACGGCGCGATCGGCAAGCTGCGCTTCACCACCAGCCTGACCGACCTGGCTGATCGTCAGCTGGTCATCGAGGCGGTGATCGAGGATGAGGCGATCAAAGCGAGCATCTTCAGTCAGCTCGACCAGATTGTCACCGACCCCGGCGCGGTGCTGGCATCGAACACCTCCAGCATCCCGATCATGAAGCTGGCTGCGGCGACCGGAAATCCCGGCCGGGTGCTCGGCCTGCACTTCTTCAACCCGGTCCCGGTACTGCCGCTCGTCGAGTTGGTGACGACGCTGGTCACCGACGAGGCCGCGGCTGCGCGCACCGAGCGATTCGCCGCCACGGTGCTCGGCAAGCAGGTGGTGCGGTGCGGTGATCGGTCCGGTTTCGTGGTCAACGCCCTCCTGGTGCCCTACCTGTTGGCGGCGGTCCGGATGGTGGAGTCCGGGTTCGCCACCGTCGAAGACGTCGACACCGCAGTCGTGGCCGGGTTGTCCCATCCGATGGGCCCACTGCGACTCTCCGACCTGATCGGCCTGGACACCCTCAAGCTGATCGCCGATAAGATGTACGAGGAATTCAAGGAACCGCTCTACGCCCCGCCGCCGCTACTGCTGCGGATGACCGAAGCCGGCTGGCTGGGCAAGAAATCGGGCAGAGGCTTCTATACCTATTAGAATCAACTGCGTGCTGTTATCAAGACCCTTGAAGGGTAGGCGTTGATGGCGAACGTCGAATCGGACCTGACTCCCTACTACGACGAGTCGCAGTCCATCTACGACATCTCGAACGATTTCTTTGCCCTGTTCCTGGGCCCCACCATGGGATATACCTGTTCCTATTTCGAGCGCGACGATATGACGCTCGATGAGGCCCAGGTGGCGAAATTCGACCTTGCCCTGGGCAAACTCGACCTGCAGCCCGGAATGACTCTTCTCGACGTCGGCTGCGGTTGGGGTGGAGCGATGGAGGTGGCGGTCCAGAATTACGACGTCAACGTCATCGGCATCACTTTGAGCAAAGCTCAGTCGGAGTTCGCCCGGGAACGGCTCGCGAAGCTGGACACCGAACGTTCCATCGAGGTCCGTCTGCAGGGCTGGGAGGAGTTCGACGAGCCGGTCGACCGCATCGTCAGCATCGGCGCGTTCGAGGCGTTCAAGGCCGAGCGCTACCCGCTGTTCTTCGAGCGCGCCTACAAGATCTTGCCTCGCGATGGCCGGATGCTGCTGCACACCATCCTGGCGCATACCCAGAAGTTCTTCCGCGACAACGGAATCAAGCTCACGATCAGTGACCTGAAGTTCATGCGGTTCATCGGCACCGAGATCTTTCCCGGCGGACAGCTCCCGGCCGTGGAGGACATCGAGTTGTTGGCCGAGGGGTCCGGTTTCACGCTGGAGCGAACCCACCTGCTTCAGCAGCACTACGCGCGGACGCTGGACATGTGGGCGGACAACCTGGTCGCCAACCAGGAGCAGGCGATTTCGCTGACCTCCCAGGAGGTCTATGACCGCTACCTGAAGTACCTCACCGGATGTGCTGATTTCTTCAGGCGGGGCATCACCAACGTCGGTCAGTTCACCCTGGTCAAGGCCTGATCGGTCAGCCTGCTCACGCTTGGGCCAGCTTGGCCTTCTCGGCCTTGACGTCGAACTCGGCGTCGGGCCAGCTGAGGTTCATACCCTTGAGGGCCTCGATCAGCAGTTCGGTGACGGCCAGTTGGCTGTACCACTTCTTGTCGCACGGCATCACGAACCACGGCGCATGTTCGGTCGACGTCCGGTCCAGCACCGCCTGATACGCGTCCTGGTAGGCCGGCCATAGTTTGCGCTCCTCGAGATCGCCCGGGTTGTACTTCCAATACCGGTCTGGTCGTTCGAGTCGTTCGGCGAGGCGACGCTTCTGCTCGTCGAGAGAGACGAACATCGCAACCTTGACTACGGTGGTGCCTGATTCGGTGAGTTCTTTCTCGAAGGTGTTGATCTCGTCGTAGCGCGCTTCCCAGACGTCGCGAGGCACCAGCTCGTGGACGCGAACCACCAGTACGTCCTCATAGTGCGAGCGATCGAAAACGCCGATGTGACCGGCTGGCGGCAGCGCGTTGTTGATCCGCCACAAGAAGTGATGCGCGCGCTCTTCCTCGGTCGGCGGACCGAATCCGGTGTAGCGGATTCCCATCGGATTGCTTGCTCCCACAACATTTTTGACGATGCTGCCCTTGCCGGCGGTGTCCATCCCCTGCAATACCAGCAGTAGTGAGCGGGTATCGCCCGACTTGCCGTTGGCGTAGAGCATCTCTTGAAGACCAGCGAAGCGTTCGTTGCGCTCGGCCTGGATCTCTGCTGCCGCGGCGCGGTTACCGGTGAAACCGGGACTGGCATCGGTGTCGATGTCGGCGATCCGATCGCCGGCGCGGAAACGCAGAATCTGCTGGGGCTGGTGAGTCCACTGCGACGGCAGATCGTTCATGGCGCCAGACTAGGGGATCGACGGCAGCACCGGGGCGGGGTGGGGCGTGGAGTTGAAAATCTGCAACGACCCGCCCGCTTCGACGATGCCGCACAGCGAACCCCAGCACATCATGGTCAGGTAGTCGATCAGATCGGTGCTTGTCATGCGGGGATCCGACATCCAGGAGTGGGTCGCCAGTTGCACTCCGCCGACGATCATGAAGGCCCAGGGTTCCACTCCGCGGGTGTCCATTCCGACCGCTCGCATGCGCTGGCGCAGCACCAGGGCCAGCATCCGGGCGATGATCCTTTCGGAGTCGGCGATGACCTTGTTCTTACTGACCGAACTGTTCGCCATCACGAACCGGTAAGGCTCGGGTTCGGCCGCGACCGTCTCGACGTACGCGCGGATGATTTCGTGGGTCAGGTCAAATCCGTCGAGGTCGGTGGACAGCGCGCCGGCCAGGCTGGGGATCAGGGTGGTCTGCGCGAACCGCATCATCACGGCCGTGGTCAGGTCGTTCTTATCGACGAAGTACCGGTACAGCACCGTCTTGGACACGCCGATGTCCGCGGCGATCTCATCCATGCTGACGTCGCGGCCCCGGCGCCGGATGGCGTCCAGGGCGCCGTCGACGAGTTCGGTGCGCCGTTCCACCTTGTGCCGGTGCCACCGGCGCTTTCGCCCGTCGGTCTTGGTCGCGGCGGGGCTGATCTGGTGCGTCACGCTCATCTGATCCGTCCCATTTCCTGGTGCAGTCTACGGGTATGTGGATGATGGAGGAGTGGTAGCCGAACCCAGCCTTGCCCGCCGCCCGGTCCGCGGCGGGCCGTCGTTAGCGGAATCATTTGCCGGCGCGGACCCCGAGACCGACGCCGATCGGCTGCGCAACCTACGCCGGATGAAGGCCGTGGCGCTGGGTTTTTTGGTTGGTGCGACGGTGATCTTCCTGGCCTGCCGGTGGGGCCAGGCCCACGGCGGGCCGGGCTGGCTCGGGTACCTGGGCGCGGCGGCCGAAGCCGGCATGATCGGTGCGCTGGCCGACTGGTTCGCGGTCACGGCTCTGTTCCGCCACCCCCTTGGGCTCAAGATTCCGCACACCGCCATCATTCCGCGCAAGAAAGACCAGCTCGGCGAGGGGCTCGGTACCTTCGTTCGAGAGAATTTCATGTCGCCGGACATCGTCGAGGCGAAGTTGCGCGATGCGGAGATCGGCGGCCGGGTCGGCAAGTGGCTCTCCGATCCGCGGCACGCGACACGGGTGGCCACTGAGGCCTCCACCGCGTTGCGCGCGGTGGTGGAGTTGCTCAACGACGAGGACATCCAGCAGGTCATCGACCGCACGATCGTCAAGAGGCTGGCGGAGCCGCAGTGGGGTCCGCCGGCCGGACGGGTTCTGGCCTCGCTGCTGGCCGAGAATCGGCAGGAGGCGCTCATTCAGTTGCTGTGCGATCGTGCCTTTGAGTGGTCGCTGAACGCCGGCGAGACGATCGAACGCGTCGTCACTCGGGATTCCCCGACCTGGTCGCCACGGTTCGTCGACAACCTGGTGGGCGATCGCATCCATCGCGAGTTGATGGACTTCACCGACAAGGTGCGTCGCAACCCCAACCATGAGTTGAGGCAGTCGGCCAACCGGTTCTTGTTCGAGTTCGCCGACGATCTGCAAAA
>CAMDFY010000031.1 GCA_945897705.1 Bifidobacterium breve | reverse complement strand
GTGCGCAAGGAGATTGCCGGCTACAAGGTGCCCCGCAGCCTGTGGATCGTTGATGAGGTGAAGCGGTCACCGGCCGGAAAGCCCGACTACAAGTGGGCAAAGGAACAGACCGAAATCCGCCCGGCCGACGAAGTTCATTCCAAGCACGGCGGCTCTGCATGATGCACACCGAACTGTGTGATCGCTTCGGCATCGAATACCCGATCTTCGTGTTCACCCCGTCGGAGAAGGTGGCCGCGGCCGTCACCCGGTCCGGCGGTATGGGCGTCCTCGGAGCGGTGCGGTTCAACCACCCTGACGAACTCGAATCGGTGTTGTGCTGGATGGATGCCAATACCGACGGCAAGCCCTACGGTGTCGACATCGTGATGCCGGCAACGGTGCCGACCGAAGGCAGCGCGATCGACATCGACAAGCTGATCCCACAGGCGCACCGCGAGTTCGTCGATAAGACCCTGGCTGATCTCGGCGTTCCTCCTCTGCCGGGTGAGCAGGCCGGCCGCGAAGGCGTACTGGGCTGGCTACATTCGGTCGCCCGCTCGCATGTCGACGTCGCGCTCACGCATCCGATCAAGCTCATCGCCAACGCGCTGGGCTCTCCGCCGCCGGATGTGATCGCCCAAGCGCACGCCGCCGGAGTTCCGGTGGCCGCGTTGGCGGGATCGGCCAAACATGCTCTGCGCCATGCTGAAATCGGTGTGGACATCGTCGTTGCGCAAGGTTACGAAGCCGGCGGACACACCGGTGAGATCGCATCGATGGTGCTGGTGCCCGAGGTCGTCGACGTGGTCGGGGCCAGAGCCGCTGTCCTGGCCGCAGGCGGAATCGGGACCGGCCGACAGGTTGCCGCCGCTCTCGCGCTGGGCGCCTCCGGAGTGTGGATGGGTTCGGCGTTCCTGACCGCGGCCGAATACGACCTCGGGGCGCGCACCGACGGCGGGCCGTCGGTCATCCAGGAGGCGCTGTTGGCGGCCACCTCGAGCGACACCGTCCGCCGCAAGATCTTCTCCGGGAAACCCGCGCGTCTGCTCAAGAGTCGCTGGACCGACGCCTGGGACGCCGACGATGCCCCGCAGGCCCTTCCGATGCCGTTGCAGAACGTCCTTGTCAGCGAGGCCCACCAGCGAATGAGCCAGTCTGTCGATCCGACCACCGTCGCCATGCCGGTCGGTCAAATCGTCGGCCGGATGAACGAGATCCGGCCGGTCGCCGAGATCATGGCCGAGTTGGTGTCCGGTTTCGAATCCGCGACCCGGCGGCTGGACGGTTTCCGGGATCGCTGACGCTCTAGAGTCATTGCGGTGAACGGCGCCCAGGCATTGCTGACAACGCTGGTCGACAACGGTGTCCGGGTGTGTTTCGCCAACCCCGGCACCTCGGAGATGCACTTTGTCGCCGCCTTGGACACCGTGCCCGCGATGCGCGGTGTGCTGACACTGTTCGAAGGCGTTGCGACTGGCGCCGCGGACGGTTACGCCCGGATGTCCGGAGATCCCGCGGCGGTGCTGCTGCACCTTGGTCCGGGACTTGGCAACGGACTGGCGAATCTGCACAATGCCCGACGCGCGCATGTACCGATGCTGGTCGTGATCGGCGACCACGCGACGTATCACAAGCGCTACGACGCCCCACTGGAGTCTGATATCGACTCTGTCGCAGGTACCGTCTCCGGCTGGCTGCGGCGCAGCGTCGACGTTGCCGAAGTCGCCACCGACGTCGCCGAGGCAGTCGCGTCGGCGCGGGAGTGTCGTCACATCGCATCGCTGATCCTGCCCGCCGACGTGTCCTGGACCGAGGGTGCCGAACCCGCCGAAGCCGTTGCCGCGCAGCCGGTGCCGCCGGTCGGCGATTGGGACGCTGCGGCATCCGCGCTTCGATCCGGTGAGCCCGCAGCGATCCTCATCGGTTCAGACGCCACCCGGTCGGAAGGTTTGAACGCGGCGGCCCGGCTGGCACAGACCTTCGACGCGAAGCTGTTCTGCGAGACATTCCCGGCCCGACTGGAGCGCGGGGCTGGCCTGCCGGCCGTCGACCGCATCGCCTACCTCGCCGAAATGGCGACCGCGCAACTGGCGGGCATCAAGCATCTTATCCTGGCCGGTGCGACGTCGCCGGTGTCGTTTTTCGCCTATCCCGGCAAGCCCAGCGACCTGACCGCGGAGGGTTGCGTTGTGCAGACGTTGTCCGGGCCCCGGGGCGCCGCCGCCGCGCTCGCCGCCCTGGCCGATGCGATCGCACCCGATGCGGTTGCCGTCACGGCGACAGGGTCTCGTCCGGCGATTCCCTACGGGCCTTTGACGGCGCAGACGTCCGCGGAGGTGATCTGCGCACTGCTTCCCGAACGGGCGATCATCGTCGACGAGGCTAATACCTCCGGGTTTCTCCTGCCGACGGTCACTGCGGGCGCACCGGCGCATGACTGGCTGACGTTGACCGGTGGCGCGATCGGTTATGCGCTTCCGGTGGCACTCGGGGCCGCAATCGCCGCTCCGGACCGGCCGGTGTTGTGCCTTGAGTCGGACGGATCGGCGATGTACACCATTTCTGCGCTGTGGAGCCACTCTCGAGAGTGCCTCGACATCACCACGGTGGTCTACGCCAATCACGCCTACGACATCCTGCGCATGGAGTTGCAACGGGTGGGCGCTCAGAGCGGTGGGCAGCAGCCGGGCCCACAAGCCAAGTCACTTCTCGATTTAACCTCTCCCGCTTTGGATTTCGTGCGGATCGCCGAGGGCATGGGCGTACCGGCCCGACGGGTCGACACTGCGGAGGAATTGGCCGATGCGCTGCGATGGGCCTTCGACGAGCCTGGCCCGCACCTGATTGAGGCCACCATGCCGTCGCTAGGTGATTAACGCGGTATCTCGAATACCGGATCGTCGCAGTCGAGCGCTTCTGCCGACAGTCGGCGCTTGATGACCTTGAACGTCTCGGTTCGGGGCAGTGACGAACCTACTCGCACGAATGCCGGCCACTGCTTTCTCCCGAGATCGGCCTGCGCGCTGAGAAACGTTCGGAACGCCGCCGAGTCGAACTCAACCCCGTCGACGAGCACCAGCGCCGCCATCACCCGATCACCGACAGCCGGATCCGGGATTCCGTACACCGCCGCCTCGACCACGTCCGGGTAACGCATCAACACCCGCTCGATCGGCGCGGTGCCAAGGTTCTCGCCGTCCACTCGCATCCAGTCGCCCAGCCGGCCGGCGAAGTACACGAAGCCCGCCTCGTCGCGGTAGGCCAGATCGCCGCTGTGGTAGGCACCGCCGATCATCCGCTGCGCCTCGGCGTGCGGATCTTTGTAATAGCCCCGGAACTGGCCGGCACCGGCGATGTTCACGAGTTCGCCGACCACGCCGGGTTGGCACGGTTCACCCGTCTCGGTGTCGAGGATCGCAAGATCGTCGGTGAGCGGACCCAGCGAGGCCTCCGGAGTGTCAGGTGTGCGGGCGATCGACACCCCGCCCTCGCTCGAGCCGAACCCGTCAACGACTGCGACACCGAACCGTGCCGCAAACCGGTTGATATCCCGCGGCGCGCCCTCATTGCCGTACATGATCCGCAGCGGATTATCGGCATCGTCGGGCCGGGGCGCTGTTGCGAGGATGTAGGACATCGGTTTGCCGACATAATTGGCATACGTCGCACCGAAACGTCGGACGTCGGGGAAGAACTGCGACGCGGAAAACTTGCGGCGCAACGCGATCGATGCCCCGGCAGCGACCGCCGGTGCCCAGCCCGCCATCACCGCATTGGAGTGGAACAGCGGCATCGACAGGTAGCAGGTGTCGGCGGGCCCCAACCCGAATCGCTGGGCCAGCATGACGCCGGGACCGGCCACCTTCTCGTGGGTGCAGCGCACCCCCTTGGGTTCGCCGCTCGTGCCGGACGTGAAGATCAGCATGAAAAGCTCGTCGAAGGAGGACTTGGTGACGGTGACGTCCGAGCCCCGGAACGCTGCCAATTCCTCCGACCAGTCAGGTCCGTCGACGTCGAGCACCGCCAGTGCGTCCGGTATCCAGTCGGCGCCGTAGGAATCGATGTCGCCGTCGGCGAGCACCAGTTGGCAGTCGGCGTGGGTGATATCGCGGCGCAGTGCCGCGCCGCGGCGGGTCGGGTTCAGGCCGACCGGAATAATGCCGCTAAGACCAGCCGCCACCAGGACGGCCGAGAACAGCGGCGTGTTGCCCAGCAGTACACCGACATGCGGCGGCTGATTCGGATTCATCCGCGACCTCAGCAGCGCGGCAATGTCGGCGGCGGTCTGGGTGTGCTCACGCCAGGTCGCGTAGGTGCCGTCACCGCCGTGGATCCCGCGATCGTCGACCTCGGCGAGTGGCTCCAGCAGCCTGGTGACGGTGGGCTGCGACGACTCAGGCAGGGGTGTCGGCCAACTCTCGGCCGATGGCGAGCAACCGCGATGTTGCGCCACCGAGAGCGAACTCAGTTTGCTTGGCGGTGATGAAGTAGCGGTGCACCGGATGGTCGATGTCGATACCCACCCCGCCGTGCACGTGGACGGTGGTGTGGGCCACCCGGTGGCCGGCTTCGGCCGCCCAGAACGCTGCGGTCGCCACTTCGGTGTCGGCGGGCAGATCCTCGGAGAGCCGCCAGGACGCCTGCTGCAGCGTCAACCGCAGGCCCTGGATGTCGATGTAGTCGTCGGCCAGGCGTTGGGAGACCGCCTGGAAGCTGCCGATCGGTCGGTCGAACTGTTCGCGGGTGCGGGCGTATTCGGCGGTCAATTCCAACGCGCGTTGCAGCACTCCGAACTGGAAAGCCGTCATGCCCACGGCCCGTGTTGAGGCCAGCCAATCGGCGACGTCGGCCGCGCCGACGACCCGGTCCGCGCCGACCTCAACGCCCGCCAGTTCGAGTTCGCCGGAACTGTTCTGTCCGGTCGTGCGAAGGGCGATCACCGAGACGCCCGGATCCTTGACGTCAACGAGGAAGACCTTCGTGCCGGCATTGGTGTCGGCAGGCACCAGGAACGCGTCGGCGACCGGACCGTAAGGAACCTGGGTGCGGGTCCCGGTCAGTCGGAAGCCGCCTCCCGATGCGGTCGCCTGTACCGGCCCCTGTCCCAGTTCGCCGTCGAGGGCGACCGTCAGTATCTTCTGGCCGGCGACGGCCGGGACAGCCCAGGCCTGTCGCAACTCCGCTGAGCCGAAGCGCGCCAGCGCGCCGGCACCGAGGACCACTGACTCCAGGTAGGGCACCGCCGCGATTTGGCGACCCAGAGCGGTGAGGATGGCGGTGTGTTCGAGCACGCCGAATCCACCTCCGCCGACCGATTCGGGCGCGGCCGTGCTGAGAATGTCGGCGTCGATGAGCTTGCCCCACAACGTGGTGTCGAACCGCTGTTCGCATCCATCCAGTTCGCGTTGATGCTGCGGCGTGCACACTGCTTCGGCAATGGTGCCGACGAGTCCGGAAAGGTCCTGCGCTGCTTCTGGTTTGGTGAAATCCATGTCGCTTCCTTGATTTCTAGCGATTAGCTCTGGGCAGGCCCAGCGCCGTCATGCCGATGATGTCGCGCTGGACCTCGTTGGTTCCGCCGCCGAAGGTGAGAATCAGTGACGAGCGATGCATCCGTTCGACGCGGCCGCGCAGCAGCGCGCCCGGTGACTCCTGGCGCAGGGTGGCCGACGGGCCCAGGATCTCCATGAGCAGCCGGTAGGCCTCGGTGGCGAATTCGGTGCCGAACACCTTGGCCGCCGAGGCGTCCGCCGCCGAGGGTGCCTCGGCTTCGGCGGAGGCCAGTTCCCAGTTGATCAACTTCAGGTACTCGGCCTTGGCGTGGACGCGGGCCAGGTTGAGTTGCACCCATTCGGAGTCGATGAGCCGCGCACCACGGGCGTCCTTGGTGTTCTGCGCCCACTCACGAACCTGGTTGAGCGCGGTGAAAATCGGCTGTGCGGAGACCAGTGCCACCCGTTCGTGGTTGAGCTGGTTGGTGACCAGCTTCCAACCGCCGTTCTCCTCCCCGACCCGGTTACCGACCGGAACCCGCACATCGGAGTAATAGGTCGCGCTGGTGCCGGCGCCGGCCATCGTGTGCACCGGCGTCCAGGAGAAGCCCTCCGCGTTGGTGGGCACGATCAGCACCGAGATGCCGCGGTGCTTCTTGGCCTCGGTGTTGGTGCGCACCGCGAGCCAGACGTAGTCGGCGTACTGGATCAGGCTGGTCCACATCTTCTGGCCGTTGATCACGTACTCGTCGCCGTCGCGGACGGCGGTGGTGCGCAGCGCCGCGAGATCGGTGCCCGCACCCGGCTCGGAGTAACCGATCGAGAAGTGGATGTCGCCGGAGGCGATCTTGGGCAGGTAGAACTTCTTCTGCTCCTCGGTGCCGAACGCCATGATGGTCGGAGCGACGCTGTTGATCGTCAGGAACGGGACCGGGGCGCCGGCGACGGCCGCTTCGTCGGTGAAGATGAGTTGGTCCATGGTGGATCGGGCCTGGCCGCCGTATTCCACCGGCCAGCCCAGGGCCAGCCAGCCGTCGCGGCCCATCTGCGCCACCGTGTCGCGGTAGACGTCCCCGCTGCCGTATTCGCCGCTGGTGGACATCAGGGCCTCGCGGCGCTCCGGGGTGATCAGGCCGGCGAAGTAAGCGCGCAACTCGCGTTGCAACTGCTCCTGCTCGGGTGTGTAGCTGATCCGCATGCGATCCGACCTCCGCGCTCGATGGTGGGGGGCGACCCGCCGCCCCCCTTGGTTGTAACACGTTCTAGTCTGAGTTTCCAGCGGCGTCAGACCAGCGGCCGACAGGTCCGGTCGTATCGTGGTGTTGCCACAGGGCCGGCACACCACGGAGCCGGGACCAAAAGGAGGTAGTGATGCGAATCGCCGTCGACCGTGATCGCTGTGAGGGTAACGCCGTCTGTCTGGGAATTGCGCCCGCGTTGTTCGAACTGGACGACGAGGACTACGTGATTGTGACGGCCGACCCCATCCCGGCCGATCAGGAGGATTTGGCCGAACAGGCCATCGCCGAATGTCCGCGCGCGGCGCTGACACGGCTGGACTAGAGGTATTCATAATTTGAGCACGAATGAGCAACTGATCGATCTGTCCGGTCGCGTTGCGGTGGTCACCGGGGCCGCGGCAGGCCTGGGTCGCGCTGAGGCGATCGGACTGGCCCGCTCTGGGGCCACCGTCGTCGTCAACGACATGGCGGCCGCTCTTGATGTCTCCGACGTGCTCGATGAGATCGGTAGCGCCGGCGCCAAGGCCGTCGCAGTCGCCGGTGACATCAGCGCGCGAAGCACCGCCGATGAAATCATCACCTGTGCCGAGGACCTTGGCGGGCTCGACATCGTGGTCAACAATGCCGGTATCACCCGCGACCGGATGTTGTTCAACATGACCGATGAGGATTGGGACGCGGTCATCGCCGTGCACCTTCGCGGCCACTTCCTGCTCACCCGCAATGCCGCCACCTACTGGAGAAATCGCGCGAAGGAGACCGGCGGATCGGTGTACGGCCGGATCATCAACACCTCCTCGGAGGCGGGTCTGATGGGTCCGGTCGGGCAGGCCAACTACGGGGCGGCAAAGGCCGGCATCACCGCACTCACCCTGACCGCGGCCCGCGCCCTGGGACGCTACGGAGTGTGCGCCAACGCGATCTGCCCCCGAGCACGGACCGCGATGACGGCCGATGTCTTCGGTGCCGCGCCGGAGTTGGCCGACGGCGCGATCGATCCGCTTTCACCCGAACATGTGGTCAGCCTGGTGCGCTTCTTGGCCTCACCGGCAGCCGATGCGGTCAACGGGCAGGTGTTCGTGGTGTACGGGCCAACGGTTGCGCTGATGGCGGCGCCGACGGCCGAGCACCACTTCCACGCTGACGGCCAGGCCTGGGACCCGGCGGCGCTGAGTGCCTCGATGCGCGAGTACTTCACCGATCGTGACCCGGAACGCACCTTTGGTGCGACGGGCCTGATGCCGGACTGACGGCTAGCCCGACTTGGTGCTGGCCAACGCGTCGAGAAACGACCTTGCCCAGCGGTCCAGGTCATGGGTCAGAACCTGCCGTCGCAACGCGCGCATGCGGCGCCGGCCCTCCTCGGGTGTTTGGTTCAGGGCGGACTCGATGGCGTCCTTGACGCCCTCGGGGTCATGCGGGTTGGTCAAATAGGCCTGGCGCAATTCGGCTGCCGCACCGGTGAATTCGCTGAGAACCAGAGCTCCACCAAGATCGCTGCGGCAGGCGACGTACTCCTTGGCCACCAGGTTCATGCCGTCCCGCAGCGCGGTGACCAGCATGACATCGCTGGCAACGAAGAAGGCGATCAGTTCGTCGCGCGGTACGGCCCGGTGCATGTACCGGACCACCTGATGGCCGACCTCGCTGTATTCGCCGTTGATGTGGCCGACCTGTTGCTCGATGTCGTTGCGCAACAGACGATAGCTGTCGACTCGTTCCCGGCTGGGCGTCGCCAACTGGATGAGGACGGTGTCGTCACGCTTGGCCCGGCCTTCGGCAAGCAATTCGGCGAACGCCCTGAGCCGGACCTCGATTCCCTTGGTGTAATCGAGTCGGTCCACCCCGAGCAGGATTTTTCGCGGGTTTCCCAACTCAGCCCGGATCTCCTTGGCGCGGCGACGGATGTTGGCATCACGTGCTCTGAGGTCGAGTTCCGCCGAGTCGATGGAGATGGGAAACGCGCCCACCTTGACTTTGCGATGACCGACGTCGACTTCGCCGAATCGGGACCGCACCCCGATGGAGGCGCGTGACGTCTCGGCTCCGGCCAGTCGCCGCGCCAGGAGCAGAAAGTTCTGCGCGCCGCCGGCGAGATGAAATCCAACGAGATCCGCGCCCAGCAGCCCTTCGATGATCTCGGTGCGCCACGGCATCTGCATGAAGATCTCCACCGGCGGAAACGGGATGTGCATGAAGAACCCGATGGTGAGGTCGGGCCGGAGGCTGCGAAGCATCTTCGGCACCAGTTGCAACTGGTAGTCCTGAACCCAGACCGTGGCGCCCGGGGCCGCAGCCCGTGAGCTGGCTTCCGCGAAGCGCCGGTTGACGTCGACGTAACGGTCCCACCAACGGCGCTCGTAGACGGGCTTGACGATCAGGTCGTGGTAAAGCGGCCACAGGGTGGCGTTGGAGAATCCCTCGTAGTAGTCGGCGACGTCGTCGTCGTCGAGCCGAACGGGATGAAGGTGCAGGCCGTTCTCGACGATCGGGTCCTCGGCGGCGTCGACCACACCGGGCCAGCCGATCCACGCTCCCCGGTTGCGCCGTAGCAGCGGCTCCAGTGCTGTGACCAGGCCACCCGGGCTGCGCTTGAAGACAACGGTGCCGTCCGGCTGCGGTTCCATGTCGATGGGCAACCGGTTGGCGACCACCACGAAGTCGGAGGCTCCGTCCCCTGGGGATCCGGCGGCTCCGGTGCTCACCTAGACCTCGAGCTTGGCAGGCCCAATACCGAGCATCGAGAGGAACACCCGGCATTCGTCGGCGTCGGTGGCATAGGCGGCCACTACGCGCCTGGCCTGGCGGGCCGTGTTGTCAGCCAGTGGTTCCACATCAACGATATCGGCGGGGTCAGTTTTTGCGGGCATGAGCTAATCCTAGGACACGGCGTCGGGCACTATTACGGTCGGAGTCGTAGACCCGACCCATCCGGGTTTTCCGCTCGCGGACCGATCGGATCGCGGCCAGACCGAAGGAGTGCTGAATGCAACTCTCGTTCACCGACCGCACCTACCTCGTCACCGGCGGCGGTAGCGGCATCGGCAAAGGAGTGGCCGCCGGTTTGGCCCTGGCGGGGGCGAAGGTGGTGATCGTCGGCCGCAATGCCGAACGGCTCTCGGCGGCGGCCGCGGAGATCAGCGAAATGATGGCCTCCGCCGGGCCGGCCGTCGGCGCCGTGCTGGCTCACCCGGCCGACGTGACCGACGAGGATCAGGTCGCTCAGCTTATCGAGGCGGCGGCGTCGAACGGCGGGTTGCACGGCGTGGTGCACTGCGCCGGGGGATCGGAAACCATCGGCCCGGTCACCCAAATCGATTCCGAGGCCTGGCGGCGAACCGTGGACCTGAACGTCAACGGCACCATGTACGTGCTCAAACATTCCGCGCGGGAGATGGTCCGGGGCGGTGGCGGATCCTTCGTCGGTATCTCCTCGATCGCGGCAAGCAACGTGCACCGGTGGTTCGGTGCCTACGGTGTGAGCAAGTCCGCGCTGGATCACCTGATGATGCTGGCGGCCGACGAACTCGGCCCGTCCTGGGTGCGGGTCAACGGCATCCGGCCCGGACTGATCCGCACCGAACTGGTGGAGGTGCTGCTCAGTTCCCCGGAAGTCAGTGAGGATTACCGACAGTGCACCCCGTTGCCGCGAATCGGCGAGGTCGGCGACGTCGCGAACCTGGCGATGTTCCTACTCAGTGACGCGGCCGGCTGGATCACCGGCCAGGTGATCAACGTCGACGGCGGTCACGGCCTGCGGCGCGGCCCGGATCTGTCGGGGATGCTGGAGCCCCTCTTCGGTGCCGATGGCCTCCGCGGTGTGGTCTGAGGTGTGCGATGACCTCGCGGCCGCGCCCTGACCTGCCCGGCCCCGGCCAGGAGTCGGTGTGGGACTACCCGCGGCCGCCGCGGCTGGAACGTTTTCGGGGCCTGATCACGGTGGAGTTCGCCGGTGCGGTGATCGCCAGCACCGACTGCGCCTGGCGGGTCTTGGAGACCAGCCATCCGCCGACCTACTACCTGCCTCGTGGGGCGTTCGCCGACGGGGTGCTCCGTGACGCCCCCGGCCAGTCGTGGTGCGAGTGGAAGGGCCAGGCCCGCTATTTCGACGTGGTCGCCGGAGCGATGATCGCCGCGAAAGCAGCGTGGAGTTACGCCACGCCCACGCCGGATTTCGCCCCGATCACCGACGCCGTAGCCGTGATGGCGGCCCAGATGGACCGCTGCACCGTCAACGGTGAAGCGGTGGTGCCGCAGCCCGGCGGTTTCTACGGCGGCTGGATTACCAGCGGGGTCGTCGGACCGTTCAAGGGTGGCCCCGGCACCGCGGGCTGGTGATCATCGGTTCGACACGGCGAAACACGGTCGAAACATTGCTGCCGCGGCGCTGAAACACCACCCAGACATTCTCTTCGGCGACCGTCGAAGGAGTTTCGAAGTTGGACATCGATCCCGCGGCCACTGCGTGGCTGCTGACCAGTACCGCACTTGTGCTGTTGATGACGCCGGGGCTGGCGATCTTCTACGGCGGCATGGTGCGCACCACCGGCGTGCTCAACATGATCATGATGAGCTTCATCTCCATTCCTCTGGTGACGGTGGCTTGGCTGCTTGTCGGCTACTCTCTGGCATTCTCCGACGGCGGCGTGCGTGGTTTCGTCGGCGGCCTGACGCACGCCGGGTTACAGGGGATAGGTCCGGACACTGCGCGCGGTGCGGTTCCCGAACTGCTCTACGTCACTTTCCAGTTGAGCTTCGCGATCATCACCGCCGCCCTGGTCAGTGGCGCGATCGCGGATCGTGCCAAATTCGCGGCCTGGATGGTGTTTGTGCCGATCTGGTCGGTGGCGGTGTATGCGGTTGTGGCGCATTGGGTATGGGCTCCTGGTGGCTGGCTGTTCGAGATGGGGGTGCTCGACTACGCGGGTGGGCTGGTTGTCGAGATCGTCTCCGGGGCCTCGGCACTGGCGCTTGCGCTCGTTCTGGGTCCCCGGATCGGTTTCAAAGTCGAGGCGATGCGTCCGCACAACCTGCCCTTCGTGCTTCTCGGAGTCGGCCTGCTGTGGTTCGGTTGGTTTGGATTCAATGCCGGCTCGGCACTGGCGGCCGACGGCATGGCCTCGGCGATCTTGCTCAACACACTGCTGGCCGGCTGCCTGGGCATGCTGGGCTGGCTCTCGGTCGAACAGTTCCGAGATGGCAAGCCGACGACCTTCGGTGCCGCCTCGGGTGTGGTCGCCGGTCTGGTCGGGATCACGCCATCGTGCGGCACGGTGAATCCACTGGGCGCGGCGATCGTCGGCCTGCTCGCCGGCATCGTGTGCTCGTTCGCGATCGGGCTGAAGTTCAAGCTCAACTATGACGACTCGCTGGACGTGGTGGGTGTCCACTTCGTCGGCGGTGTCGTCGGCATGCTGCTGATCGGCCTGCTGGCCACCGAAGTGATGACCGGTGGCGCCCAAGGGTTCTTCTTCGGAGGCGGGCTGGGGTTGCTCGGCAAACAGGCGATGGCGATTGCGGCAGTGGCCGGCTATGCCTTCACGGTGAGCTACGCCATTGCCGCGTTGATCGAAAAACTCATGGGCTTTCGGCTCAGCGCGGAGGACGAGGCTAGCGGGGTCGACTTCACTCAGCACGCCGAGACGGCCTACGCCGAAGGCGTCTATGGCCAGCAGCAGTCACGCCGATCACTGTTCGCGCCGCGACCGGATGGCTCGGAAGTGGGCTGAGGCCGCCGATGCCGGCGAACCCCTCGGTACCATTTCGCGCATGCCGTTGGCCAATGGCGATCACTTCGCCGGGTATCAGATCCTCAGGTCGCTGGGTTTCGGGGGCATGGGTGAGGTCTACCTGGTCGCCCATCCGCGACTACCGCGGCATGACGCACTGAAGATCCTGCCGGCCGAGATGTCGGTGGACTCAGAATTCCGGGCGCGCTTCAATCGGGAAGCAGAGCTTGCCGCCACGCTCTACAACCCGCACATTGTGGGTATCCATGATCGTGGCGAGTTCGAGGGCCAGTTGTGGATCTCGATGGACTACATCGATGGTTCGGACGCCGGAAAGCTGCTTCGCGAGCACTATCCGACCGGCATGCCCGCTGTCGACGTCGTCGAGATCGTCGCGGCGGTGGCTGACGCACTCGACTACGCGCACGGCCGTGGTCTGCTCCATCGCGATGTCAAGCCGCCCAATATCTTGCTGACTAAACCGGACCGCGGGCGTCGTCGGGTTCTGTTGGCAGACTTCGGAAT
Organism: Bifidobacterium breve; assembly: GCA_945897705.1. Taxonomy (GTDB): domain Bacteria; phylum Actinomycetota; class Actinomycetes; order Mycobacteriales; family Mycobacteriaceae; genus Mycobacterium; species Mycobacterium aquicola. The sequence goes on along the minus strand of CAMDFY010000031.1, from coordinate 3,760 downwards.
CGCCCGTAATGCCGCTGAGGTCAGCGGGCTCACCGACACCAACGTCACATTGGGGACGGTGAACTACGCAGCTCCCGAGCAACTCACCGGCGCGGTCATCGACGGCCGCGCCGACCAGTACGGTTTGGCCGCCACGGCCTATCACCTTTTGACCGGGTCGCCGATGTTCGGCGCATCCAATCCCGCGGTCGTCATCGGCCGCCACCTCAACTCCCCGCCACCCCGATTGAGCGATGTTCGGCCGGATCTTGCAGCGCTCGATCCGGTGCTGGCCACCGCGTTGTCGAAGCACCCCGGCGAGCGGTTCCGGACTTGCACGGACTTCGCCAACGCACTCGGGCGTGCCACGTACTCGGGCCGCAACCGGCCGCCACAATCCGCAGTGCCTGCGCCGCCTCGCGAGCAGCAGTCCGGCCCGCCTGGCACCTCGATCCTGCCCGTGGACTACTCCGCGGAGCGGAGTGAACCCCAACCGGTGTCCGCCCCCCAACCGGTGTCCGACACTGCGTCCCCGCCGCGCTGGCCGTGGGCACTGGCCGCCCTCGCGTTGGTGATGATCCTCGGTGCGCTGGTGTTCGCCGTATGGCCCCGAAGTCAACCTGAGCCGACCACGGCGGCCACGCCGGCGTCGACATCGCGTTCCTCGAGCGTGGTCGCCACCACGACGAGTTCGACGCCACCGGCGACCCCGGTGAACTTCGAGTCCATGCGGGACTTGGTCACCGGTTTCTACGGCGAACTTCCCGGCAACGCGGCGGGTGCCTGGGACACGTTGGACACGCATTATCAGCAGCGCGCGGGTCAGGCGGATTACCTGAATTTCTGGGGATCGATCGAGTCGGTGTCGCTGATCTCGGTCACCCCGCGAGATCCGAACAGCGTTGTCGCGCGACTTCGCTACGTGTTGCGTGACGGGGCGATCGATACCGAGGATCGGTGGCTGTCGGTGGTCGAGTCGAACGGGCGGCTTCTGATCTATGACTCCGAGCGGATCGGTCCCGCTTAGTCGCCTGTCAACAGGTGGGGCCGGCAGTACGCGCACATCCCCGACTCAAGGCTGGGGTACCCGCACTGCGGGCAGGTACCCACTCTGCTGGGCGGGGAATACTCATGACCGCGTAGACCTGAGAGCACCCGATCAAGCTGATTGAGTTGCCTTGCCATGACGTGCAGTCGCGTGGTCAGTTGCTCACGCTTGGCCTCCAGGGCGGTTTGCGTGCACTGCAATTCACCAACCGGCACATCGCTGATGGTGGGTCCGGTCGCCCTGCCGCACTGCCACTCGATGGCTGACAACTGGCGATCGAGTCCGTCGAGTTCAGCAGCGACACCGCGAAGCACGTGTGTCAATCGGTCGCGGTCGGCCTGCATCCAGTTCAGCGCACCGGAATGAACCGGTCGATCAACACGGGGTGTTGTGAATGCTGAGCCGAGCAACGGTAGATCCCTTCGAGCTCACCGTGATCCCCGACTGGGGGGTCATCGAAGGTAAGTTAGCACTGCTGGTGGCGATCGGTGAAATCTTTGCCAAAATCCCCGATCGGTGACGAATGCCGGATACAGCACCAAACCCAAACAGCCCAGCCGAAGTAGGGCTGGGCTGTTTCGATCCGGTATGCCGACTCAGCCGTGACCGACGACCGGGCAGCCCATGTCCATGGTTCCGCCGGGAACCGCGGGGTTGCGGGCTGCGGCGATCTGGCCGGCTCGAGTAAGTGGGTTCGGATTGGTGGCGCCGACTTGGGTGGCGGGCATCGCCATGCTGCTGCACTCCGTCGACGCCGTGGGTTCGGCAACGGCCGACGCGGCGGTACCGAGTGTCATGCTGCCCAGGAAAATCCCGGCGGCAGCGACGGGGGCGGCGATCGCGGCGGTGATTCGGCGGGTGATGGCGGGATTCATGATGACTCCTTTGGCGTTCGGGGCCGAGGTTTCGGCCGTGTCTTCACACTGGCCGAAATCCGCCTCCGTGCCTGTCGGGCGACCGGCCCCTCGTGCGGGTGAGTTCCAGCGTCCACCGATTGGGGGACAGCGGCCTTAGTGACGTGCCACCTGTTCAGCCGCGGGCGGCGGAGATGAATTCGTCGCGAAGCGCGGCCACATAGTGGTGGATCGAGCGGCGGCTATCGAAGGTGTCGGGGAAGGAGAAGGTGACGATCGTGGCGTCGGAGTTACGGGTCACCCAGACGTTGATCCCGCCTTGGTTGAGGTCGTCGATGAACATCCCCAGGTTGTCGGCGTTAGCCGCGGAGAGTTTCCGGAAGTCGAAGATCGACACCATCATCGGCCGGCTGGAATCAGTGTCGTTGAGTTCGTCGGAGTCGACCAAGTCGAGCACGCGGTCGAAGGGCACGGCCGAGAGGTGTTTGTTGGCATCGAAGGATTTCTGTGCTGATCGTGCTGTGCTGCCGAAGTCGTTCGCGGTGACTTCGACGGAAATGGGAAACAGGCTGGCGTACCACCCGGCGCTGATCGCCTCGTCCTCGGTTCGAGTGTCCAGGGGACTGAGGATGTGAACGGTGCCGGCGTGAGTGAACTGGTGGTCGGCCATCGCGGTGCATGCCAGAACCCCACCGCTGAATCGTGCTCCCGCCCGGCGGCACGCATTGTCGAAGGCTTCGGTCTGCGCCGCATCGAGGAGTTCCACGGTAAAAGACCGCCCGGAACCGTCAGGGGCGCTGCCCAACTCGAGCGGGAAACTCGGCCATTCACCGTCGGCGTCGTTGGCGAAGTTCACCCAGTCTTTGATCGTCCGGGAGTCGCTGGTGAGTGTGCCGACTTCGACGTGTTGGCGTGCGGTGAAGTCCCGATAGCTGGTGGGGTCGGGTTCGGCCCCGCCGCTGTCGCAATTAAGAGCTCGGTAGTCCTGGGTGATGTCGTGGTAGATCACCAGCGACGAAGTTCCGTCGGTGTGCAGGTGGTCGATGTTGGCGTAGACGGTGAAGTGGTCATCTTTCTGGATGACGCCGAAGGTGAAGCAGTCCCATTCCAGGGTGTCCGGGGTTGCCGTGAGGACGCGCTCGCGGATCTGGTCCTGCTCCATGAATCCGAGCACCGCGGGGGAGAATTCGATGTGTTCGGGATTCTCGATGGTGCGCCGAACAATGTCGCCTTCGTCGGTGATGCGGAAAGCGCTGTGGTAGGTGTCGTGGCGGCGCAGGTGGGCGTTGATGGCACCGGTCATTGCTGCGATGTCACACCAGCCGGCGACGTTCCAGGACGTGAGGATCAGCCGCGGGGTTCGTTGTCGAGAGTTCCGGGCGGAGTGGGCTGAGCGCAGATGCTTCTCTTGCTGGAAGGTGGGCGGGAGAGGGTCGTCTGGCGCCAGTGTCGCGAGTTCCCGGCTGTACGGCGACGCCGTCCATTCCGTGACGATGCCTCGTCCGGGGTTCCAGCTGCCGCTGATGGAACCGATTGCGACCATGTGGGGCGGGCTCTCCTATTGTGCAGGCGTGGTGTCAGGTGCGGTGGATTGCGGCGCGGGGTGGCCGGTCGGGCAAGAGCCGCGCGTTCCAAAGGGTACAGGACGAATCCCAGGCCGCGCCGCTGACCTGCGGAAACGTCGACGGAGTGGGTTGCGGTGTGCTCAGTTAGCCCACCGGCTGTCCTGCGGAGCCTCCTGTCAGGATTGAACTGACGACCTTTCGCTTACAAGGCGAGTGCTCTACCACTGAGCTAAGGAGGCGGGCGCGACCTCTGCGATCCGGTTTCGCCGAGTCAGTAGCCTAACGGGCCGCCGAGGCAATCTGAGTTCACTCGG
>CAMDFY010000030.1 GCA_945897705.1 Bifidobacterium breve | reverse complement strand
GGTGACCCGACATTCATCGTCTCCACCGCCATTGCCACCCGCGACTATCAGGACGTCCACCACGATCGCGATAAGGCTCAGGCTAAGGGATCCAAAGACATCTTCGTCAATATCCTTACCGACACCGGCCTCGTGCAGCGATATGTCACCGACTGGGCCGGACCGACAGCGTTCGTCAAGTCAATTGGACTGCGACTCGGTGTGCCCTGGTACGCCTACGACACCGTCACCTTCGCCGGTGAGGTAACGGGAGTGGACGACGGCCTCGTCACCGTGAAAGTAGTGGGCAGCAACAGCCTTGGTGATCACGTTATTGCTACCGCGACTCTGGCGATGGGTGGTGCCTGATGCCCGGCGAGCTTTCCGGCAAGGCCGCGATCGCGGGGATCGGTGCCACTGACTTCTCCAAGGACTCTGGCCGCAGTGAGCTGCGCCTTGCCGCTGAGGCCGTATTGGCCGCACTCGACGACGCGGGTCTGACGCCCGCGGATGTCGACGGAATGGTGACCTTCACCATGGACTCCAACACTGAGGTAGCCGTAGCGCGCGCCACCGGCATCGGGGATCTGAAGTTCTTCTCCAAGATTCACCACGGCGGCGGTGCGGCATGTGCGACGGTCCAGCAGGCCGCGATTGCGGTAGCCACCGGTGTGGCGGATTGTGTTGTGGCATATCGGGCTTTCAATGAACGCTCCGGGATGCGGTTCGGCCAGGTGCAGATGCGGCTGATTCAGGGTTCGGATTCGACCAGCGTCGACAACTCCTACTCCTACCCGCACGGGTTGACCACACCTGCAGCTCAGGTGGCAATGATCGCCAAGCGCTACATGCACCTGTCGGGAGCCACCAGCCGCGACTTCGGAGCGATCTCAGTCGCCGACCGCAGGCACGCGGCCAACAATCCCAAGGCCTACTTCTACGGCAAGCCCATCACCATCGAGGATCATCAGGCCTCCCGATGGATTGCCGAGCCGCTGCGGCTGCTGGACTGCTGCCAGGAGACCGACGGTGGAGTGGCCATCGTGGTGGTGTCCGCTGAGCGCGCCCGTGATCTCAAGCACCGGCCGGCGATCATCGAGGCCGCCTCCCAGGGCTCGAGCCCTGACCAGTACTCCATGGTGAGCTATTACCGACCCGAGCTTGACGGCCTGCCGGAGATGGGCCTGGTGGGCCGGCAACTATGGGCACAATCCGGACTCACGCCGACAGACATCCAGACCGCGATCCTCTACGACCACTTCACGCCGTTCACGCTGATTCAGTTGGAGGAGTTAGGTTTCTGCGCCAAGGGCGACGCCAAAGACTTCATCGCCGATGGCGCGATCGAGATCGGCGGGCGGCTGCCCATCAACACTCACGGTGGCCAACTCGGTGAGGCTTATATCCATGGGATGAACGGCATCGCCGAGGGTGTGCGGCAGTTGCGCGGAACGTCGGTCAATCAGGTCGATGATGTCGAGCATGTGCTCGTCACCGCCGGTACCGGTGTGCCGACATCTGGTCTTATTCTCGGCTGAGGTTCTCATCCCCTCGCCGACCGTTACACCAGCGCGACGGTCGACGCCCAATGTCGCGCTGGCGTAACGGTCGGCGGGTCATACCGGCTTGTCGGTGCCCGGCGGCACACTCTGGCCATGAATTACCCCTTCATCGGGAGTGAGGCCGTTGCAGCAGGCGCGCTCTCCAAGAGCGCGCTGCGATCGCAATACAACCGGGTCTTCCCGGACGTCTACCTCAACCGGGAGGGTGATCGAACACCGGTGACGCTGGCACGGGCCGGCTGGTTGTGGTCGGGGCGGACGGCGGTGGTGGCCGGACGGTCCGCGGCCGCGCTACTCGGTGCAAGCTGGGTGGACGCAAAAAGTCCGGTGGAACTGATCCACGGAAATCGGAATGCACCTGTCGGTATCGCGGTCCACGGCGATCGCACGGCCGCGGATGAGATCACCACCCTGGACGGCATGGCGCTCACCAGCCCGGAACGAACCGCATTGGATCTCGGCTGCTGGTATCCGCTCGGTGCCGCGGTGGCGAGTTTGGATGCGTTGGCGGCGGCGACCTCAGTCGATCTGGTCCGGGTTGCGATCCTTGCTGAGCGCTACCCGGGGAGACGGGGTATCAGGCGCGCCAGGCGGGCGCTCTCGCTCGTTGATGGTGGAGCGCAGTCGCCGAAGGAGACATGGCTGCGATTGCTACTGATTCAGGGCGGATTTCCAAGGCCGCAGACTCAGATACCGGTCTGCGACGGCGTCGGTAAGGCGATTGCCTACCTCGACATGGGATGGGAAGAACTCAAGGTCGCCGTCGAGTACGACGGGGAGCAGCATCGCACCGACCGCCGCCAGTACACCTGGGATGTTCACCGATTGGAGCTGCTCAGCCAACTGGGTTGGACCGTCGTCCGGGTGCTCGCTGGCGACCGCCGGGAGGATATTCTGATGCGCGTTCATGAGGCGATCGGTCGCCGAGCGTCCCTCCAGAGCGACATTCGACGCCCAGCGTGACGCTAGCGTAGCGCTCGGCGGATGAGAACGAACGCTAAGCCGGAACCAGTTCCACATCGGACAGCACCGCAGCGTTGTCGCGGCCGGGTGCGGTGACGACGCCCACGTAGCGGCCGCCGTCCTTCCATACCGAGGCTTTCAGCGTCTCGCCGGGGTACACCACGCCCGCGAACCTCGCTCCATAGGATCCCACCCTGTTCGCATCCGCCTCGAGCACGGTATCGGCGAGCGCCTTGCACACCATGCCGTAGGTACACAGCCCGTGCAGGATCGGCCGAGGAAAGCCGGCCGCGGCGGCGAACTCAGGGTCGGAGTGCAGTGGATTGCGGTCGCCGCAGAGCCGGTACAGCAGTGCCTGCTGCGGCAGCACCGGGATGTCGATCTCGAAGTCGGGGTCGCGCTCGGGTGCCGACACGGACGTCGACGGTCCGCGTTCACCGCCGAAGCCCCCCTCGCCGCGCGCGAAAATCGAACGCTTCACCGTCCACAGCAGATTGCCGGCCGAGTCGGTGACTGTCGTCTCGTTCAGGATGACCGCGGCCTTGCCCTTGTCCCAGACATCGGTGATCCGGGTCACTGAGCGCGCCGAGCCATTCGGGGGCAGCGGGGCGGCAACACGCACCGCTTCGCTGGCATGCAGGACGCGGCTCAACTCGATGTCGATCCCCGGGAAGCTGACCTTCGGCGCCTCGGTCATGTGGAACGTCGACGCGACGCTACTGAACGTCGGTAACACCTGCGGGGTGTTGTCGGCGAGGTAACGCAGTTCGCGGGGGTCCATCGGGTCCCGGCCCGCACCCAAAGCCAGGTGGTAAAGCTGGACATCGCTGCTGGACCAGGAGAACTCAACCGGGTCTAGTTCGGCGCCAAGAGCGACACCGGGATCGATGGGCATCTCAGCTGTTCCGTGCCCCGGACCGGACCGGCTCGGAAACCCCTGCCAGGTGCAGCGCAGCCAGATAACCGAAGGTCATCGCTGGTCCGATGGTTCCGCCCGGTCCGGGATAGGTGTGGCCCATCACCGGCGAGCTCACGTTCCCGGCCGCATACAGTCCTTCGATGACCGATCCGTCATCGCGCAGCGCCCGGCCGTGGACGTCGGTGCGGATGCCGCCCTTGGTGCCGAGGTCGCCGGGAACCATCTTCGCCGCGTAGTACGGCGGATGCGTGAGTTCACCGAGGTTCGGGTTTGGCTTGTTCCGCGGGTCGCCGTAGTAGCGGTCATACGCGCTCTCGCCGCGGTGAAAGTCCTCATCCACCCCGGAGCGCGCGAAGCCGTTGAATCGTTGAACGGTGTCGGTGAACGCCTGGGTGGGCAGTCCGGTGGCGGTGGCCAACTCTTGTAGGGTGTCGGCCTTCACGATCACGCCGGATTCCATCCACTTTTTCGGAATCCGTTGTCCAGGTTGCAATCCCGCGAAGATATAGCGATCCCGATATTGCTGGTCGAAAACCAGCCAGGCGGGAATGTTCTCGCCGGGTCCGTCGCCCTGCCCGTACTCTCCGCCATACATGCGGTGGCACGCCTCGACGTAGGGCATCGACTCATTCATGAATCGCTGGCCGGACATGTTGACGATGATGGATCCCGGCGAGTTGCGTTCGGACAGCGCGAACCACGGCGCACCCTCCAGTGGCACGGTCGGACCCCACCAGGCGTCTTCCATCAATTCCAATGCGGCGCCCAGTTTTTCCGCCGCGGCAATCCCGTCGCCGGTGTTCGCCTTGGCACCAACCGTCCAGTCAGTGGTGATGGGGCCGCGTTGGTACTTCACCCGCATCTGCTCGTTGTGTTCGAATCCGCCACTGCCGAGGATCACCCCGCGACGGACCCGGATGAGGGTCGGGTCGGCCGCTTCGGGGCCGGTCATGTCTCGGACGTAGACGCCGCGCACGACGCCGTCTTCGTAGTACAGGTCGGTCAGTGCGGTGTTCAGCAGAACCGGAACCCCCGCTTCCCGGAGGCCGATTCGCAGCGGGGCGATCAGTGCCCGGCCCATTCCCACCAGGTTCTTGCCCCGCATACCGGCCCACACGGTGCGGGCGCCCACCTTCAGGCTGCGCAGGACACCACGCGGATGGCGCTTGAGTTGGTTGAGGCGCACGTAGTCCTGCTGCATCACAACAACGTTGAGCGGTACTTTGCCGTAGGCGGGTTCCAGGCCGGGCATATCCGGGCCGAGCTTCTTGGCATCGAAGGGTTTGGGTTCGATTGAGCGACCGCCGGGTCGGCCGCCGGGAGTCTCCGGGTAGTAATCGGAGTAACCCGGCACCCAGCACATCTCCAGAGGTGTGTTCTGTAAGACGAATGACAGCATCTCCGGAGCACGGTCCAGATAGGTGTCGATACGTTCGGGTTCGACCACATCGCCGATGATCGTGTGCAGATAGGTGCGGGCGGCGTCGGCGGTGTCGGTCACACCGTCGCGCTTGAGGATCTCGTTGTTCGGGATCCACACGCCGCCGCCCGACCGTGCCGTCGAACCGCCGAAGTGTGGCGCCTTCTCGATTACCACTGCGGAAAGACCCTGGTGAGCGGCGGTGAGCGCGGCCACCATTCCGGCGGCGCCACTGCCGACGACGATGACGTCGTATTCCTGAACTGTCATACTAGAACACGTTATAGAATCACCCCGCCCGGGCGCTACTGGCCAACCGGGCAGTTATCACGAACGCCGGTATCAACCGGACGACGATGGGACCTGCGGAATGCTCAGCACTGCTGCCCGTGCCGAACTTGCCGCAGACCTGGCTGAGGCTGAACGAACCCGGGTCCCGATGAGCCCGCTGATCGTCGCGTACCCCGATATCGACGTTGTCGACGCTTACGAGATCCAACTGATCAATATCCGGCAGCGGATCGCCGAGGGTGCGGTGGTGGTGGGCCACAAGGTGGGCCTGTCCTCGGAGGCGATGCAGAAGATGATGGGGGTCGACGAACCCGACTACGGCCACCTGCTCGCCGATATGGAGGTGTTCGAAGACGTCCCGGTCGTCGCGGCGAAGTATCTGTTCCCGCGGGTTGAGGTCGAGGTCGGATTCCTCCTCGCTGAGGATCTCCCGGGTGCGGGCTGCACCGAGGACGACGTGCTTGCTGCGACCGCGGCGTTCGCGCCGTCGATAGAACTCATCGACACTCGAATCAGGGACTGGAAGATCGCGTTGTGCGACACCATCGCCGACAACGCCTCATCAGCCGGCTACGTATTGGGGCAGCAGCGGGTGTCGCCCAAGGACATCGACATCACCGCCATCGACGCGGTGCTGACCCGGAACGGCGAGGTGGTGGCGGAAGGCCGCAGCGATGCCGTGCTGGGCAATCCGGTGACCGCCGTGGCATGGTTGGCCCGCAAGGTGGACAGCTTCGGAGTCCGGTTGCGAGCCGGTGACATCGTGCTGCCTGGTTCGTGCACCAGGGCCATCGACGCGCGCCCGGGCGATACGTTCGTCGCTGACTTCACCGGACTGGGCTCGGTCCGATTGTCTTTTCAGTAGTAGGGGGATTGGCATGGATTCGACCAAGATGTCGGCGGCAATCGTCGGCTCCGGCAACATCAGCACCGATCTGCTGTACAAACTGCTGCGTTCGGAGTGGCTCGAACCCCGGTGGATGATCGGCATCGATCCGGACAGCGAAGGCCTGGCCCGGGCTCGCAAGCTTGGACTAGAGACCAGCCACGAAGGTGTTGACTGGCTGCTGGCCCAAGCCGAGAAACCGGACCTGGTTTTTGAGGCCACGTCGGCCTACGTGCACCGGGCTGCGGCCCCGCGTTACGCGGCGGCCGGGATCACCGCTATCGACCTCACACCCGCAGCGATCGGCCCGGGCGTGGTGCCGCCCGCCAACTTGCGCAAGCACCTCGATGCGCCCAACGTCAACATGGTTACCTGCGGCGGCCAGGCGACGATCCCGATCGTCTACGCGGTGTGCCGAGCGGTCGCCGAGCAGGGCGGCACTGTGCCCTACGCGGAGATCGTGGCCTCGGTGGCGTCGGTGTCAGCCGGACCCGGAACCCGGGCCAATATCGATGAATTCACCAAGACCACGGCTAGGGGCGTGGAAACCATCGGGGGATCCAACCGCGGCAAGGCGATCATCATCCTCAACCCTGCCGACCCGCCGATGATCATGCGCGACACCATCTTCTGCGCGATTCCGGAGGATGCCGACACCGACGCGATCGCGGCGTCCATCCGCGATGTCGTCGCCGAGGTGCAGACCTACGTACCCGGCTACCGGATGCTCAACGAACCGCAGTTCGACGCACCGTCACTGAATTCGGGAGGCTACGCGATGGTGACAACGTTCGTCGAGGTTGAGGGGGCGGGGGATTATCTTCCGCCGTACGCCGGCAACCTGGACATCATGACTGCCGCGGCCACCAAGGTCGGCGAGGAGATCGCCAAGCAGGCCGCGGCCATCTCGGGGGGCGCACGATGAGCGAGCACGTCTGGGACATCCGGATCACCGATACCTCACTGCGCGACGGCTCGCATCACAAGCGCCATCAGTTCACTCTCGAGGAGGTCGGTGCGATCGTCGCCGCCCTGGACGGCGCCGGGGTACCGGTGATCGAGGTGACCCACGGCGATGGCCTTGGTGGTTCCAGTTTCAACTACGGCTTCTCGAAAACCCCTGAGCAGGAACTGATCAAGCTCGCCGCCGCGACCGCCAAAGAGGCCAAGATCGCCTTCCTGATGCTGCCCGGTGTGGGCACCAAGGAGGACATCAAGGAGGCGCAGAACAACGGCGGCTCGATCTGCCGGATCGCCACCCACTGCACCGAGGCCGACGTGTCGATCCAACACTTCGGTCTGGCCCGCGAACTGGGGTTGGAGACCGTCGGCTTCCTGATGATGAGCCACACGATTCCGCCGGAGAAACTGGCCAAACAGGCGCGCATCATGGCCGATGCCGGATGCCAATGCGTCTACGTGGTGGATTCAGCGGGCGCGTTGGTACTGACCGATGTCGCTGATCGGGTCTCGGCGTTGGTGGCCGAACTCGGTGACGACGCCGAGGTTGGTTTCCACGGTCACGAGAATCTCGGCCTGGGGGTTGCGAATTCGGTGGAGGCGGTGCGTGCCGGAGCCAAGCAGATCGACGGTAGCGTCCGGCGCTTCGGCGCCGGTGCGGGCAATGCGCCGGTCGAGGCGCTGATCGCGGTGTTCGACAAGATCGGCGTCAAGACCGGCATCGATTTCTTCGACATCGCCGACGCCGCAGAGGAAGTCGTCGCCCCGGCTATGCCGACCGAGTGCCTGCTGGACCGCAACGCGCTGATCATGGGGTACTCCGGGGTGTACTCCAGCTTCCTCAAGCATGCCGTTCGCCAGGGCGAGCGCTACGGGGTGCCGGCACATCAACTGCTGCACCGTGCCGGGCAACGCAAGCTGATCGGCGGCCAGGAGGACCAGCTGATCGACATCGCCCTGGAGATCCAGCGGGAGCAGATCCAGCGCGAGCAGGACTCAAAGCCCGAGCGGTAACGTCCGCAGCCCCGCGAGGTGCACGATGGTCCGATGAGCACTCGCGAACGCGCACAGGCGTTACTGGAACAACTTGCCGGAGCGAGCGCTGTGCTGCGCGAGGACCAGTGGACCGCCATTGAGGCGCTGGTCGTGGCCCGCCGTCGAGCGTTGGTCGTGCAACGAACCGGATGGGGCAAGTCGGCGGTGTATTTCATCGCCGCCAAACTTCTGCGCGAGCAGGGTCGGGGTGCGACCGTGATCGTCTCTCCTCTGCTGGCGCTGATGCGCAATCAGGTCGCGGCCGCCCAACGCGCCGGGGTGCACGCAGCCACCATCAACTCGGGCAACGTCACCGAGTGGGATACGGTCCACCGCCAGGTTGCCGACGGTGAACTCGACGTTTTGCTGGTGAGTCCGGAGCGGTTGAACAACCCGGAGTTTCGCGACAATGTGCTGCCCGCCCTGGCCGCCGACGCGGGTCTGGTGGTGGTCGACGAAGCGCACTGCGTCTCCGACTGGGGCCACGACTTTCGGCCCGACTATCGGCGAATCCGCACCCTGATGGCCGAATTGGGCCCCGACACTCCGGTCCTGGCCACGACGGCGACCGCGAACGACCGTGTGGTCGACGACGTCGCCGCCCAGTTGGGTGTGGGCGGAGCCGACACCCTGGTGCTGCGCGGCGGCCTGGATCGTGAGTCATTGCATCTGTCGGTGGTCGAGATCGGCTCCGAAGCCCAGCGGGTCGCATGGATTGCCGCCCAACTGGATTCGCTTGACGGTTCAGGCATCGTCTATACATTGACTGTCGCCGGAGCCCGCGACGTCGCGGCACTGTTGCGAGATCTCGGCCACGACGTCGCGGCCTACACCGGCGCGACCGACCCCGGCGAGCGGGAGCAACTCGAAGCGGACCTGCTCGCCAATCGAGTCAAAGCCTTGGTGGCGACGTCTGCCCTCGGGATGGGATTCGATAAACCCGATCTTGGCTTCGTCATCCACCTCGGCGCGCCGTCGTCGCCGATCTCCTACTACCAACAGGTCGGCCGCGCGGGCCGGTCCTCGGCCAGCGCTCAGGTAATCCTGCTGCCCGGTGCCCAGGACAGAGATATCTGGGGCTACTTCGCGTCGGTGGCCTTTCCGTCCGAGGCGTTGGTGCGCAAGGTGATCGACGTCCTTGATCCCGAACGGCCGCAGTCGACTGCGGCGCTTGAGCCACTGGTGGACCTTGGTCGGACCAGATTGGAGATGGTGCTCAAGGTCCTCGATGTCGATGGTGCGGTCCGACGAGTCAAAGGTGGCTGGATCGGCACCGGCGAGCCGTGGTTCTACGACGAGTCGCGCTACCGCAAGCTCGAAGAGGCTCGTCGTCGTGAACAGCAGGCGATGCTCGACTACCAGGCCACTGGCGAGTGCCGGATGACTTTTCTGCGTGCACAGTTGGACGACCCGCAACTCACCGCAGGCGCGACCTGCGGTCGATGCGACAACTGTGTCGGCGCCCGTTACGACACCGAGGTCGATTCCGCCGTCGTCGATGCGGCGCAGGACCGGTTAGCACGGCCCGGTGTCGACATCAGTCCCCGACTGCAGTGGCCGACCGGCATGGCCAACCTGGGCATCGACCTCAGCGGCCGCATTACCGACGGACCGGCGACCGGAAGGGCCATCGGCCGGCTCACCGATCTGGGTTGGGGCGTGCGGTTGCGCCGGCTCCTTTCGGGGGTTGACGAACCCGTCCCGGCCGACGTGCTGTCAGCCACGGTAGCGGTGTTGGCAGCCTGGCCGTGGGAGTCGAGGCCGGTGGCCGTGATGGGTGTGGACTCAAGCACCCACCCGGTGCTGATCGGTTCCCTGGTCGACGGCATCGCGAAGGTGGGACGGCTAAGGAACCTGGGCACACTGCGGTACCGACCCGATCGGCGGCCGGTGGCCGCAGCGAACTCCGCGTATCGGGTGCGGGCACTTGAGGACTCCTGGGTTGCGCCCGACCTTGGCGGCGTGGTCGGTCCGGTGCTGTTGGTCGATGATGAAACTGATACGGGTTGGACGTTCACGATGGCGGCGAGGGCGCTGCGCCGGGCAGGTGCGGAGTCGGTACTGCCCTTCGCCCTCGCGTGTGTGAATTGACGGCCTGCGGAGTCGGGACCTGTGGTTGACTCTGTACTAGAACACGTTCTAGATTTCTCAAAGATCCGGTGTACGCCCGGTGTTGAAACGTGGAGGCCCATGTACGCGCAGCCCCTGGTAGATGCGATCGCCGAAGCCGAACGACTGGTCCGGGAGGCCCCGCACATCGAATCCGAGGCCGATCTGCTGGAGGGTCTGCAGTACCTGGCCGGCGGTATTGCGGCGTGCACGCATCTGGCTTTTGACTACGACCGCGACCACCCATTCCTGCAGTCCGGTACCGGGCCGTTCACCAAGATGGGACTGGATAACCCGGACACCCTGTACTTCGGAACGCGGGTGCAGGCCGGGCGCGACTATGTCGTCACCGGAACTCGGGGCACCACAACCGACCTGAGCTTTCAACTCCTCGGCGGCGAGTACACCGACGACAACGTTCCGGACAGTGAGACGGCGTTCGATGACCGTCAACTCGATATCGGAGCCAACGGAGACTACGAATGGCGGTTCACACCGAAAACCAATGCGCAGTTGGTCATCCGCGAGGTGTACAACGACTGGTCCGCACAACGGGGAAAGGTCGCTATCGCCCGGGTTGACACCGCCGGAACCGCGCCGCCCCCGTTGACCAATGAGCTGATCGAAAAGCGATTCGCGGTGGCCGGCAAGCAGTTGGTTCAGCGGATCAAGACATGGTTGCAGTTTCCGCAGTGGTTCTATATGAACATTCCGGTCAACACGATGGTGGCGCCACGGCTGACCCCCGGGGGCCTGGCAACCCAGTACTCCTCGGCGGGTCATTTCGAACTGACACCGGATCAGGCTCTGGTGATCACCTTGCCGGCGACGGACGCGCCCTATCTCGGTTTCCAGCTGGGCAGCCTGTGGTACGTCTCGCTGGACTACATCAACCACCAGAGTTCGCTGAACGGAACGCAGGCGCAGGTCGACGTCGACGGAAAGATCCGCATCGTGGTCGCCGACCGTAACCCCGGGGTAACGAACTGGGTGGAGACACTCGGACACCGCAAGGGCTTCCTCCAGTTTCGGTGGCAGCGGGTTTCGCGGGAGCTCACCGAGGCCGACGGGCCGACCGTCGAAATCATCGACATCAACGATGTAGCGGGGTATCTGCCGTTCCACGACAGCAACGGAATCTCCCCGGAAGACTGGCGAGCGCGAATCGCACTGCGCCAGAAACAGATCGGCGACAGGATGGTGGTGTAGCGGATGGCTGCGATGCTTGAGAACAAGGTCGTCGTGATCAGCGGTGTGGGCCCGGCACTGGGAACCACGCTGGCGCGTCGTTGCGCGGAGGCCGGCGCCGATCTGGTGCTCGCCGCCCGTACCGCCGATCGGCTCACCGAGGTCGCCGATCAGGTGAGCGCATTGGGCCGGCGTGCGCTCGCGGTGAGCACCGACATCACCGACGACGAGCAGGTAGCCAATCTGGTCACGCGCAGCCTTGAGGAGTACGGCAAGGTCGACGTGCTGATCAACAACGCCTTCCGGGTGCCGTCGATGAAGCCGTTGGCGGACACCACCTTTGCGCACATCCGTGACGCCATCGAACTGACAGTGCTCGGTGCGCTTCGGATCAGCCAGGGGTTCACCCCGGCCCTGGCCGAGTCCAAAGGCTCGGTAGTGAACGTCAACTCCATGGTGATCCGGCACTCCCAGCCGAAATACGGTGCCTACAAGATGGCCAAGGCGGCGCTGCTTGCCATGTCGCATTCGCTGTCGACCGAGCTTGGGGCCCAGGGTATCCGGGTGAACACCGTCGCCCCGGGCTATATCTGGGGTGGGACTCTGCAGAGCTACTTCGCTCATCAGGCCGGGAAGTTCGGCACGACCGTGGAAGAGATCTACAACGCCGCCGCGGCTGGATCCGACCTGAAGCGATTGCCGACGGAGGACGAGGTGGCATCGGCCATTCTTTTCCTGGCCAGCGATCTGGCCAGTGGCATCACCGGGGCGACCCTGGATGTGAACTGCGGGGAGTACAAGCACTGATGGCGGCCCGTACTGATGTGGGAACCGTCGAAGACCTGAAGGCGTCCGCGGTCAAGACCGTCGGCCTGGATGACTTCGGCAGCGACGACGACAACTACATCGAAGCGCTGTCGGTCCTGTTGGATTCGTACCGCCGCGACGCCGACTTCACCGAACTCGGCAGCAAGATGTCCCGCTTCTTCGTGCGCAATGCGTTGGTGGCGCGACTGCTCAGTGAGGCGTCATGGAAGCAGTATCCGCAGTACGCCGAGGTGCCGATCACCGCGCCGATCTTCGTCACCGGCCTGCCTCGCACCGGCACGACGGCATTGCATCGACTGTTGTGCGGCGACCCGCGCCACCAGGGCCTTGAGCTATGGCTGGCCGAGTTCCCGCAACCCCGTCCACCGCGCGAAACATGGCCCGACAACCCGGTCTTCGCACAGTTGGCATCGCGGTTCGCCAAGGCACACGCGGAGAACCCGGACTACACCGGCTTGCATTTCATGACTGCAGATGAGGTGGAGGAGTGCTGGCAACTCCTGCGCCAGTCGCTGCACTCGGTGTCGTATGAATCGTTGGCCCATGTTCCGACTTACTCGACGTGGCTGGCCGCGCAGGACTGGACGCCGCCGTATCAGCGGCACCGCCGGAACCTGCAACTGATCGGACTCAACGAACCCGAAAAGCGTTGGGTGCTGAAGAATCCGAGCCACCTGTTCGCCCTCGACGCGCTGTTCGCCACCTACCCCGATGCGCTGGTGATCCAGTGCCACCGGCCGGCCGAGACGATCATGGCTTCGATGTGTTCGCTGGCGCAGCACACCGCCGAGGGGTGGTCCAACAGCTTTGTCGGCGCGACCATCGGTGCCGACTCACTGGAGACCTGGTCACGCGGCCTGGAGCGGTTCAACGCGGTTCGGGCGGAGCAGGATCCGGCGCAGTTCTGTGATGTCGACTACTTCGAACTCATCAAGGAGCCGCTGCGCACCGTTGAGGAGATTTACTCGCGTTTCGACATTGAGATGACCGATGATGCCCGCGCCGCCATCGCGCACACCGATGAGGAGAGCAAGAAGGGTCCGCGCGCGCCGAAACATACCTACTCGCTGGCCGATTACGGGTTGACCGAGGATCAGGTCAAGGAACGTTTTCGGGGGCTGTAGCCGTCTCAGCCGTCGCCGGGCGCCGGAGCGCTGGAGTACTCCTCAAGACAGCCCTCGGCGACTGCGTGAGAAATGCTGTCGGACAATTTCGGACAGGACCTTGCCCGCGCACTGGTGCCACCGGATGCGCGGATCTCGGCGAAGTAGGCGCAGCGCTGTTGAGACTCGGTGTTCCACTGCACGGCGGTATGCGGGGCACCAAGCTTCTTGACCCGAACCGAGGCGTGGCAGAACCGGCAGTCGACGTCGGCCAGTCCGGAGTTGAGATACCGCTCGCGGTCACGCCGGGTGGCTTCGTGGACGGCCGCCGCGCGTTGCGGGTCATTCGCGAAGTCCGGGGCCTTGGACCACGTCGTAACGTCGTTGTCGTCGCCGATCGGATGATGATCATCGCCGTGCGCGCCGTGCAGTTGCAGCATCGCCCTGGCGATCTGATCAACGTCGGGACGCTGCTCGGTAGTCATGACGCGGGCTGACCCGCCTCAGTGGCCTGGGCGGCCTTTCGCCGCAGATTTTCCTCGACCTCGACAAGCCACTTCTCGTTGGCCTTGGTGGTGTCCACCTCGAGTTCGAATCGGTCGGTCATGTCTGGTGAGATGTCGGCGACGTCGACGTAGAACTGCTGATACCACCGGCGCATCTGGTATACCGCACCGTCTTCTTCGACGAGCAGCGGATTTTCGATACGTGTCTTGTGCTTCCAGATCTCGACATCCTGCAGGAAGCCTTTGCTGACACCGGAAGTGAACGCGGATGAAATCCGTTCTGTCGTCTCGTCATCGAGGCCCTTGGGCTTCTCGATGATCACGCCCCATTGCAGCATGAAGGAGTCCTGATTCACCGGATAGTGGCAGTTGATCAGGATGGACTCAGCTTTGAAATCGCCGTAGGTGTTGTGCAGCCAGTTGATCATGAACGACGGCCCGAAGTAACTGGCTTCGGAATCCAGATGCGACTCGCCGTACGCGGTGCCCATTCCGCCGATGTCGGGCCGACCGACGTTGTGCAGATACTGGGTGGCGACTTGGCCTTCAAAGACGTTCTTGAAGTACGTCGGCAGTCCGTAGTGGATGTAGTAGAAGTGCGCCATGTCGGTGACGTTGTCGACGATCTCGCGACAGTTGGAACCCTCGATGAGCATCGAGTTCCAGTTCCAATCGGTCCACTCGTCGCTAGCGTGTTCGGGGATCTCGGGGATGCGGACCTCAGGTTGTGGCGGGTTGCCTTCGTGGTCGTGCCATACGAAGAGCAGGCCCGCCCGAACGTCGGTGTGCCAGGAACGGGTGCGCGCTAGTTTCGGAGTGCGCTTGGCGTACGGCACCAGTTTGCAGCGACCGTCGCCGCCCCATCGCCAGTCGTGGAACGGGCAGGCGACCTCGTCGCCCTTGATGGTGCCTTGGGACAGGTCACCGCCCATGTGTCGGCAGTAACCATCAAGCACGTGCAGTTCGTTCTTCGAGTCAGCGAAGACCACGAGTTTAGTGCCGAACGCGTGGATCGAATGCGGCTCGCCATCGGTGAAGTCACGGACCGGACCGAGGCAGTGCCAGCCCCGGGCGTAGCGATCCGGCAGGGTTCCGGTGTCGATATCGCGAATCTCGGTGGTCATATCGCCCCTCCACTGTGTGTCTCTAACTAGAACACGTTACAGTTTTCCGACGCCGGCAACAACCCAGAGACCACGCCGAGTGTGACGCTGCCTGAACGCTCGACGGCGAATGTGACGCTGGGTGCACGGTGGGCGCGGTTTTAGGCCTTGGTCGGCTTCTCGCTGCCGACGACCCACATCGAGTAGTACTGCGAACCGCCGCCGTAGGCGTGCCCGAGAGCCTTCTTGGCACCGGCCACCTGGTGTGCCCCGGCCTTGCCCATGACCTGGATCGCGGCCTCGGCGAAGCGGATCAGCCCCGACGCCCCGATGGGATTCGAGGACAGCACCCCGCCGGAGGGGTTGACCGGAAGCCGCCCGCCGATCGCGGTCTCGCCGGCCTCGGTGAGTTTCCAGCCCTCGCCCTCCGGCACGAAGCCGAGGTTCTCCAGCCACATCGGCTCGAACCAGGAAAACGGGACGTAGATCTCGGCGACGTCGATTTCATCGATCGGGCTGGTGATGCCGGCGTCCTTCCAGAGCGCGGCGGCGGCGTCGCGACCGGCCTGCGGGTTGACCTGGTCACGACCGCTGAAGGCAATCGGTTCGGTGCGCAACGCGGTGGCATGAACCCAGGCAACCGGGTGACCCCCGGCGACCCGCTGATCGGCAATGGTCTCGTCGCCGATCACCAGCGCGGCCGCACCATCGGAGGACGGGCAGGTCTCGTCGAACCGGACCGGGTCCCAGAGCATCGGGGATTCCAGCACCTTCTCCAGCGTGATGTCCGGCTGATGCAAGTGCGCCAACGGGTTCTTCGCGCCGTTGAGCCGGTCCTTCACCGCAACAATCGCGCCGATATGTGCCGGTGCGCCAGTGCGCCGCATATACGCACGGATATGGGGGGCGAAGTAGCCGCCCGCACCGGCGCCGACCGGTTTGGTGAAAGGCACCGGAATCGACAACGCCCACATGGCATTCGACTCCGACTGCTTCTCCCACGCCACTGCCAGCACCCTGCTGTATTTGCCGGACTTCACCAGGCTTGCTGCCACGACGCCGGTCGATCCACCCACCGACCCTGCGGTGTGCACGCGGATCAGTGGCTTGCCCGTGGCGCCCATGGCATCGGCCATGAACAACTCCGGCATCATGACGCCCTCGAAGAAGTCCGGAGCCTTGCCCACGACCACGGCGTCGATATCCGCCATCGTCGAACCGCTATCGGCAAGTGCCCGATCGATGGCCTCGCGCACCAGGCCGCTCATCGAGACGTCGGTGCGTTTGGCGACGTACTTCGTCTGCCCGGTTCCCAGGACCGCTGCCAGATGCTCGGCCATGGTTACTTCCCTTCCAGTACGGCGACCAGATTCTGTTGCAGCACAGGACCGCTGGTGGCGTGCGCCAGCACCCGTCCCGCCGATCCGTCGAAGATGTGGCGTGCGGCGAGTCCGACACGCTCCAGTCCGGTGGAGAACATCGGGTTGGCTGCCAGCGCGCCGCCGGACGGATTGACTTTCGTCGAGGGTCCCAGCCCGATCGCCTCGGTAAGGATCAGTTGCTGGTGGCTGAACGGCGCATAGATCTCCGCGATATTGATCGAGCCGGTGTCGCCACCGGTTGCGATGCGGGCCGAGGTGGCAGTCGACGGAGATGTAGTCAGATCGCGTGCGCCGATCGCCGGTGTCTCGATCCGGTGCTCGAATCCCGTTATCCAGGCGGGCCGTTCGCGTAATTCCCGGGCACGGTCGCCCGCGGCGATCACCATCACCGACGCGCCGTCGGTGATCGGAGCGCAGTCGTGCTTGCGCAACGGTTCGGCAAAGAACGGCCGCTCCAGTAGTTCGGCGACGGATGCGGCGGGCTTCACGGAATCGACGCGGGGTGACGCCGAGAGTGAATCCAGTGCCACCTGCGCCATCTGCTCCAGCGTCCATTTCCCGGCGTCGAGGCCCAGTCGGGCCTGCAATCCGGCCATCGACACCGCATCCGGCACCAGCGGTGCGACGGTGTAGGGATCGGTCTGCAGCGCAAGAACTCGACGCAGCGTCCCTGCGCTGGACTTGCCGAAACCGTAGATCAGTGCGGTCTCCACTTCGCCGGTGAGGACCTTGATGTAGGCCTCATACAGCGCCCACGCGGCGTCCATCTCAACGTGGGACTCGTTGATCGGTGGCACCGCGCCGATCGAGTCGATGGCTGAGATGAAAGAGAATGCCCGCCCGGCAAGGTAATCCGAGGATCCCGAGCACCAGAAGTCAATATCGGATTGCTTGATACCCAGGTCTTTGTAGATCTCGGCGAAGCAGGGCATCAACATTTCCACACCGTTGGTGGTGCCTTCGGTGCGGCGAACGTGCGGCGCGTGGGCGAACCCGACGACGGCGACTTCTCTCATACTCTGCCTTTACAGGTGATGCTTGTAGGTGTCGTACTCGGCGTCCGG
>CAMDFY010000029.1 GCA_945897705.1 Bifidobacterium breve | reverse complement strand
CCGAACACTCCGTCGGCCACCCGGCGCATCGCGTCACGCAGCCACATCCGCAACAGCGTGGCCACCTGATCGTTGCGCGACCGTCCGGCCCGCAACCGGCCGCCGAGGTCGGCGCCGACCCGGTCGATGAGTCCACGTTCCAGTGCGCCGTGGACGTCCTCGTCGGTGAGCAGTGGGGTGAAGCTGCCGTCGGCGATGTCGGCACCCAGGCTGTCCAGTCCGACGAGCAATGAGTCGCGCTGCTCGTCGGTCAAGAGCCCGGCTTTATGCAGCACCTTCGCATGGGCCTTCGACGCGGTGACATCGTAGGGCGCCAGCACCCAGTCGAAGTGAGTGGAGCGGCTCAGGGCCACCAGTTCCGGCGCGGGACCGTCGGCGAACCGCCCACCCCACAGCGATCCCTCGTTGGTGGTCATGTCTTTTTGCCCCGCATGTCGCCCCGGGCAGATTCGTCTGCCCGCATGTCGCCCCGGGCAGATTCGTCTGCCCGCATGTCTCTAGCAGCGGCAATCTTCGACGATAGGCCGTGCAGGTGGACGAAACCCTTGGCCGCGGACTGATCGAAGGTGTCGCCGGCGTCGTAGGTGGCGAGGTTGAAGTCGTACAGCGACTCCGGGCTGCGACGGCCGTTGACCGCAATGTGTCCACCATGCAGCACCATCCGGATCTCGCCGGTCACCCGCTCCTGGGTCTTTGCCACGAACGACTCCAGGGCGTTCTTCAGCGGGGAGAACCACAGGCCGTCGTAAACCAGTTCGGCCCAGCGCCGGTCGGTGGTCCGCTTGAACCGGCTGAGTTCGCGCTCCAGCGTGACGTGTTCGAGTTCGGTGTGGGCGGTGATGAGCGCCATCGCGCCCGGCGCCTCGTAGATCTCCCGGCTCTTGATGCCGACCAGTCGGTCCTCGACGACGTCGAGTCGGCCCACGCCCTGCGCACCCGCGCGCCGATTGAGTTCGACAATGGCTTCCAGCACGGTCACCGGTCTGCCGTCAACCGATACCGGCCGGCCACTGTCGAAGCCGATGATCACCTCGTCGGGGGTGTTGAAGTTGACGGTCGGGTCCTCGGTGTAGTCGTAGACGTCCTTGGTCGGGGCGTTCCACAGGTGTTCCAGGAAGCCGGTCTCCACGGCGCGGCCCCAGACGTTCTGGTCGACGGAGAAGGGCGAGCGCTTGGTGACGTTGATCGGGATCGCGTTCTCCTCGGCGTACGCGATGGCCTTCTCCCGGGTCCAGGCGTAGTCGCGGACCGGGGCCAACACCTGAAGATCCGGTGCGAGTGTGGCGAACCCGACTTCGAAGCGCACCTGGTCGTTGCCCTTGCCGGTGCAGCCGTGGGCGACAACGCCACCGTCGTACTTCCGCGCCGCGGCCACCAGATGTTTGACGATCAACGGCCGGCTCAACGCCGAGACCAACGGATAGCGGTCCATGTAGAGCGCGTTGGACTCGATGGCCGGCAGGCAGTACTCGTTGGCGAATTCGTCGCGGGCATCAATCACGACGGCTTCGGCGGCACCGCAGTCGATGGCGCGCTGCCGCACGACCTCCATGTCCTCGCCGCCCTGTCCGAGGTCGATGGCGACCGCCACCACCTCTTTGCCGGTCTCCCTACCGATCCAGCTGATGGCCACCGAGGTGTCCAGGCCACCGGAGTAGGCCAGGATGACGCGCTCGGACATGAAGTTTCTCCTCTGGATCAGTGCTCAGCGGGCGTGCTCAGCGGATGTTCTCGAACAGGGTGGCCAGTTGCGCGCCGGTCATCGGCTCGCGGGCGATCACCAGAATGGTGTCATCCCCGGCAACGGTGCCGACCACCTCGGGCAGTGCGGCCCGGTCGATGGCGCTGGCCAGGTAGTGCGCCGCACCCGGCGGGGTACGCAGCACCGCGAGGTTGCCGCTGGCGTCGGTGGATACCAGCAGCTCGCCGAGCAGTCGTGACACGCGTTCGGTCCCGCCGGAGACGCCTCTTACCGGGCTGCCGTCCTCGGGCACGACATAGACCCCGCCACCACCGTCGGCGCCGCGCAACTTCACCGCGCCGAGTTCTTCGAGGTCCCGCGACAGGGTGGCCTGGGTGACGTCGATGCCGTCGTCGGCCAGCAGTGCGGCGAGCTCGCTCTGGCTGTGCACCGACCGTGACGACAGGATCGCGACGATGCGCGCCTGACGCCCGGCCCGGGTGGTGGCGACTTCCGGGGACCCTGTCATTGGGGTCCTCGGGATCCCCGGGGCGCTTGCTCCAACAGCCACACCAGCAGCGCCTTCTGGGCGTGAAGGCGGTTCTCGGCTTCGTCCCACACCGCGCTGTGCGGGCCGTCGATCACCTCATCGGTGATCTCCTCGCCCCGGTGTGCCGGAAGGCAGTGCAGCACAATGGCTTCCGAGTCGGCTCGGGACAGCAGTTCGGCGTTGATCTGGAAGGACCGGAACGGGCCCACCCGGTCCAGGCCGTCATTCTCCTGACCCATCGAGGTCCAGGTGTCGGTGACGAGCACATCGGCACCCGAGGCGGCGCTGTGCGGATCATCGGTGATGGTGAGGGTCGCACCGGTCTCGGCGGCGCGGGCCCGCACGGCACCGACGACGGACGCGTCGGGCTCGAATCCCGCCGGGGCGGCAATCGTCACGTGCACACCGGCGGTCACTCCACCGAGCATCAGCGAGTTGGCCATGTTGTTGGCGCCGTCCCCGAGGTAGGCCATCCGCAGGCCCAACAGTGAGCCCTTCCGTTCGGCGAGGGTCTGCAGATCGGCGAGTACCTGGCACGGGTGGAACTCATCGGAGAGCGCGTTGACCACCGGAACCGTTGCCGCTGAGGCCATCTCGTCGAGCCGGTGCTGACCGAAGGTCCGCCAGACGATCGCGTCGACGTAGCGGGACAGCACCCGGCCGGTGTCTTCCAGGGTCTCATCCCGGCCGAGTTGGGTCCTGCTGCCATCGACCACGACGGCGTGCCCGCCGAGCTGGGCGATGCCCATCTCGAAGGAGAACCGGGTGCGGGTGGAGTTCTTGTCGAAGATCACTGCCACCCCGCGGGGCCCCTCCAGCGGCCGCCGGCCAAAGGGGGCCGCCTTGAGTTCGGCGGCCAACCCCAGTACCTCGGCCTGCTCGGCCGGGGATAGATCGTCGTCGCGCAGGAAGTGCCGTAGGCCGCTCACGTCCGCACCGCCGCATCCGCGGTGTCCAGAATGCCGGGCAGCGCCGCCAGGAAACTCATCACCTGCACCTGCGAGATGATCAGCGGCGGCGCCAACCGGATGACATCGGGAGCGGCCGCGTTGACCAGAAAGCCCGCTTCCCGGGCCGCAGTTTCGACGGCCTTCGCATGCGGCGCGGTCAGCACCACCCCGCGCAGCAGACCCCGCCCGCGGACGTAATCCACCAGGGGGTGCTGCAACGATTCGATTCCGTGCGCCAGGATCGCGCCCACCGCATCGGCGTGACCGCACAGGTCATCGTCGTCGAGCACCCGCAGCACCGCGCACGCGGCGGCCGCGCAAATCGGGTTACCGCCGAAGGTACTGCCGTGCATGCCCGGCGTCATCAATTCCGCGGTCGGGCCGATGGCCAGGCAGGCGCCGATCGGCAGTCCACCGCCCAGTCCCTTGGCGAGGGTCACGACGTCGGGCGTGATGCCATCGTGGTGGTGGGCGAAGAATGTTCCGGTGCGGCCGACTCCGGTCTGCACCTCGTCGATCACCAGAAGTGCGCCGTGGCGAGTGGTGATCTCCCTGGCCGCGGCCAGGTAGCCGTCCGGCGGCACCACCACGCCGCCCTCCCCCATGATCGGCTCCAGGAATACCGCGGCGGTGTCATCTCCGACGGCCGCCGCGAGCGCCTCGACATCGCCGAACGGCACATGACTGACGATCCCGGGCAGCGGCTCGAACGGCGCGCGCTTACTGGCCTGGCCGGTCAGCGCGAGTGCTCCCATGGTGCGGCCATGAAAAGAATTAAGGGCCGCAACGACTTTGGTGCGCCCAGTCAGCCGGCTGATCTTGAACGCCACCTCGTTGGCCTCGGCGCCGGAGTTGCAGAAAAACGCCCGCGCGGGTGCGCCGAGATGGGAGACGAGGCCCTCGGCCAGTGCGACGCCCGGTTCGGTTGCGTAAAGGTTGGAGACGTGACCCAGGGTGTTCAACTGCGCGGTGACGGCCTCAATGATCGCCGGGTGTCGGTGGCCGAGAACATTGACGGCGATCCCGCCGAGCAGATCCAGGTAGGTCTTACCATCGACATCGGTCACCACAGCCCCGTCGCCGCTGGCCAGTGCGACCGGCGGGGTGCCGTAGTTGTCCATCATGACCGCCGTCCAGCGGTCCAGCATCGTGGTCACGGGACCACCCAATCGAACACTGTTGTCACGTTCGCACCACCTTGGTTCCAGTGCTGCCGAACAATCCGGTGAGCACACAGTGTTCGACCCGGCCGTCGATCACGTGCGCGCTCGGTACCCCGGCCAGCACCGCGCGCAGGCACGCTTCGATCTTCGGCACCATGCCCTCCTCAAGGGTGGGCAGTAGTTGCGCCAGGGCGTCGGTGTCGATCTCGGCGACCAGCGAGTCGCGATCCGGCCAACGGGTGTAGAGGCCTTCAACGTCGGTGAGCATCAGCAACGTCTCGGCATCCAATGCCTCGGCTACCGCGGCGGCGGCGGTATCGGCATTGATGTTGTAGACCACGCCATCGGTATCCGGGGCGAGGGTGGAGATCACCGGAATCCGGCCTGCCGCAATGAGATCGCGCGCCACCGCGGTGTTCACATGATCAACGTCGCCGACCAGGCCGATATCGGTCTCAAGGCCGTCGACCAGCACACTGCGACGCACCGCCGTCAGTAGCCGGGCGTCCTCGCCGGTGAGGCCGACGGCGTACGGTCCGTGAGCGTTGATCAGGTTCACCAATTCCCGGCCGACCTGTCCGAACAACACCATGCGGACGACGTCGAGCACCTCGGGCGTGGTGACCCGGAACCCACCCTTGAACTCACCGGGGATCCCGAGGCGCTTGAGCATGGCATTGATCTGCGGGCCACCGCCGTGCACCACTACCGGGTGGATACCGGCTTCGTGCAGGGCCACGACGTCGGCGGCGAACGCGGCCTGCAGTGCGGTATCGGTCATGGCGTTGCCGCCGTACTTGACCACGACGATCCTGCCCTGGAGAGGCTCGGCGTTAAAGGCTTGGGCCTTGATCGGGGTGTTCATGAGCTGTACGCCGAGTTCTCTTCGACATAGGCGTGCGACAGGTCGGTGGTGCGGATCGTGGCCTCGGCGTCACCCAGTTTGAGATCGATGGTGACGTCGATCTGCGGACCGGACAGGTCAACATCGCGGGCACCGGGCGCCCCGGCACCGTTGACGCACACCGGAAACCCATTGAACGCAACCGTGATCCGGTCCGGTTCGATCGGGAACGGCGACATGCCCACTGCGGCCAGCACCCGGCCCCAATTCGGGTCGGACCCGAACATCGCGGTCTTGACCAGGGAGTCGCGGCCGACGATCCGGGCGGCGGTGACGGCGTCGTCGGTCGTGCGCGCCCCGGACACAGTGATGCTCACCCGTTTGGTGACACCCTCGGCGTCGGCCTGCATCTGTGCGCACAGGTCATCACAGACCCGCAGCACCGCGTCGTCGAGATGGTCCTGACTGGGCCGGATTTCACTGGCGCCGGAGGCGAGCAGCAGCACGGTGTCATTGGTCGAGCAGCTGCCGTCGACATCGAGCCGGTCGAAGGTACGGGCAGCCGCGCGACGCAGTGCGGTGTCCAGAGCGGCGGCATCGGCGACGGCGTCGGTGGTCAGCACCACCAGCATGGTGGCCAACGACGGCGCCAGCATGCCCGCCCCCTTGGCCATCCCCCCCATCGTCCAGTTCTGGCCGGAGTCCAACGAGTGATGCAGCGCAACCTGTTTGGGCACGGTATCGGTGGTCATGATGGCGTGCGCGGCATCGTCGCCGCCGACCAGGCCGCCGGCAAGTTCGTGAACGATCTCGGTGACGCCGGCCAGCACCCGGTCCATCGGCAACCGGTCGCCGATGAGTCCGGTGGAGCAGATGGCGACCTCGATCGGTCCGGTCTCGGTTCCCCAGTCCGACAGGGCCGCGGCCACCGCCTCGGCGCTTGCGTGGGTGTCGGCGAAACCGTCCGGTCCGGTGCAGGCATTGGCACCGCCGGAGTTCAGCAGCACCGCGCGCAACCGACCGGTGCGCAACACCTGAGCGCTCCACAGCACCGGGGCGGCCTTGACCTGATTGCGAGTGAACACACCGGCCGCGCCGTAGTCGGGCCCCTCGTTGAACACCAATGCCAGATCCGGCTTGCCGGACGCCTTGATACCGGCAGCGATCCCGGCGGCCCGGAAACCGGCCGGGGCCGTGACACCCTGGCTGCGCAGTAACCGGGTGGTCGTCGTCTGGTTCAGCGTCACGGCGCCACCCCGACCACCGACAGCCCATCGGTTTCCGGCCAGCCCAGCGCGAGGTTCATCGACTGCACCGCCGCACCGGCGGTTCCCTTGACCAGGTTGTCGATCACGCAGATCGCGACCATCACGCCGGCGTCGGCGTCCACCGCGACGGCCAGTTGCGCGGCATTGCTACCGATCACCGAACCTGTGGTGGGCAGCTGACCCTCGGGCAGCAGGTAGACGAACGGCTCTGCGTCGTAGGCTTTTTCGTACACTGTCCGGATCTCCGACAGCGACGCCGACGTCCGCGCCGTGCAGGTCGCGAGGATTCCGCGGGCGGTCGGGATGAGCACCGGGGTGAACGACACCGTCACCTCGCGGTCGGTGACTCTCCGCAGGCCCTGGGCGATTTCCGGGGTGTGCCGGTGCACGCCGGCGATGTTGTAGGCCCGCGCGGATCCGATCACCTCCGAGGCGAGCAGGTCCACCTTGGCGGCCCGGCCCGCGCCCGAGGTCCCGCTGACCGCGACCACCGTCACATCCGTCTCGACCAGGCCCGCCGCAATAGCGGGAAACAGTGCCAGCAGTGCGGCGGTCGGATAGCAGCCGGGCACCGCGATGCGGGTGGCGCCACGGAGGCGCTCCCGGGCACCGGGGAGTTCGGGTAGACCATATGGCCACTGGCCCGCATACGGTGTGCCGTAGAACCGCTCCCACGCGCCGGCATCGGTGAGCCGGAAGTCGGCACCACAGTCGATGACCACGGTGTCGGGGCCGAGTTGAGCGGCCAGTGCGGCCGAGTGCCCGTGCGGCAGGGCCAGGAACACCACGTCGTGGCCGGCCAATATTTCTATCTCGGTGGGCTCCAGGACCCGCTGGGCCAGGGGCAGCAGATGCGGATGGTGCTCGGCCAACGTCGTGCCCGCACTGGCGGCGGCCGTCAGCGCGCCGATGCTCAACCGGCCGTTGGTGTAGCCGGGGTGGCCTAGCAGCAGGCGCAGGATCTCCCCACCGGCATACCCACTGGCGCCGGCAATCGCCACCGAAGTCATGGCACTAGTGTGCATTATTATGCATGTTACTGCAACTTCATGCCGATTGCTCGCGGGAGGACGTCAGCCCCGCAGGGCTGCGCCGAACCGCTCGGCGGCCACGGCCACAGCGGTATCCCGGGCCGCGCTGGCCTCGTCCTCAGTGAGCGTTCGATCCGGTGCCCGAAAGCGCAGAGCCAGCGTCACCGACTTGCGGCCCTTGCCGACCTGCGGGCCGGTGTAGACGTCGAACAGGGTCACGGCCTCAAGCAGGTCCCCGGCCCCGTCGCGCACGGCGTCGATCACCGCACTGGCCGGCACGCCGTCGTCCACCACGAGACTGAGGTCTTGGAAGACCGCCGGGAACGGCGACACCCGCGGCGACGGCAGCGGGGCGCCAAACGGGATGGCGTCGAGATCGAGTTCGGCCGCACACGTTCCCCTGGGCAGTCCGGACCGCTCGATGACACCCGGATGCAACTGCCCGGCGTAACCGATCACCCGACCGCCGACCACGACCTCGGCACAACGGCCCGGATGCCACGGCAGGTGTTGCACCGACCGCAATTCGATATCCACCCCGGCAGCCCGGGCGATTACCCGCACGGCTTCGAAGGCATCGGCCGCCTCGACCCGCCGACCCGGTCCCCCCGATTTCCCCTCCGCCGCCCCCCAGGGCCCGCGCGGTTCACGTAGTCCGGTCAGCACCACCGCTACGTGCACGGGTTGGCGGGGCAGCGAGTCGTCGATGGTGGCGATCTCGGCATCAGTCGGCCGGCGATCGGTGGGGATCAAACCAATGGCGCGAGCCTCGGTGGTCGGCTGCACCACCTGGGCAATCGCGAACAGTGCCACATCACCAAATCCGCGGGACACGTTGCGGGACAACGCTTCCAAAAGCGCCGGAAGCAGCGTGGTAGCCAGATGCGGACGATCAGACTCCAGCGGATTGAGCACCGACGTCGTCTGGCGGCGCGGGTCGTCGGCGGCCAAACCCCACTGGTCGAACACTCCGGCGGGCAGGAATGGCGTGGGCAGCACCTCCACGAACCCCGACAGCGCCAGCGACTTTCCGATCGCGCGACGGCGTTGCTGACCCGGGGTCAGGCCGCGACCCGCGGGCGCAGTCGGCAGCACCGAGGGAACGGCGTCAAGGCCCTCCAGTCGCAGCACCTCTTCGACGAGGTCGGCTGGCTGGGCGATATCGGGACGCCAACTCGGCGGGGTGACGGTCAGCACGGCCGAACCCGCCTCCGAGGCCACCCGTGCACCGATCTGGGTCAGTCGGCGCACCGTCGCGCCGTCCGGATAGACCACCCCGGCCATCCGATCCGGAAGGTCGACGGGCATCTGTATCGGAGGCGGCGAGAAGTCCTCGCGTGGCGGATCCCCGCGCCAGTCGGTGAGCGCGGACCCCACTGTGCCACCGGCGATCTGCGCCAGCAGGGTCGAGGCGCGGTTGATCGCGGCCACCGACACGGCCGGGTCGACCCAGCGTTCGTAACGACGGCCGGCCTCGCTGACCAGATGCAGCCGGCGCACCGTGCGCGATACCGCGGCCGGATCCCAGACCGCGGCTTCCAAGAGGACATCGGAGGTGTTGTCATCGATCTCGGTGGTTCCGGCGCCCATCACGCCGCCGATCGCTGCGACGGCCACATCATCGACGATCAGCACGTCGCCGTGCTCCAGGTTGCGTTCGACGCCGTCTAGGGTGACCACTCGCTCACCCGATTCGGCGAACCGGACCGCAAAACCCCCGTGGATCTTGCCGCTGTCGTGGGCGTGCATGGGGTGACCGAGTTCGAGCATCACGTAGTTGGTGACATCCACCGCCGGCGAGATCGGCCGAATACCCGAGAGCATCAGCCGGCGACGCAACCACCACGGCGACAACGCTTTCGGGTCGATCCCGGTCACCGCGCGCAGGGAAAAGCGGCTGACGCCCGTTCCGGGCTGGATCGTCACCGGTAATGCCTCGCCCTCGGCGGGCAGTGCCCATGCGGCGTTCGGGTCATGGGCGGGGTCGACGAAGTTCAGGTCGTAGGCGCAGGCGATCTCGCGGGCGATCCCGCGCACCGACAGGCCATAGCCGCGGTCGGGCGTGATCGCCAGATCGAACACCACATCGTCAAGGCCCAGCACGGCGGCCGCGTCGTCGCCGGGTTCGGCGGTCCCAGGCGGTAGCACCAGGATGCCGGAATGGTCCGCCCCCACACCCAATTCGGCCGCCGAGCAGATCATGCCGTCGGAGGTCCGGCCATAGGTCGTGCGGGTGGCGATCTGGAAATCGCCCGGCAGCACGGCGCCGGGCAGTGCCACCGCGACCAGGTCGCCGACAGCAAAGTTTGTTGCGCCGCAGACGATATCGCGGTCGGTGCCCTCGCCCACGTCGACCGTGCAGGCCCGGATGGGCTTCTTGAACTCGGTGAGTTCCTCGATCGTCGACACCCGACCGATCTTCAGCGGGCCGCTCACCGGGCCGAGGGTGATGATGTCCTCGACTTCGTGGCCGACCCGGATCAACGCCTGCTCGAGTTCGAAAGGCGACACGTCCCATCCGGGAGCGCCGGCAGCCACCACCTCCCGCAGCCAGCTGTAGGGCAGCCGCATCAGACGCCCGCCCCGAACGGCAGCGAGAACCGCACGTCGCCTTCGACGATGTCGCGCATATCGGGGATACCGTTGCGGAACTGCAGGGTCCGCTCCAGACCACAGCCGAAGGCGAAGCCGGAGTACACCTGCGGATCGATCCCGGCGGCACGCAACACATTGGGGTTGACCATGCCGCAGCCGCCCCACTCCACCCAGCCGGGCCCGCCCTTCTTGCCCGGAAAGAACACGTCCACCTCGGCCGAGGGTTCGGTGAACGGAAAGAAGTGCGGCCGCATCCGGGTGCGCGCCTCCGGACCGAACTGCGAACGCGCGAACGCATCCAGCGTGCCGCGCAGGTTCGCCATCGTCAGCCCGCGGTCCACTGCGAGTCCCTCCACCTGGTGGAACACCGGGGTGTGGGTGGAGTCGAGTTCATCGGTGCGGAAGGTGCGCCCGATCGAGATGATGTACACCGGCAACTCGCGGGCCAACAGGGTGCGAACCTGTACCGGCGAGGTGTGGGTGCGCAGTAGCTGCCGGGATCCTTCCGGGGCGATATGGAAGGTGTCCGACTCGCTGCGCGCCGGATGGTCGGGCGGAAAGTTCAGCGCATCGAAGTTGAACTGCTCGCATTCCACTTCGGGGCCCTCGGCCAACTCCCAACCCATCGCCACGAAGGTGTCGGCGATGTTCTCGGCAAGGATCGTGATGGGGTGGCGTGCCCCGAGTGGTTGGCGTGCCGAGGGCAGGGTGACGTCGATGGTCTCGGCGCTCAGCACCGCCGCGTCGCGTTCGGCGCGCAAGACCGCCAATCGTTCGTCGAAGAATCCCTGGGCCGCCGTGCGGGCGAGATTGACCCGCTTGCCGGCGTCCGCGCGGTCGTCGGAGGCCAACGCCGCCAACGACTGCCGGGCCAGAGCCAACGGCGCGCGGTCACCGAGGTGCTCGGTCTTGGCGCGAGCCAGCGCATCGAGATCGGTGGCGGCGTCGAAGTCGCGGCGGGCCGCGTCGACGGCGACGGTCAGCGCGTCCTGGGACACCGGGTCGTGGACACCTTCGACGGGTTGCTCACCCACGGGGCGAGGTTCTCCTTAGCTGGCCTGGATTTTTCGGCACGGGTGTGGCGGAAGTGCCGACCGGACGATCATAGGTGATGCCACAATGACGCCGCGGCGGGCATTTCGCCCTCGGAGGAGGTCCGATGATCAGAGGGGCGATCATCGCGGCACTATGGGCAGCCGCGATCGCCATCGGGGTGATGGCTTTCAAGGTCGGTGTGCTGTGGTGGATCCCGGCCACGGTTCTTGCCGCACTGGCCGCCCTGGGCACCTGGGACCTACTGCAGAAGAGCCACTCGATTTTGCGGGCGTACCCGATCCTGGGCCACGCCCGGTTCGTCGCGGAGTTGATCCGCCCGGAGATCTATCAGTACTTCATTGAGTCCAACACCGATGGAGCGCCGTTCAACCGACAGAGCCGCGACGCGGTGTATCGGCGGGCCAAGGGCATCAAGGGCGACGAACCGTTCGGCACCGAAAACAATCTCAACGCCGAAGGCACCGAGTTCCTCCGGCACTCACTGCGCGCCAAGATGGCCACCGACCTGAAGCCGACGGTGCGCCTCGGCGGTCCGGACTGCACCCAGCCCTATGACATCGCGCTACTCAACGTGTCGGCGATGAGCTTCGGGGCGCTGTCGGGCAACGCGATCGAGGCGCTCAACGGCGGGGCGGCCAAGGGCGGGTTCGCCCACGACACCGGCGAGGGTGCGATCAGCCCGTATCACCTCAAGCACGGTGGTGATCTGATCTGGGAGATCGGTTCGGGATACTTCGGCTGCCGCACCATCGAGGGCCATTTCGATGCCGAGAAGTTCCGGGAGAAGGCCAATCTTCCTACCGTCAAAGCCATTTCGATCAAGCTTTCCCAGGGTGCCAAACCCGGTCTCGGTGGTGTGCTGCCCGGACCCAAGGTCACGCCCGAGATCGCCGAAACCCGGGGCGTCCCCGTCGGTCAGACGGTGGTGTCTCCCCCGGCACACACCGCGTTCACAACCCCATTGGAACTGGTCCACTTCATCGCGACGCTGCGCAGTCTGTCCGGCGGCAAGCCGGTCGGCTTCAAGTTGTGCATCGGAGCCCGCACGGAGTTCTTATCGATGTGCAAGGCGATGATCCGGACCGGAATCACACCAGATTTCATCATCGTCGACGGTTCCGAGGGCGGTACCGGGGCCGCGCCCCAGGAGTTCGAGGACCACGTCGGCATGCCGCTGACCGAGGGCCTGATGCTGGTGCAGAACTGTCTGGTCGGTACCGGGCTTCGCGAGCACATCAAGATCGGCGCATCCGGCAAGGTGGCGACCGGCTTCGATATCGTCCGCCGGATCATCCAAGGTGCGGACTTCACGCTGGCGGCCCGATCGATGATGTTCGCGGTCGGCTGTATTCAGGCGATGAAGTGCCACACCAACCGCTGCCCCACCGGGGTCGCCACCCAGGACGCCGGACTGGCGCGCGCGCTGCACGTGCCGGACAAGATCGACCGGGCGGCTAATTTTCAGCAGGGCACGGTGTCCAGCGCTGCCCAGATGGTGGCCTCGATGGGGTTGGACAGCTTCGCGGACCTGGAACCGTCGATGCTCAACCGGCGCATCGACTCCTTCCGCACCGGAACCTACGCGGAGATCTACGAGTGGCTGATGCCCGGCGAACTGCTTGATGATCCGCCGGCGGCCTGGCTGTCAGACTGGATCGAGGCCAGTGCCGAGGAGTTCGTCTGAGCCGTCTGCGCGCCGGGGCGTGATCCGGTACATCGCGAGGTCGGCCGGCACACCCTGCTGACGCGGCGCGAAAATCTGCCGACGTACCCGGTTGACGCTGACCCCGAGAGACTCCACCTCCGCGACTGAGAGTTTGCCCCGTGTCGTCTCCGAAACGATGAGACCACCGCGGGTGGCGCGCTCCATCACCCGGGCTGCGATGTTGACGTCCACGCCCAGCCAGTCCGAACCGATGCGCTGCGGACGCCCGGTGTGGATTCCTGCCCGCATCCGCGGCTGGTAGCCGGCGACCTCGACGGCTTTCACGGCATCCAGCGCTTCCAGGGTGGCGCGCACGGCGGTGACGGCATCGGTGAAGACCGCCATCATGCCGTCGCCCATCCGTTTGACGATCTGGCCGCCGGACCCCAGCATTGGCGGCTCCGCCGCCTGGGCTACCCGGCGCAGCAGTCGCAGGGTGTCCTCATCGCCCGCCCGCAGCGACCAGTCGGAGAAGTTCACCAGGTCGGTGAATACCAGGGTCATCTCGGCGTTGGCCGGCCGGCCGGACACCTTCTCGGTGACGGCCTGCCACAGCTGCAGCGCGGCCAGGCTCACTTCTCTGGTGGCGCCGTTGCGGTCCGGCATCAACCGGTCGGCGGCGCGTGCTGCCGCCTGCGGGCCACCGTCACCCGCCGCCGACAGCGGATCACCGAAATCGGGATCTCCGGGCAATGCGCGCCGAGCCCGCCGGATGATGGCGACGAGATCGGGTTTGCGATTGGCGTTGCGCAGCCAGCCCGGGACGGTCTGCGCCTGACCGGCGGGATCCTGGGCCGGCTCGTCGTCCACGCGGTCAGCCTAGGCGGTGCCGCTGAGCGCGCGCGCTCTGGTAGAGACACACGGCCGCCGCGGCAGCAACGTTGAGACTCTCCGCTCCCGCCACCATCGGAATCGCCACCCGCTGGTCGGCCAGCGCGGCGACCTCCGCAGGCAGGCCGCGGGATTCCGGACCGAAAATCCACGCCGTCGGCGCCGTCAATATCGGATCGGCATCGTCGAGACTGGTGTCCCCGTCCAGGGTTGTCGCCATCAACTGCAACCCGGCCGAGCGCAGTTGCGAGAGCAACTCAGCGGTGTCAGGTTCGGAGATGACGGGCACCGAGAAGATGCTGCCCGCCGAGGACCGCAGACACTTCCCGTTGTACGGGTCCACGCTCTGGCCGGCGAAGACCACGGCTGCCGCGCCCATCGCGTGCGCGATCCGGATCAGCGTGCCGGCGTTCCCCGGTTCGGAGAGATCCACGGCCACGGCGATCAGGGTGGGCTTTCCTACGAGAACCGCGTCGATTCGCGGGTCGGGAATGTGGCACACCGCGATGAGTCCCGACGGAGTTACGGTGTCGGACAGGGCTTTCGCCGCGGGCTCGGTCACCAGGTGCACCGGCAGATCGCGCACCAGCGCACCGTAGCGGTCAACGGCGGCGGCGGTGGCGAACACCTCGTCCACCACGCCATGCGCAACAGCGGCCTCGACGAGATTGGGGCCCTCGGCCAAAAACAGACCGGACCGCATCCGCCCGGTATGGCGATGAAGCTTGACCGCAGCCATCACCCGGGCGGATTTCGGCGTCAACGGTGCCGGCGTGCCCATGGGCTCGGAGCCTTCCGAAGCGGTCAGGCAGCCTCACCGGACGGCGCGTTGACGTCCTGAGGCAGAGCGGCTCGTGCCACGCCGACCAGTGCGGTGAACGCGGCCGGATCGCTGATCGCGATCTCGGCGAGGTTCTTGCGGTCGACCTCCACACCGGCGGCCTTGAGTCCCTGGATCAACCGGTTGTAGGTGATGTCGTTGGCGCGGGCCGCCGCATTGATCCGGGTGATCCACAGCTTGCGGAAATCACCCTTGCGGGCACGACGGTCACGGTATGCGTAGTTCAGCGAATGCAGCTGCTGCTCTTTAGCTTTGCGGTAAAGCCGGGACCGCTGGCCGCGGTAGCCCTTGGACGCCTTGAGCAGGGTCCGCCGCTTCTTCTGGGCATTGACTGCGCGCTTGACGCGTGCCATGAGTGTTCCTCTTCTCGCTCGTTCGAAAAGTCTTCGAAAAGTTAAGGGGTTCGGCGTCAGCCGTTCAGCAGCTTCTTGACGCGCTTGGTGTCATTAGCGGCAACGACGGTGCGGCCGTCGAGACGGCGGGTCCGCTTGGACGCCTTGTGCTCCAGCAGGTGGCGGCGACCCGCCTTCTGCCGCACGATCTTTCCGGTGCCGGTCTTGCGGAAACGCTTGCCTGCCCCGCTGTGAGTCTTGGCCTTGGGCATCTTTCCTCAGTTCTGTTGAATCGTTGGTGTCCTGTTGAAACGTTGGTACTAAGCGGTGGTCTGCTCGGCGGTGGTCTGCTCGGCGCTGATCTCGTCGATATCGGCGTCCTCGGCTGCCGGTTCTGCTGCCGGAGCCCCGACTACCTGTGTCGCCGCCTTGGCGCGAGTCTTAGCGCCGCGGTGCGGTGCCAGCACCATCGTCATATTGCGGCCGTCCTGCTTGGCGGAGGTCTCGATGAAGCCGTGGTCGGCGACATCGGCGCCTAATCGCTGCAGCAGTCGGTAGCCCAGTTCGGGCCGAGACTGCTCGCGACCGCGGAACATGATCGTCACCTTGACCTTCGACCCCGCCTCCAGGAAGCGGATGACGTGACCCTTCTTGGTCTCGTAATCGTGCGGGTCGATCTTGGGACGGAGTTTCTGTTCCTTGACGACGGTCTGCTGCTGGTTTTTG
Organism: Bifidobacterium breve; assembly: GCA_945897705.1. GTDB lineage: Bacteria > Actinomycetota > Actinomycetes > Mycobacteriales > Mycobacteriaceae > Mycobacterium > Mycobacterium aquicola. The sequence goes on along the minus strand of CAMDFY010000029.1, from coordinate 1,892 downwards.
CGAGACTCGCGGAGTTTCTGTGCCGTCTCGTATTTGAACTTGCCGTAGTCCATGATCTTGCACACCGGAGGTTTGGCTTCCGGGGCTACTTCGACGAGGTCGAGATCGGCATCCGCTGCCACGCGGAGTGCGTCTTCGATGCGCACGATGCCCACCTGCTCCCCGCCGGGTCCGATCAGACGGACTTCAGGTACGCGGATGCGCTCGTTGACGCGGGTCTCAGTGCTGATGGGGCCTCCCTGGTTCGGTCTTGTGGGCAGACCGTCCGTGGAAACCCGGAACAGCTCACGGGATCCACACCACCAGCACCCCGCTTGACTGAACAGCAGCGTTCAATCAAACAGAAAAGCCCTGCATAAAGCAGGGCCCAAGCCGACCGATCACGGCGGTGACGCCGCCTGCGTCGCGCGCAGTGCAGATACCCTGAGGTATCTGAGACCGGACCGTCTGACCTTCGGATGATCTCCGTAGCCGACGGTGGGAGTGGGACTCCACTTGCTGTCCTGGCCTTCGCCGGGACGGTCGTGCATGGAAGTCTAGCAGCCATGATGGATAACCCCGACATCCGCGACCTCGCCGACATCCCGGCCATCGAGGTGATCAGCCGCGCGGCGGTGATGCTGATGAGTTCGGCCGCCGAGAAGCTCGGGCTGTCGTCGGCCGATCCCGACACCAGCGAATATCGTGACCTCGACGAAGCGCGCCGGCTGATCACCGCGCTGGCCGGGCTGATCACCGCCACCACCGAATACCTCGGGCCACACGCAAAACCCCTCAAAGACGGGCTACGGAGCCTGCAGTTGGCCTTCCGCGAGGCCAGCGCAGCCCCCGACGAGCCGGGATTCGGACCGGGCGAGAGTCTCACCGGGCCAGTGGGGTGAACCGGGCGACGATGGTTCCCAAATATCCAACGATCAGATACCCAACGATCAGCGAATACCCTGGCGGCCTATGACGGTCACGGTGCGCAGGACCCGGTCCGGGTTCGGTTGGGTTCCCGCGGCGGCGGGCACGTTCCTCGGGGTGGTCGCCGCTGCCGCGCTGCTCTCCAGCGTCTCGACGACGATCAGGCACCTCACCCGGGTCCCGCGGGAGTTCATCGACAACTACCTGTTCAACTTTCCCGACACCAGCTTCGCCTGGGCGTTTGCACTGGCAGTCATGGCCGGCGCGCTGGCGGCACGTAAGCGCATCGCCTGGTGGGTGTTGGTGGTCATCCTGGTGTTCGCGGTCGGCTTTGATATTGCGTCGCTGCTCAGACGGGACGGCAGCCGACTCGAGGACCTGGGCGAGTTCCTGGGCCTGACCGTCCATATCGCGGCGATCGCCGTTCTGGTCGCGGGCTACGACGAGTTCTGGGCCAAGGTGCGCCGTGGTGCGCTGCTCAAAGCGGCGGGCGTACTGGTGGCCGGAAACCTGGCCGGGATCGCGCTGGCGCTGGGGCTGCTGCAGTTGTTCCCCGGTTCCCTGCAGCCCGGGTACCGGCTGGCCTACGCGGTCAACCGGGTCAGCGGATTCGCCGCCGCCACGCCGGATCTCTTCGTCGGTAGACCGAATGTCTTCCTCAATGCCCTGTTCGGCCTGTTCGGCGCGCTGGCGCTGATGGCGGCGGCAGTGGTGCTGTTTGCGTCCCAGCGCGCTTCCAACGCTCTCACCGGAGAGGACGAGTCCGCGATCCGCAGCCTGCTGGAGACCTACGGCAAGAACGATTCGCTCGGGTACTTCGCGACCCGGCGAGACAAATCGGTGGTGTTCGCGCCCAATGGCCGCGCCGCCGTGACCTACCGCGTCGAGGTCGGTGTGTGTCTGGCCAGTGGCGACCCGGTGGGCGATCCGAAGTATTGGCCGCAGGCCATCGCGGCATGGCTGGACTTGTGCCGGGATTACGGGTG
>CAMDFY010000028.1 GCA_945897705.1 Bifidobacterium breve | reverse complement strand
CACATGATCGGCAAGGACATCATCCGCTTCCACACCGTGTACTGGCCCGCATTCCTGATGTCCGCAGGAATTCCTCTGCCGCGCAGAGTCTTCGCGCACGGATTCCTCTACAACCGTGGCGAGAAGATGAGCAAGTCCGTAGGCAACGTTGTCGATCCGGTATCGCTGGTGAGCAGCTTCGGAGTTGACCCGGTGCGCTACTTCCTGCTCCGCGAGGTGCCGTTCGGTCAGGACGGCAGTTACAGCGAGGAGGCGATCATCGGCCGGGTGAACACCGACCTGGCCAACGAGTTGGGCAACCTGGCACAACGTTCGCTGTCGATGGTGAACAAGAACCTCGATGCCCGGGTACCGCAACCGGGCGACTTCAGCGCCGAGGACACCGAACTGCTCGATCTCGCCTACGGCCTACTGGCGCGGGTGCGTAACGCCTTCGACGACCAGGCCATGCACCAGGGCCTGGAGGCGATCTGGCTGATGCTGGGCGCGGTCAACCGGTATTTCTCCGCCCAGGAACCGTGGGTACTGCGTAAATCCGACGCCGAATCCGACCAGATCCGATTCCGCACCGTGCTCTACACCACCCTCGAGGCGGTGCGGGTCGCGGCGGTACTGGTGCAACCGGTGATGCCGGACTCGGCCGCGGCACTGCTCGAACTGCTGGGCCAACCGCCCGGCCAACGCGACTTCTCCTGCCTGCGCGTGCCACTGGCGCCGGGCACCGAACTGCCCGCGCCCCGCGCGGTCTTCCCCCGCTACGAGGCCCCGGACTAACGCGATGCACATCGAGCGACTCGGTGATCTCGGCACCGCCGACGATGTCCTCCGTGCGGTCGCCGCGGGTGCGCACCTGCACCGACTGCCGCCGCCGGCCGCGCTGATCGGCGATTGGTTCGCCTCCGCGGCGGTGATCGCACCCAGCGTGGCGGTGCGGCCGGTCGATGTGGGCGGGGTGTTCCCCGAATCGCCGGGGTGCAGACCGCCCCCGGCCTTCCCCGACGCCGTCGGCGGGGGGTGGATCGGCTATCTGTCCTATCCCGACCCCGGCGGCGGCGATGCCCCGCCCCGAATACCCGAGGCGGCCGGCGGGTGGACCGACACCGTCTTGCGCTGCGACCGCGCCGGCTGCTGGTGGTTCGAAAGCCTCTTGGGGAAAGCACTTCCCGAATGGTTGTCGGCGGCTCTGGCGGTTCCGCCGATTCGGCGCCCCTGCACCATCGCCTGGACGCAACCCGACGCCGGTGAACACCGCGCCGGCGTGCTGTCCTGCCTGGAGGCCATTCGCGCCGGCGAGGTCTACCAGGCGTGCGTGTGCACGGCGTTCAACGGCACGGTCAGTGGTTCGCCCCTCGACTTCTTCGCCGACGCCGTGGCCCGGACCGGCCCGGCGCGCGCCGCCTACCTGGCCGGCGACTGGGGCGCGGTGGCCTCGCTGTCACCAGAACTCTTCCTGCGCCGGACAGGCACCACGGTGAGCTCCAGTCCGATCAAAGGCACGCTGCCGCGGCACGCGGAACCGGGGCAATTACTGGCCTCTGCCAAAGATGTCGCGGAGAACATCATGATCGTCGACCTGGTGCGCAACGATCTGGGCCGAGTAGCGGTGACCGGCTCGGTCACCGTCCCGGAACTGCTGGCCGTCTATCCCGCGCCCGGAGTGTGGCATCTGGTGTCCACGGTCACCGCGCAGGTGCCGCTAGATCTTCCGGTGTCAGAGTTGTTGGCCGCCACATTCCCGCCCGCGTCGGTCACCGGCACACCGAAAATCCGCGCGCGGCAGTTGCTTTCGCGATGGGAACCGCAGCGTAGGGGTATTTACTGCGGGACCGTGGGCTTGGTGTCCCCGGTCGCAGGTTGCGAACTCAACGTCGCGATCCGCACCGTGGAGTTCGACGCCCACTCCCGCGCGGTACTCGGCGTCGGCGGCGGAATCACCGCGGACTCAGAGCCCGATGCCGAATGGCAGGAGTGCCTGCACAAGGCCGCACCGATCATCGACGTCGCTCAGGATTCCCGGGCCCGAAGAACCGCATCGTAGAGTTCCCGACGCGATGGTGCGCCGACGTGCGCACCAATCACCCGGGCGCAGGCGTCTTTGACCCCCATCCCGTCGGCAATCAGCGCCCCGACCTCGGCGACGAGTGCATCAGCATCGACGGTGGGCGTCGCGCCGGCCAGCACCACGGTGATCTCGCCGAGCACACCGCCGGCCGACCACCGGGCGAGTTCAGCAAGGGTGCCACGCCGGATCTCCTCGTGGACCTTGGTCAACTCCCGGCAGACCACGGCCCGACGGTCCGCCCCCAGTTCCTCGACCGCGTCGGCCAGGCAGCCCGCCAAACGCCGCGGCGATTCGAAGAAGACCACCGTGCGCGTCTCGGCGGCGAAACCGGCCAGCCACGCGCGCCGGGCCGACGCTTTGCGCGGTCCGAAACCCTCGAAGCAGAACCGGTCCGAGGGCAGTCCGGAGACGGCCAGCGCCGTCGTCACCGCCGACGGTCCGGGCAGGCACGACACCGTCAATCCCGCCGCCACACACGCCGTGACAAGTCGGTATCCGGGATCGTTGAGCAGCGGCATCCCAGCGTCGCTGACCACCAGTACCGTCGCTCCGGCGGTGATCTCGGCGACCAGACCGGGCACCCTCTCCGCCTCGTTACCGTCGAACATGCTGAGCACCCGGCCGGTGATGTCCACACCCACCGAACGCGCCAGCGTCCGGATCCGCCGGGTGTCCTCAGCTGCCACCACGTCGGCGGTGCGCAGCGCCTCAAGCAGGCGTTTCGAGGCGTCGTCCGGTTGACCCAGGGGGGTGGCGCCAAGCAGCAGATGACCGGTACTCACTCCCACACCCTACGATCGCAGTCGTGAGTGCCCCGGTCGATGAGTGCCGAGAAGTGGACCCGGCCGCCGGCGAGGTCAGCCCGGGACCGTTGCTACCTACTGCCGATTTCGGGCCCGCCGACCGCCTGTGGGGCTGGGCGGCGACGGCGGTCGTCACCGCATTGGCGGCGGTAACCCGAATGATGAACCTCGGCTCTCCCACCGACGCGGGCACGCCGATTTTCGACGAGAAGCACTACGCCCCGCAAGCCTGGCAGGTGCTGCACAACTACGGCGTGGAGGACAACCCCGGCTTCGGCCTGGTGGTGCATCCGCCGATCGGCAAGCACCTGATTGCACTCGGCGAGGCGATGTTCGGCTACACCGGTCTGGGCTGGCGATTGAGCAGTGCGGTGTTCGGCGTGATCCTGGTGGCGTTGGTCGTCCGGATCGTCCGGCGGATCAGTCGGTCGACACTGATCGGCGCCATCGCGGGCCTGCTCGCGATCTGCGACGGGGTCAGCTTCGTCGCCGCCCGGACCGCACTGCTTGACAACTTCATGACGGTGTTCGTGGTAGCGGCGTTCGGTGCGCTGATGGTCGACCGCGATCAGGTCCGCGAGCGAATGCATCGTGCGTATCTCGAGGGACGGATCGCTGACACCCCCTGGGGCCCCAGGCTTGGCGTGCGGTGGTGGCGGTTCGGCGCCGGTGTGCTACTCGGGTTAGCCTGCGCGACAAAGTGGTCCGGGCTGTATTTCGTGGTGTTCTTCGGGCTGATGTCCTTGGCCTTCGACGTCGCGGCCCGCCGCGCCTATCGGGTAGCCCAGCCGTGGGCGGGCGTCCTGCGGCGCGACATCGGCCCTGCGGCCTGGGTGTTCGGACTTGTTCCGCTGGCGGTGTACCTGCTGGCGTACGCGCCCTGGTTTGCCTCCGAGACGGCAGTCAATCGCCACGAAGTGGGCCAGTCCATCGGCCCACGGCAGTGGTTCCAGCCGCCGGATGCCATCAGATCGCTGTGGCATTACACCTACAAGGCTTATCACTTCCACTCCACCCTGACGAACGCCGAGGGCAATCACCACCCGTGGGAGTCCAAACCATGGACGTGGCCGATGTCGTTGCGGCCCGTGCTCTATGCCATCGATGATTCCGGCGTGCCCGGCTGCGGGACGGCGTCGTGCGTCAAATCCGTGATGCTCGTGGGTACACCCGCACTGTGGTGGCTCGCCGTACCGGTACTGCTGTATGCCTGCTGGCGAGCTGTTATTCGCCGCGACTGGCGGTATGCCGTTGTGCTGGTGGGGTATTGCGCGGGTTGGCTGCCGTGGTTCGCGGCGATCGATCGTCAGATGTACTTCTTCTACGCGGTGACAATGGCACCGTTCCTCGTCATGCTGATCGCCCTGATTCTCGGCGACATACTTTTCGCACCAACCCGCAGCCCGAAACGCCCCAGTGCGGAACGCAGAACCCTCGGCGTGATGGTCGTCTGCTGCTATCTGGCGTTGGTGATCACCAACTTCGCCTGGCTGTTCCCCATCCTGACCGGCATCCCGATCTCGCAATCCACCTGGGATATGCAGATATGGTTGCCGAGTTGGCGCTAAGGCGCGAGATCGACGCGGCCCAGAACGATGTGCGCCGACTAACGCCGGATCGCGTTGACACCGGCGATGAGCAGATCGCGGGCTCGTTGGGTGTTGACAGCGACCACCGGCTGGCCCGGTAGCACCAGCGGATTTGCCGAGACGATCACCTGGTAATCACCGAAGTGAGCGGAATAGTTGTACACCTCGCCGGTCCGCGGCTTGCCGTCGACGATCGTCTGGAGAACCCGGTGCACACCGATGGTCTCGGTTCCGGTGATGTTCGGCACCTCGACGGCTTCGACCGTGCCCTGCACCGCCCCGCCGAGGAAGGCGACCTTCCGGCAGTCGGACCCGGGTTCGATCACCGGCACCGCCTCGTTCGTCTGGACTGCGATGACGATGAACCGGTTGCCCTCGCCCTCGGCTGAGACCGCCGCCATGTTGCCCTCGGTGCCCGACGGCACCAGTTGGCCGGTGGCGAATCGGGCGCAGGCCGGGGGTTCGAACGTCACTGTGTCTGGGAGTTTCTGGCCACTGAGCACGCGGGGGTCGATCCCGGTCGGAGCGATCTCAGTGAGGGTGAATTGCGGCCCGAAACTCGCCCTGACAGCGGAGATTGCCGCGATGTCAGCCGTCGGGCCGCGATCGGAACCGCAGCCGACGAGAACGGCGGCCAACAGCAGCACGCCGAGCACTCCGCGGACGATCATCGTCGTCAATCTACTCACACCGGCCCGTTCAGTCGCGTACCGCGGTCACCGTGGTGGCCAGTAACTCGTCGACGAAATCCGGGCCGAGTGGAGGGTGCGGCGAACCCGGGTCGGTGACAACCGTGACAAACGCCGCATGATGATCGAGGTACGCGACCGCGGTCACGACATCCGAATTGGTCTCGGCGCCGGATTCGACAACGGTGCGAGTGCGGGCCCGCCACGCGACGGTATCCGCACCGTCGACGGCGGGGGCATCCGTGCGCCGGACTTGGGCTCCGGAGTGAACGAAACGCATTGCCCAGGAATGGCATTGATCCAGTAGCTCAGGTTCCGGAGTTGCTGCGGCGATCACCGCGACATAGACGATACCCCCCGGACCGGATGCCGAAAGTCCCCTCGCGCCGCGATCTGCCGGGGCGGGATCAGCTAATCGGGCGCACTGCGGCGGGTCGGCAGTCCAACCCGTTCCGAAGCCCCACAGCGATACCGCGCTGAATGGTCCCCGCAATTCGGCTACCTCGTAGCCGACCGGCAACGCCGACCGGACCCTCATCACGTGGCCTGGGTCGACGGCGCGCGGCGCCGATGAGGCGTCGAGTGGCGGTGGGGTCGTCGGGGACCCGCAGGCGGCCAGGCCAAGCGCCGCCGCCAGACCCACCACCAGTCGGCACACGTCGACTTCGTATCACGACTCGGGGCCGACGGCCGGTATACAGCGCCGGGGTCCGGACGCCGTCAGCGGTTGAGTCGCCAGATGTGGGTGGACATCACGGTGGCGAAGCCGCACCACAGCGGATACGGCGCCAGTGCGACGCCGAGTTTGGGCTCGGCCGCCGCAGCACGCCGGGCGAGATCGGCGCTGCTGACCGTCAGCACCGCCGCTGCGGCCGCCGCCGCACCAGGCTTGCGCATGCCGAAGAAAATCCAGCTCCACCCGGCGTTGAGGATGAGGTTGGCACCGAGAGCGCCGATATAGTTGCGCGCCTTGGTGTCGTCACCGCCGGCCCGGAATCGGTTGATCGCCGCCGACGAAGTGACCGCGATGTCGGTGTAGAGCGCGGTCCAGGCGATCGGAAACACCGCGTTCGGCGGCACATAGCGCGGCTTGCGGATCGTGGCGTACCAGTCGTCGAGGCCGCCGCCGCTCGCAACGCCGCCCGCGATCGCCGCACCCACCACAGCCAGCGTCGTCCCCAAGATGGACTTGTTCATCGTCTCCAACCTACCTCTGCCCGATCCGGAACTCACCCCGCTGCGCGGACTACCTGCCGTGTCACCGCGCGGATCTGATCGGCCAGCACCGGATCCATCTGTAACTCCACCGGGCTCGTCTCGCCCGGCTTGGGCACATCGAACGCCGCCGTCACCACACCCGGCTCATCGCGCTCCCATTGCGCGCCGAACCTGTCGAGGATGGCGTGCATGGGCTGATTCTCGGCCAGCAACCGGGCGGTGAACCGGTGCACACCGAGAACCTGCGCGACCACGATGAGCGTTTCCATCAGCAGGCCGCCGATACCGCGGCCCTGGTAGTCGTCGGCGACGATGAAGGCCACCTCGGCGACGCTCGCGTCATCGACATCTCGAACGAACCGCGCATCGGCCACCACTGAGCCGTCCACCCCGTCAGTGAGAACCCAGACGAAATGGTCGACGTAGTCGACTTCGAACAGATACTGCATCAATGCGGGGCTGGGGGCGCGCGGAGACATGAAGCGGCGGTAGAGCGTTTCGCTGGAGAATTCCACCGACTGGTGGTGGGAACGTTCGTTGTCGCCGGGGAGCACCGGACGCAACAGCAACTCGCTGCCATCAGTGAGTGTGACGGCGATCGGCGTGACGTAGGCCGCCAGCCGTTGCCGGACCGTGCGCAGCAACCGGTCGCTGACACCGGGCAGATCGGCCATAGCCGCGAAGACCTTGTCGTCGCCGATGTAGCCGGTCATCGCCTCCGCGGCGGTGACGGTGGCCGTTCGCGGTTTGCCGCGCAGGAGCGCGATCTCACCGACGATCTGTCCTGCCGGAACCTCGTCGAGCACCACCATGTCGTCCTCGCCGGTCCGGCAAATCTCGACCCGGCCAGTGTGGATCACAATGAATGACAGAGCCTCGTCGCCCTGTTTCATCAGCACCTGACCCGCTGTGGCGCGCAGGGGCCGCAGTCGCTGCGCCACGGCGTGCAATTGCTCGGCCGAGCAGTCTGCGAACAACTCCATCTCGGCAAGACCGGCGGCGCGCATTCTCACCACCTCGGCGCTGGCAGCGGGGGCCGACGCCGGCTGCAGTGGGGCACCGCCGTCCGCAACCGTCATTTCCCCAGCCTAAACGGCGAGCAGATTGACAATGCCGCCGAAGGCACGCGGCAGCGAACTGGCGGCCGGCACAATCAGGGAACGCACCGGCGGACAGCCGCTGGCGTGCAACAGGCCCGCGGTCAGGGCGCGATACCGCCGGGACATCCGGCGCCATTGGCGGTCGTAGTCGCCGGGGGTGTCTGCCAGCACGCAGTTCACCAGCACCTCGGCACCCCCGAAGGCGATCCCCAGGCCCTCGCCGGTGAGCGCGTCGACGTATCCCGCGGCGTCGCCGACAAGCATCACCCGGCCCGCCGCCTGGCTTTTCACCCGTTGCCGCAGCGGGCCCGCAGCCCGATCTGGGCCGTGCGTTGCTTCAGCAAGGCGGGCCGCCAGGGCGGGGAATTCGCGGAGGTGGTCGTCGAGCCGACCCTGGCGTGAAGTCAACACCGCCACTCCGACGCTGTCCTCGGCCACCGGGGTCACGTAGGCCTCGGTGTCGCGCGCCCAGTGGACCTCTACGGTGTCACTCCAGGGGGCGATCTGGAAGTGCCGCCGGATCCCCCACCGTCGCCGGCCGCGGTGGGGCAGGTCTAGGCCGAGGGAACGGCGGATCGGTGAATGCAGACCGTCGGCGGCCGCGAGATAGCGCGCAGTGAATTCCCCGCACCGGACCGACGACGCATCCTGGGTGACCGCGTCGACGTCGCCGTGGACTATCCGAACGCCGGCGGTGATGGCAGCGTCGTGCAGAGCCTCGGACAGGGCGGTGCGCCGCATGCCGATCCCCTGGCCGGACCGAAACTCGGCCCGGACCGAGTGCCTGGCATCCAGATAGGTGATGCCTCGAAATGTCTTGCCGCGCGGATGAACACCGAGTTTTTCCAAGTGCTTGACGGTGTGGGGCATCAGACCCTCGCCGCAGGCCTTGTCGATCGGCCCCGGACGCCGTTCCACTACGACGGCCTCCAACCCGGCCCGGGCGGCGTGGGTCGCGGTGGCTAGTCCGCCGGGTCCACCGCCGACGACGAGCAGGTCGATCATGACAGGCTCGCCAGCGCGGTGTTCTCAGTCCTGATCCGCGTCACCAACAGCGCGGCATTGAGTGCGGTGAAGACGCACGCAGTGATCCAGGCGGTGTGCACCAGTGGCAGCGCGATGCCTTCGGCGATCACCGCGACGTAGTTCGGGTGCGAGAGCAGTCGGTACGGCCCGCCGGTGACGCGCGACGCCCCGGGGACCACCACCACGCGGGTGTTCCACTGCCGTCCCAGCGTCGAGATACACCACCAGCGCAGCACCTGCGCGCCGAGGACCACCGCCAACATCGGCCAGCCCAACGCCGGCAGAAACGGCCGGTCCAACAAGGCCACCTCAGCAACGCAGCCCACCAGAAGAGCGGTGTGCAGGGCCACCATCGCGGGGTAGTGGCCGGAGCCGAACTCGACACCGCCCCGCACCCGACTCCACGCCAGGTTGCGTTGGGAGACGACCAACTCGGCCACCCGTTCCAGGGCGACCGCGCCGATCAGCAGCACGTACCACGTCATATGTTCGACGCCGTCAGTGCCATTGCAGCAGAACCAGTTCCGAGCAGAAGCCGGGTCCCATCGCCATCAGGACACCGGGGCCGGGGGCCGGACGTTTGGCGATGGTGTCGCGCAGCACATGCAACACCGACGACGACGACAAATTGCCGACGTCGGCCAGGGAGCGCCAGGTCAGTTCCAGGGCGCTATCGGGTAGGTCGAGGCTATCGACGATGGCCTCGATCACCTTGGGACCGCCCGGGTGGCTGACCCAGGTTCCGATGTCGTCGATGTCGAGGCCGTGTGCGCCGAGAAACCCGGTGACGTCTCCGCGTAGGTACCGGCCCACCACCTCGGGCACGTCGGCGGAGAGCACCAGTTGCAGCCCGTCCGATCCGACATCCCAGCCCATCGTGCGCAACGAGTCCGGGTAGAGATGACTGCGAGAGTCGATGACTTCCGGCCCTGCCGCACCGATCAGTCGAGCACGGCGCTCGCCAACAGCCACCACCGCCCCGGCCCCGTCGCCGAACAGCGCACTGCCGACCCAGCCGGCGATCTCGGACTTCAATGCGGGGAAGGTCAGCGAGCACAGTTCCACCGACAACAGCACCGCCACGTCGTCGGGTGCACCGCGCAGGTAGTCGTGCAGGCGCGCCACCCCCGCCGCACCGGCCACGCAGCCCAGTCCGAACATCGGCACCCGGCGGACATCGGGGCGCAGGCCGAGTCGGGTTGCCACTCGGGCCTCCAGCGAGGGCACCATGATTCCGGTCACCGTCGTGGAGAAAATCGCGTCCACGTCTCCGGGTTGCAGCCCGGCTTCGTCGAGAGCCGCGGACAGCGCCTCGCAACCCAGGTCAACCGCATGTTCGATGAACAGATCGTTGGCGGCACCGAAGTCGGTCAGTCCCGGGTACGCATCGATCGGCAACACCAGATTTCGATGCGAGACCTTCGCCGAGCGGTGCAGGCTCCGCAAAATTTCCTCGTGCGCGGCGAACTCAGGATTCGCCAGAAACGCGTCGGTGATGTCGGCTTGGCTGTAACGGTTCGGCGGCAGTGCGCCCTGCACTCCTGCGATCACACTGGACAACGGATGTTTGCTCGTCACTTCATCGATTATGCCCCGACTGGCGCTGGCGCCGCCATTACGGGACGCTGACGGTGTCCCGTAACACCGTTGTCATCGGTGTTTTCGGGGCCACGGCACCCAGTACGGAACCCTGCTGGCGTAGTTTTCGAAGGCCACGCCGTAGATTCGCCGGAACCGGGACTCTTTGAACAGTGGTGCGATCACGCAGTAGGCCGTGAAGGTGACCGCGATCACTAATTGGTCCGGCGTCCAGGTCGGCGTTGTCCACAGCGTCAACGTGAAGGCGACGTAGATCGGCTGACGAGTGAGCCGAAACAAGCCCGTCTCAGGCATCGGCGGATACACCGGCTTGCGTCCACGAAGCAGGGCGATCCACCCGAGGCTGCCCGTTTGCAGCGCCAGACCGGCATCGGCCATCGACTTCCCGAGCAGGATCCAGGACGCCGCGTAAAGCAGGGTCATCGCCACCAGCACTGCTCCACCGGCCCGCCACCAGATCGTTTCCGTGGGTGTCCAGAAGGCGAAGAGCGCGAAGATCTGCCACGCGGCGATGGTGACGTAGGTCGTCGTCGACAGCGTCGACCCGGTGCCGCCCGGTGCCAGCCGCGCCAGCAGTGCCCGACCCCGATCAGTCAGCAGCAGCGAGTGCACGACGGGAAATTGGACGAGCAGGGCGGCGTTGGCAATCCACGTCCATGGGGTGGGTACGGTTCCCAGCGATCGGCTCATGCCGAAGAACATCGCGGTCATCATGGTCATGACCCCGAGCAGGAATGACACGTGACAGACCAGGCCGTAAGACAGTGCGATCGTGCCGCGGGTGCGGTCCCGAAATGCCGGTTGAACCTCTGACACCACACCTCCACAACCGTTATCGCATCTGCCCATCTGGATCGCAGCTACTGGTGACGTAGCGTAGTGGAATGGGATTACGTCGGAGTCTGCCGATGCTGCGCTGGTCGGTGTTGCGCGCGGGCATCGGCATCCGAAAGTTCAACGCGAGCGGACAGTTAGGTGACGGCCGGGAAGCGGCCGCGGCCGACTATGTCATAGCCAGGGCTCGTCCCGGAGACATCAACGACGTCCTGGCCACCCTCGACGAATTCGCCTACCAGAAGTCGTTTCTGGTCAATATCGGTGACCAGAAGGGCAAGTTACTCGACGCGGCGGTCCGACGATCAGATCCCCGGTTAGCACTGGAACTGGGAACCTATTGCGGATACGGCGCGCTTCGGATTGCCGCTGCCGCACCGTCGGCGAGGGTGGTTTCGGTGGAACTGTCCGCCGCCAATGCCGAGGTGGCCCGGCGCATCTGGAACCACGCGGGCGTCTCCGAACGCATCACCTGCGTGATCGGCACCATCGGTGACGGCGGAACAACGTTGGACAGGTTGCAGGCCGAGTACGGATTGTCCACCGGGGCATTGGATTTCCTGTTCATCGACCATGACAAGAACGCATATCTGTCCGATCTTCTTGCCATCGTCGACAGAGGATGGCTGCACCCAGGCTCTGTCGTCGTCGCCGACAACGTCGGGTTCCCGGGATCACCGAAGTACCGCGCCCACATGCGCGATCAGCAGGATCGAGGCTGGCACACCGTCGAGCATCGCACCCACGTCGAATATCAAACGATGATGCCGGACCTGGTTTTGGAGTCGGACTATCTGGGTTAGTGGCCGGCCTCGCTGATTCCCAACCGACGGTGAATTCGCATCAGTGGTTTCGGCGCCCACCAGTTCCACCTGCCCAGCACGTGCATGAACGCCGGAACCAGTACCAGCCGAACCAGGGTGGCGTCGACCAGAATCGCCAGCGTCAGACCGGTACCGAACAACCGCATCACCGCCACCTGGGCTGCGATCAGCGCCGCGAACGAGATCGCCATGATCAACGCCGCAGCCGTGATCACCCGGCCGGTGCGGGCCAGACCGAGGGCAACGCTCTCGTCGTTGTCCGCGTCCGTCTGGCCTGAGGCCAACCAGTACTCCCGGATCCGCGAGATCAAAAACACCTCGTAGTCCATCGACAACCCGAAAGCCACACAGAACAGCAGCACCGGCATATTGGCCACCAATGTGCCGGTCGACGTGGTGCCGAGGGCGCCGAGATTGCCGTCCTGGAACACCCACACCATCGCACCGAACGTCGCACTCAGCGACAACACGTTGAGTATCAGCGCCTTGACGGGCAGCACCACACTGCCGGTCAGCAGGAACAGCAGTACCAGCATGATGGTGGCGATCAGCCCCAACACCAGTGGCAGCCTGGAGGTGATGGCGTCGACGCTGTCGCGATTGGTCTGTGCCAGTCCGCCGAATTCGACGGTGCGGCCCGCCGGGGTTGGAATTTCGTGTAGCTGGCTGAGTTGAGTTTCGGAGGCTTTCGAGAACAGCGGCAGCGAACTTCCGACGGTCAGCAGGATGGTGCCGGACACCTCCCCGGTGGCGGCCATCGGCGGCCCGGTCAGCACCCCGTTGGCGAAGTTTCCGCTCGGCGCAGACACCGAGTTGACACCCGCGACACGGGAGATGTCCGCGGCATAGCGGGCGACCTCGGCGCGGTCCAGGCCGGCGGAGTCGGCGATGACGATGAGCACCTCGGAGTCGGAGTCGATGGCGAAGTCCGCTCGCAACAAATCGCCCACCTCGTGAGCCGAGGCGGACTTCGGCAGCACCCGGTCGTCGGGAAAGCCGGGCCGTACTCCGAAGAACGGGGCGCCCAGCACGCAGAGAAACACCACCACGGCCAGGCCAATCGGCACCGCGTGACGTGCGACGAATTTGGCTGACCGATACCAGAACTGCTGCTCGACCGCCAGCGGCTCAGGCGTCGGTCGGCCGCGGAGGCGACGCAACGCGGCCCGCACGTCCAGCTTGTCCAGTCGGTCGCCGAGCGCCATGATCGCCGCTGGTGTGACGATGATCGCGGCCAGCGCGGCGAAGCCAACCGTGGCCACCCCTGCGTAGGCGAATGAGCGCAGGAAGCTCATCGGGAAGAACACCATCACCGCCATCGACAGCGCGACAATCAGCGCCGAGAACAGCACCGTGCGACCGGCAGTGGACATCATGGTGCGGACCGCTTGCCGGCGATCGGCGCCGTCGGCGACCTCATCTCGGTAGCGGCTGACCATCAGCAGCGTGTAGTCAATCGCCAGCGCCAAACCCATTGCGGTGGTGAGGTTCAGCGCGAAGATGGACACCTCGGTGAACATAGTGACGGCGCGCAGCACGGCCAGCGCGCCGAGGATCGCCATGACCCCCACCGCGATCGGTAGCGCAGCGGCGAAAAGCCCGCCGAACACCCAGATCAGTACCAGGAAGCTCAACGGCACCACGATCGCTTCCAGCAGTAGCAGGTCGCGCTTGGACTGCTCGGTGACTTGCAAATTCACCATTGCCGCACCGCCGGCACGCACTGTGACGCCGTCGCGTTCCCCGACCACCGCATCGGTGAGTTCCTTGGTGTAGCTCTGGAGTCGGCTGTCCGGGCCGTTGATCCCGGTCACGATCAGACCCGACTTCTTGTCCGCGCTGACCATGGCCGACGCAGCCGACGCCGGCGAGGTCCAGGCCGAGGTGACCGTCGAGACATGGCCCGATCGGGTGAGTTGGTCGATGACGCCGATGGCCACCGCGCGAGCCTGCGGGCTGTCGTACCCCTCGGCAGCAGTGACCACGATGACCAGCGGCACATCGCCCTGCCCGAACTTCTCGGTGAGGATCTCGGCGACCCGCGATGACTGGGCGGTCGGGTCCTGGAAACCGCTGGGCGAGAGCTTCTGCGCCACCGGAACCCCGAATGCACCGACGGCGATCATCAGCAGCAGTGCCGCGATGATGACTCGCCGTGGCGCGGCGATGGCGAGCCGAGCGACGCCCTGGAGCATCGAGTCAGTCTGACACGGTCACGGCCGACGATCGCCGCTCGCCGACGTGTCCCGATACCCGTTTTCCGGCCGCGGCGGGACGAGACGCTGCGGTAGCGACCACCGCGACGGGCCGGGAGGAAGAGCGCTGCCGCGGCGATCGCGCAGCCGGTCGCGAGGCCGCCGACGTCGTGGCGGCGGGCGAATCGGTAGCCGTGGAACCGACTCCGGCCCGCAGGGCTGCGGTACCACCGGCCGGTTGTACGTTCCCGGCCGGTGGGTGCCCGATGTTGTAGAGCGCCGTCTGTGGAGCCACCACCGCGTTACGGACCGCGACGAACAGTTTGGTGAGCGGTCCGGGGTTCGGGTCGACGGGGAGTCCATCCCAGCTCTGCAGCGTCCAGCCGTCGTCGGGGGTGCCGGTGACGACGACGACCGCGGTGTTTCCCAGCGGATGCGTCAGCGCCAGAAACAGATTCGGATTGTCAACCGTCATCAGGGTCCAGGCCATGATGGTGGCGCCGTGGGCGAACACCACCGGCTTGACGGCGCCCGAGGCAGAGATCGTGGCAACCGCATCGTTGACTCTGGCCTCAAAGCCGTTGCCGGTCTCTCCGCCCAGGACCGGAACGAACCGGGCTCCCAGCACCCAGGCCGCCGGCGGCAGTGCGTATCCCGCCCCGGCGAGCAGACCGCCCCGTCCTTCGAAGATGCCCGCATTGATCTCCCGCACGCCGGGGAGCACGATCGGCGTCATCCCCAGTTCGGTCGCCAGTGGCGCCGCAGTCAGTTGGGTGCGCAGCATGTTCGACACGTAGATGGCGTCGTAGCCGCCGCCGGCAAGGGTTTCGGCGATCGCCAGTGCCTGGGTGTCGCCGAGTGTGGTCAGTCCCGGGCCCGGCACCGACGTGTCAATGATCCCGGCGGCGTTGGCCGTCGACTGGGCGTGGCGCACCCAGGTCAGGGTGACGGCGTGGGCGGCCCAGGCCGGCAGCAGGGCGGTGAAGAAAAGCGTGGCGGTCACCAGCACCGCACCTGAGACGGTCAAAAATCTGCGAGCCACCGACTGAGAATACCCGCCGGCCAGGGGTGACTTGTCGCACCGTGGGCGGCTGCGTAGCTTTCCCCGCACCTGATCACTGCAACCGCCGGAGGTCTGTGGGTGCCCGAGTCGACACCAGGGGCGATGGTTGCCTGTCCCGATCTGTTGATCGCCGCCGCCGTGCATGCCGACCTTTCCGCCGAGGAGTTCAGCGCCAACCATGAACGTGCCGACACGGCAGTCGATTCGGCCCTGCCGGGCTGGGTTGGCCGTTCTGCGGCGGCACTGGCCGCCAGATCCGGCACCTGGGCCGCCGCGGCAGCCACGTTGTCCGCCGCGATCTGTGCCCACAGCGAGGCACTGCGTATCAGCGCTCTGCAATTCGCCGAGATGGACCACCGCAACGGTGCCGCGCTCACAGCCAAACCCAGCCGGACTCACCCATGGTGACGCTGACTCCGGCAGACATCGACCGCTGGGATCCCGCAGAGGTGCAGGCGGTGGCGCTGGCTGCGACCACACGTGCGGAGTCCGCCGACGCGGCGGCGGCCGCACTCGCACAACTGCCCGGCCTGGCGACGTGGTCCGGGGAGGCGGGCGAAGCCGCGCGCGCGGCCATCGAGGTGACCAGGCTCGCACTGGACACCCATGCCCGGGAGTCGCGCGCCGTGGCTCGCGCCGCCGAGGCGGCAGCGGTAGACATCGCGCGACTGAAAGCCCAATTGGGCTACCTCGACGATGACGCGCGAGCCGCCGGCCTGAGGGTCGATCGGGATGCCGGCACGGTGCTGCCGGTCGACCGATTCCACGGCACCACAGGACAATTCGCCGCAAAAGCCGGTCCGATGATGGACCGCCTCGATGAGATTCTTGCCGCCGCCACCGACGTCGACGACCAACTGACTCAGGCCATCGCCATGGCCGATGCGGTGTTTCCGATGCCGGAGATTCCCCGCGCGATGACCGCCGAGGAGACCGTAAGGTGGTGGAAATCACTGAACCCCATTGCCAGAAATCAACTGCTGGAACACAATCCGGTGGAATTAGGTCAGCGTGACGGTATCCCGGCGATGGACCGCAGCACTGCGAACGTCAACGCCATGACCGACGACCTCGAGCGAATCGAGCACACCGCGGCAACCTACGGAGTTCCGGTCGAGCAGGTCCTCGCCCAGCCGCAACAGTTCCAGCGGAGCCGAGACGACGTGGTGCGCTACACCGTCGCCCGCCACGTCAAGGCGGGAATGGAGTACAACAGGGCACAGACCGGAGCCGAGATTCTGCTGCTCTCCTACCGGCCCGGTGACTTCGGCGGCCAGGGGCGAGCGACCATCGCGATCGGCGATCCCGACGACGCCGAACACACCGCGGTGCTGGTCCCGGGTACCGGCAACAGCGTCGCGAACGGGTGGTTCGGCCGCAGCGACGCCGCCGCGCAGTTCTACAACGAAACCGTCGCCGCCGCGGAGTCGGGTCATGCGGCGAAGCGTTCGGCATCAGGTGCGGTGTCGGTGTTGGCCTGGATGGGATACGACGCCCCCGATGCCATCACCGACCCCCGGATCGCACAGGCCACACTGGCACGCCGGGGCGGCGAATTGCTCGCCGCAGATGTCAATGCGCTGACGATCACTCGTCAAGGCCCCGCACATGTCACCGTGGTTGGGCATTCCTACGGTGCCACCACGGTCGCCGACGCCGCCGCCGGCTACGGGATGCGCGCCGACGATGTGGTTCTTCTCGGAGCGCCGGGAACGGACCTGGCGCACAGCGCGGCGGATTTCGGACTTCCCGCCGACGGGCACGTCTATGTCGGTGCGGCGGCGACCGATCCGGTCACCAACCTGGCCGGCGTTCCGGGACACATTCCCGGCACCGACCTCCCACTCGGCCGCACCGGACTCGGCGCGGACCCTGCCGCCGACGGATTCGGATCGACGAGGTTCAAATCCGAGTTCGGCGGGTGGTCGTTGGAGCCGTGGGCCGACCACGATCGTTACTTCGAGAGTGGTTCGGAATCGTTGTTCAGCATCGCCGCCATCGCGTCCGGCCGGGGCGACGAACTGCAGGAGCACGGCATGACCGCACCACACCGGGAAAGCATCCTTGGCCCATGGGCCGCCCGGCTCGGCCTGCCGAGTTGGAGCGTTCCGCTGACGGATCCGGAGTTGTTGCGGCCCGCGACCACCGGGCACCATCATTCACCGCTGCGCGCCGGCTCATGAGGATCGCGGCCTGTCAGGTGATCGTCACCGCAGCAATCTGCTGCGGTGCGGCGATATCCGGATGCGGAGTAACCATGGCGGGAGTTCCGAACCCGATGACACCCGATGAATCCCGGAGCCAGGTGCTCGATGCCGCTCGTCAGGTCGTCTCGACCCTGGGCCTCGATGTCGTCGACGCGTGGTTCTGGCATTCGGCCTGCACTAGCCGCGGAGAACCACCGTTCCGGGGGCAGATGAGGATCGGCTATCCGCTGGCCACCAGTTCTCGGGCGGCCGGGGAGCAGATCGCGACGATGGTCGGGCTGCTGCGTCAGGCCGGTTGGAGCGCCGACCCCAACTTCCACAGCCATTCGCCGGCGCTGCGGAAGAACAATGTGATCGTCGTGCTGCGGCCTCAAGACCCTGGTGCCTCGACCCGGGGGCTCGAGGTGATCGGCGAATGTCGCGACGTCACCACCACCATCGACGGCCGGGGGCAGGTCCAGTCCGTCGTGGTGAACTGACTTCAGGCTCTGTTCACCGCCCGGTTGCCTGAACCCGGGGCAGAAACTCCCCAGCGGTGTGATACTCGCCGCAGAACGGCATACGATCCGGGGAGCGCGGCACATGAGCGAAATAATCCACACTTTCACCCCTGCGGCACTGCCCGACTCCGCCGCGGCGATTGTGATCGATCACGAACACAGCCGGACCGCGTTGAGTTCGGACGCGCTGCGGCGCGGGATCGAGGACCACCTGCGCTATTCGCTGGGCCGCCCCGACGCGCTCCTGGAGCAGCAGCACTACTACTACGCATTGGCCCTGGCGGTGCGTGACCGCATGCAGGACCGGTGGGTGAAGACCACCGAGACCTACCTGCGGGAGTCCTCGAAGGTGGCGTGTTACCTGTCGGCGGAGTTTCTGCTCGGGCCGCACCTGGGCAACAACCTGCTCAACCTCGACATCGAAGACGAGGCGCGGGCCGCACTGGCCGCGCTGGGCCAGGATTTCGATGCGGTGCTGGCGTGCGAGCAGGAGCCGGGTCTGGGCAACGGAGGCCTCGGCCGGCTGGCGGCGTGCTACCTGGAATCGCTGGCCACCCTGCAGCGACCGGCCATCGGCTACGGCATCCGCTACGAATTCGGCATCTTCGACCAGGAAATTCACGACGGCTGGCAGGTCGAGACCACCGACAACTGGCTGGCCGACGGCAACCCGTGGGAGATCGCCAAGCCGGAGGTCAATTACCGAGTGGGGTGGGGCGGTCACACCGAGTATTACCGTGACGATGACGGCGTCGAACGGGTGCGCTGGGTCCCGGAACGGTCGATCAAGGGCGTGTACTACGGAACCCCTATTCAGGGCTACGGCGTGAACACCTGCAACACCCTGACGCTGTGGAGTGCTCGCGCGATGAAAGAACTCGCCCTCGATGCCTTCAACGCCGGGGACTACTACCGCGCCGTCGA
>CAMDFY010000027.1 GCA_945897705.1 Bifidobacterium breve | reverse complement strand
GGCCACGTCAACGGTGTGGGCTTGAGTCCGATGCGGTCAGAGATCTCGTCGAGGAGGTCCAGGGCGTGGCGGCCCGGACGATCCCACTTGTTGATCACTGTGATGATCGGGATGCGGCGATGACGACACACTTGAAAAAGCTTCAGGGTCTGCGGTTCCAAGCCTTTCGCTGCGTCGATCAGCATGACCGCGCAATCGACGGCGCTGAGCACCCGGTAGGTGTCTTCGGAGAAATCGGCGTGCCCGGGTGTGTCGAGCAGGTTGATCACGCAGTCTTGCCCATCGGGGGAGTGGTAGGGGAACTGCAGAGCCGTAGAGGTGATCGAGATGCCTCTGGCCTTCTCCATCTCCATCCAGTCCGACACCGTGGCGCGCCGCCCGGCCTTTCCGTGGATGGCCCCCGCCTCGGTGATCACGCGAGCGTGCAGGACGAGTGCCTCGGTGAGTGTGGACTTACCCGCGTCGGGGTGACTGATCACCGCGAAGGTCCGTCTTCGGAGTGCTTCGGTCCTCAGACGCAGCGCCGCGGACCCGGTTGGGGTTGGATGGGTCTGCACTCAGTTCTCGGGTCGTGTGAGGTTCAGAGCCGGGTCTAGGACCGCTCCTGCAGCCTGCGCCCACACCAGGACTCCGACGAGTCCGGCGGTGGCGATCAGTCCGACGTTTGCCGCGATGGGAAGGCCGATCGCGTTGATCAGGCCCGCAATCGGCTGCCCGTTGATCATCTGCTCGATTCCGGCGAGGACCAGATTCACGGAGTAGGCCGGCAGTGAAATCAGAAATGCGTTGAGGATATCTGCGGTAGGCAGCAGTGCGGCGTAGAGGCCGGCGATCGCGAATGACACCCGGTCGGCGATCGCGGTGATTCCGTCCTGGAGGCCGTTGATGAATTCGTCGGGCGTCGGTAGCGAGAACGACAGGGTTGGAAGCGAAAATGACTGCACTGCAAGTGCGATCGCGGAGATTTCCCTGGCCAAAGAACCCTGCGGTCCGAAGTCGGCGACGAAATCGCTGACACCCTCTCCGATCCCGCTAACCAAGCGGCTCAACACCTCGAGTGGACTGACGTCGGGGAACAGCCCGAACGGAACAACCACGTTGGCATCGGGTTGGACGGCGGAGGTGAATCCGTGTGCCGGATCCCCGTAGCCGAGATCCACGATCACTTTCAGAACGGGCTGGATCAGGTCGGCAATGGGTGTACCGATCAGGGGAAGCAACCGCAAGGGCTCCAGCAGGGGCAGATCCTCGGTCGGCATGAAGAGGTACCGCTGCGTCGGTGACGTCGTGGGCAGTTCGATGGCGGTGCCGCCCAGCGCGATCGGAGTGACGGTCGTCGGGGTGACGTAATCGGCGTCGGCGTACTTGGTGTGGACGAAGACTATTCCGAGTCCCGCATTCAGAACTGACAGCAGGTTCAGTGGATACCGTGGGAAGTCGGCAAATCCGTCATACTCCAACGCGTAATTCGTTGTGGGATAGGCGTCTTCAGGTGTTCCGCCGTAAAACTCGATACCCAGACTGGCCAGGGAAAGGCCGGGGAACCGCGACAGAAAGCCTCCGTTTGGGTTCATCTCGTTACCCACGAAAACGAAACTGATCGACTCCCGCAGGCCCTCGGGGATCGTGGGTAGAGGGAATTTGGGCGGAACGTACTCCGAGTTCGGGGGGACGTACCCGGCTTGGAGCAGGGAGCCGATGATCGCGCTCTGCGAGTACCCGAACACCGTCGTCGTGGTCCGGGCGGGCAGTTTCGCCAGGGTGTCCGAAACGATCGTCAGCCCCTGATCCACCGAGGTGCTCAGCGGCAGGCTCTTGACGCCGGTGATCGGGTACAGCCCCTCGGGTGTGAACACCACCTGGGGCGCCAAGGTGCCACCCGGGCTGTTTGGTCCCACATAGAAGGTCATCACGTTGTCGACGTAGGTCTGCGACGGGATCGGAACGCCACTCGGCCCGGGGATGAGCGGCAGGGTGGCCGCCAATGCCGGGACCGCCGCCGTGCTGGCAGCCGAAGTGCGGCGGCCGACCGCCAACCCGGTCCATTCCAGCGGGGAACCGACCGGAACCGCCGGCACTCCGTTCGCGGCCGGATCGACACCGATACCGGCCGGCGTGCTCACCATCTCCGACACCGGTGCGGGTTGCGCGGTTGGTGCCGAATCCGTTCGCTCGGCAGGAACCGACACCGCCGGGGAGACCGATGCCCGGGTCGCGGCCCGCGCGACGCCGGCCAATGCCGCCCTGGGGCTTGGCGGGGTTACGGCGGGCGACGGCGGCCGCGTAGTGCCGTTGCGTTGGGCGGCCGACCGGGGCGGGGTGCTACCGACGACTCTGGCCGGGGTGGCACTTTGCCGCGGTGCGGCGGCCTGGGTGTCCGAGTCTGCATTAACCCCCGCTGAGGGGGTATCCGGTCCTGCCGCGGGAGTATCGGCCCAGGCGACAGCGGACGTGCTGAAGGCGGCAGCACCAACGCCGAGGGCGACCGCCAAGCCACCGACCCGGCCGATGAGATCACTGGCGCGCACGGCGTCCCCGCTCTGCTAAAAAATTCCTGAATTTTATCTGAGAGAAAGACTATCCGATCGCTGTCAGGGGCGCTACGGCGTCGCCCGCGGGAAAGGGCGAGGACCGCCTGTGCAGCGGCACGGGCCGGCGGAGTCTGGGTGCGGCCTGCGACTGTGTGCGACGATCAACGCGTGATCCACCGCCCCCGCGTCGTCGCACCGGCCCTCGTTGGCCTCGTCGCCGCCGGCGCGGTGGCCGCGTCAGGACTTGCGACTCCGGCATTGGCGGATCCGGCCCCGCCGTCTCCCACTTATCCGATACCGGCGCCGCCGACGCCGCCCGCCCCGACCGCGGCGCCGGTGGCCGCGGAACCGATGCCGGGCGATCCCACCGCCCCGCCACCGCCGCGTGATCCCTTCGCGCCGTACGTTCCGGAGATCCCGAATCAGTCGTACGGTTCCGGCAATTCCGGCGGCGGCGTGTTCGGCACCCTCAAGGATCTATGGCGGCAGGTCCAGAACCCCACCTTCGCTCCGGGTGACATCGCGGGACCCGGCGCTCCTGGCGCGCAGCCGTCAATCTCGGCACCGGTACCCGCGCTGCCGCCCGGATACGTCTCGATCAACTTCCCGGGTTCCGAGGCGCCAGCGGCGGCGGCCGGAAGCGAGGCCGCAAGCGGTGGTCCGGGCCTGCCGCCGGGCTACTACCCACTTGACGGCCCCCCGCCTCCCGGATACGAATTCCTCGTGCCGTCGGGGGGCGTACCGCCGGCATCTGCGACGCCCACACCGTCCGCCCCGGTCAACTAGCCCCTTGCGCATGCGCTATCTGAGCTAGGCGGATCGGAGCCATGGACCGGACGGCGCGGCGCGGGCCACTGCAGTGGACTGTCGTCGTGCCGGTGGTGGCCGTTGCGGTGCTCCTGGCGACCTGGTCCAACCACGAGAGTGCCTGGCTGCTGGCGGTGATCGCGGCGTGCCTCATCGGCTCCGTTCTCGCGGCAGTGCATCACGCGGAGGTGGTGGCGCATCGGGTGGGGGAACCGGTCGGGTCACTGGTGTTGGCCGTGGCCGTGACCGTGATTGAGGTCGGTCTGATCGTGATGCTGATGACCGGTGGCGGGCCGGGTGCATCGACCTACGCCCGTGACACGGTCTTCGCCGCGGTGATGATCACGCTCAATGGCATCGTCGGACTGAGCCTGCTGGTCGGCGCGCTTCGCCATCGGCTGGTCTCGTTCAACGCCTCCGGTTCGGGGTCGGCACTGGCGACGGTGATCACTCTGGCCGGGGTGTGTCTGGTGCTGCCCGGGTTCACGGTGACCGCCGCGGGTCTGGAGTACTCCGCGACCCAACTGGCGTTCGTGGCGGCCGCATCGCTGATCCTTTACTGCGGCTTCGTGTTCACCCAGACCGTCCGGCACCGGGACTTCTTCGTGCCGGTCTCCTCCGATCGGCACGGGCACGTCACCGGCGTCCTCGATCTGGACGCCGACGGCCACGCGGACCCACCGTCGGCCCGCGAGGCGACCTTCAGCCTCGGCTTGTTGATGATCGCACTGGTGGCCGTGGTGGGTCTGGCGAAGCTGTTGTCACCGAGTATCGAAGGTGCCGTGAAGCACCTGGGCCTGCCCTACGCCGTGGTGGGTGTGGTGATCGCCCTCGTGGTGCTGGCGCCCGAGAGCATCTCGGCGGTCAGAAACGCCAATCGCGATCATGTTCAGACCAGCCTCAACCTGGCGTACGGATCGGCGATGGCCTCGATCGGCCTGACCATCCCGACCATCGCCGTGGCAATGATCTGGCTACCCGGCCCACTCGCGCTGGGTTTGGAACCGATGCAGATCGTGCTGCTGGCGCTGTCGGTGGTCGTTTCGGTGCTGACCCTGGCCCAAGGTCGTGCGCTGGCACTGCAGGGTCTGGTGCACTTGACGATCCTGGCGGCGTTCCTGTTCTTCTCCGCAGTGCCGTAGCCCGCGATGAACCCGGCGCCGTCTGGGTGATCGAGAGGTCCATGTGGGCAATGTCGTTCTCCTTACCGGCTGCGCTCACACGTTCCGCGGAGTGGTCGCCTGCAGCACAGCCTCGATGAGCGCACCAGTCCGTAGGTGCGACACGGTGTGATACTCCGGGTCGGCCACCATCTTGCTGAACGCTTCACGACTGGGATAGCGCACCAGCAGGACGGCATCCCAGGACTGACCCGACTCGGCGACCAACGCTGTCGACCCGTTGCCGTAGTACAGCAGTTCACCGCCGTATCGATTGACGAATTCAGTCGTTCGTTGGACGTATTCGTCGTACTGTGCGCGCCTGCCCTCGGCGAAGCGCAAAAGGTTCAGCATCACGAACGGGCCGCCCTCGTCTTCGGCGAGAAACCTTTTGAGGTCGGCGCCTCGGGGGTCGATCGCCATGCCCTAGGACTCCTGTTCGTAGAGCGCGGGTAAGAAGGTGGCCAGGTGGGTCATCTCCTGTGAGCAGTGCACGAGCAGCGCACGGGCGTCGAGTTCGGTCAGCCCGACAAGCCGTTTGGCCACCGGTACGGCCGCGCGCAACGGGGCTGATCGGGCCGCGAGGTAAGGCGCGCCCATCCAGAAGCGCGACCGCATGATGCTGCCGCCGGGTACGGCCGCGACGTGGTGCGCGAGATAGCCGATGTCGACCGGAAGGTCCACCAGGCCGGTGCGGGCACACACCGCGGTGGCGTCCACGCCGGCGGCGACCGCGGCGTCGACCAGACCCAGTTCCTCGGGCCGTCGGAACTGGATGGCTCCGCGGATCATCGTGCTGCCCAGATATTCGTCGACTTCGGAGGTGTATCCGACATACCGGGCGCGGCCGGTGCTTCCGGCCGGCGGCTTTGTGGCCCACTGCGCGTGCACATGCGCCCGCGGATGCCACAGCTTGTAGCGCTCTGGGCTGTCGCCGTGCCAGCCGAACCACCAGTCGATCATCGCGGGGGTCACACCGGGCATCTCGGTGGCGATGTTTACGTGGATCGCCCCATCGGAGGTGACGGTGAAACCGTTCTGCACTTCGGCGTCCACGATGGAACCGATGGCCCGGGCCATCGGGGGAAGAAGCTTCTCCGCCATCGGGCTATTGGCCACGGCACGGTGCGCGTCTGCCGAGATATCGGCCATATCGGGATTCCAAAACCGCGCATAGGGCAAGGTGGCGAGTTCGTCAGCGGACCAGCCGAGCCGACGCCCCGCCACAGGTTTGGGTGCGGGGACTTTCATGCGCTTACGGCTCCGATCCATCGGTTGAACCGACCTTCGGGGTCGTGCGCGGCGCGGATTGCGTCAAGCCGTTGTTGCGCGGCCTCGGAGATACCGCGGGAAGGACGTCCGGGGTCGTCGGCGAACTGCACTCCGGTCGACAGCGACTCCATGGCTGCGGCATTGTCGCGCGCCCAACGCGTGGTGGCGGCTCCGTCGTCGCCGTCGAGCCAGCCACCGTAGAAGGCCAGATATGTCCTGTCCTCCACCGTGTAGGCCATATCCGGGAGGTCCGTGGTCGGCGCCCAATTGAGCCACAGGAAATGCGCGGGTGGTGCCGGCATGGTGTCAGCGATGCGCTGGATGTGCGGCAGGAGTTGGTCGGCGTCGGCATGTGTCCAGAGGTTGTCGGCCTCCCAGTTGGCCTCCGGGTAGTGCTGCATGACACCCGAATACATCATCGACATCGACATGGGTAGCAGGGGTGTTCGCAGGCGCGCCCCCTTCGGCGCGCCCGCCGTGTAGGCGGTGGCGGCTTTGGCTGCCGAGCGGGAATCGGCCATCACCGTCGTGGCCAGCTCGATGACTACGGGCGATGTGACCGACCGTGAACGCAGCGGCGGAGGGAATGATGCGCTCCGCGAAATGACGAACTGCATCTCCACCTCGGGGGGGACGCTGGCACCTACCCGGTCCACCCAGCGGACAAGGTCAGCGAGGCGCTCCACGGGGTACTTGATGATGGAGGTTCCGATGAACCCGGGTTTGGGGTAGAGGCGAAGGTGGAATCGCACCACCACGCCAAAAAAGTCCGGACCCGAACCTCTTGCGGCCCACAGCATATCGGCGTTCTCGGTCTCGCTGGCGTAGCGCAGCTCGCCGTCGGCATCGACATAGTCGATGGCGATGACATTGGAGCATGCGGGCCCGAATGCCCGGCCGTTCCAGCCGAAGCCGCCCTGAAGCAGGTAGCCGCCGATACACACACCGAGGCAGTGGCCCACCGGGAAAAACAGGTCTCGTTTCATCAACTCGGCCAGCAGCGCGCTGCCACCCATCCCGGGTTGGGCGGTTGCGGTCATCGCCGACTTATCGACGGAAAATGCCTTCAGCCGAGACACATCGATCAGCACACCGCCGTCACGCACATGGTTACCCGACCAGCTGTGACCTCCGGAGCGCACGCTCACCCGCTGTCCTGCGGCCTTCGCTGCCCGAACCGCGGCCACCACGTCCTCGACGGAGTTGGCCTGCACGATGCGTTCCGGGAACCGGTCGGGCATGTTGGTTCGCCACAGTGCGCCGCGGCGCGCGTCTTCGTAGCCCGCGTCATTACGGTTCATGGCGCGGCCGGGGGCCACTATCGGTTGTGCCATATCAGATCCCTTCGATAGCGGAAAGTGGAAACGGAGCCCACTGAACGAACTCTTGTGGCGCAGCGACGAGTCGTTGCGCTTTGCGTGCGCCGACGCCCAGCACACGGAGTAGGTGTCCGACGATGTCAGGAAGCGCGTCGGCCGAAAGCTGGCCGCGATGAAGGTCCAGGCAGGTGCCGATCATCGTGCCGGTGTAGACGGTGCTGGCGACGTCAAAGTTGCTCACGGAGAAATCCCCTCGAGCTATGCCTAGTTGTAGATCGTGGTGGAGGTGGCCCCGCAAACCGGTGGCGAACCGATCGACGGGCAGGCCGGAGTCGAATATCAGCCGGCCGACTTCGGGCCGGTAGACGAACAGCATGAGCATCTGACGGGCTGAGCGGGCCACGATCTCGGCGGTATCGGCAGCGCCCGATGTCACCACTTCCAGCACTCGAGTGTGCTCAGCCAGCAGCAGTGCGCCGACGGTGTCGATGGCCTCTGGCATCGAGTCGAAGTAGTTGTAGAAGGTGCCCTGCGCGGCTCCGGCCCGGCCGACCACCAGCGGCACGGAGACGGACGCAATATCGGGATCGAGAAGCAGTTCCTGTAGCGCAACCAGCAGCGCATCGCGCGTGCGAGCTCTCTTGGTCGGCGCCGCCGTCGTCACGGGAGGCAGTCTGCGCGCAGAAATGACAATCTGTCAATAGATTCGGCCGGACACTGGCGGGGGCGTTGCCAGGGTCAGGGGAGGAGCGTGCCGTTACCGCGTGCCGCCTCGAGATAGATCGGCGGCAGCGCGATGCCCCGCTGAGCCAATGCTGCCTGCCGGACGGCGACGTCGAAATGCGAGGACTCGACCGGTGGCGGTGGTCCGGGGGTCTGTCGATCGTCGAGCCAGTCCAGGGCAAGACCAATGGCCCTCTGCCCGTAGTCATCCGGGGGCGGAGAGAAACTCAGCCCGCCGCCGTCGGCGACGAAA
Organism: Bifidobacterium breve; assembly: GCA_945897705.1. Lineage (GTDB taxonomy): Bacteria > Actinomycetota > Actinomycetes > Mycobacteriales > Mycobacteriaceae > Mycobacterium > Mycobacterium aquicola. The sequence continues at coordinate 10,596 of CAMDFY010000027.1, read as the reverse complement.
TCCCCTTGGACGCCGATCGGCATTGGCCGCGCATTGTCCTGAGTCCAGCGATTGAGTTCAGCCGCGGTGACCACCGCGCCACCCTCGTCGGGGAGATCCTGCGCACCGAGCACCAGAAGTACGTCCGCCCCGGCCGACCGGCCGACGAAATCGCGCCAGGCGCCCGCCGTCGCGACGAGTGCCGTCGTCTCGACCGTGACCGGACCCCAGTCGAAGGCCTGCAATTGCGCCAATTCGGCCCGATCGGTCTCGTTGTCGATCCCGACAACCGCCATGGTTGTTGACCGTCCGGGGAACAGATCCGTCACCGCGTCCCGAACGGCCGCCCATGGCAATCGCTCCGCGATACCCGTCACGTTCGCCGCATCGGCGTAGCCGAACTCCGCCGGGGTTCGGTCGATCGATAGGTACAGGATCCGCGGCGTCTCACGGCCGATGTAGTCCCGGGCCACCAGAGAGTTCGCTTCATCGTCCACCGCGATCAGTACGTCGGGGTTCATTTGTTCGATAGCCCGACGGGCCTGGGCCCGGGCCTCTTCGGCGCTTCGGGTGGCGGTCGGTGAACCCAAGCCGAGGTAGTTCCACTCCACGCTGACCGGCCTTCGGTTCTTTTTGAGCGCCTCGCGCATACCCCGGTCGACCTGTTGTACCCACGGTGAGTCCGGCGCTGCCGAATGCAGTACGAGTATCCGTGGCTTGGTCACGTTGAAGAATCCGAGCAACACAACGAACGCGACGATGAAGCCGCCGATGAGAAGGTTCTTCACCAGTTTCGTGGTCACTGGTCTCCTCATAGCAACCCCAGCCAGTGCCACCACGGGATCGACGCGAAGACGACCGCTACCCGGGCCGCGTTCATCACCATGTTGTACCGAAGAAATGACCGCTCGTCGGTCTCCTCGAACAGACCCGCGGCCCGGATTTGCATGATCCCGTTGGTGCCCTGGTGGCGGAAGAACGAGATGTCACTGAATATGGCTGCACAGAACACGCAAATCCAGGGGTGGATTCCCTGCGCAGCCGCAACCGGAAGCAGAATGACGACGGCGGTGAGCATGCCTGCCGTTACCGGCAGAACCAGACGCACGGCCAATGTGACAACCAGTGTGATGAGAATGAAGACCCCGGTTCGGCCGTCGACGAAGTCGAAGACATGGCCCACCACCCGGGCTAGGGATTGCGCCAGCCCGAGGTGGTTCATGATCCGCATCAGGCTGTCGATGCCAAGGAGAAAAACGATCATCGGCCAGTCCAGTTCGCGCTGAAAGCCTTTGCGCAGCAACGTTCCGGTCAACAGAAGTGCCAGCAAAACGCACCCCGCCAGGTACGACGGTTTGACGTGGTGCCAGCCGGTTGTCGCCGATCCGAGGAGGAAAAAGATGAAACCCCCTGCGGCGATCCATTCCGCCGGCTTCAGGGGCCCCATGTCGGCTAGGCGGCGCTGCATGTGCTCACGCGGCAGGGGCGGTTGGGCCCCGGGTGGGAAGATCCGTGGCAGCACTAGCAGGTGCACCACCGTCACCCCGATTGCCGCCACCGCCGCCGCGACGAGCCAGAAGAAACCGGCGAACTCGAATTGCACCTGCTGTGGCAGCAAGCTCAGTGCGGCGATGTTCGACGATTTACTGGTCACCATCATCGGCGAGAAGAGCAGCGCGCCGCCGAACATCGCGGCCAGCAACCCGGTGATGGCCGGACCGCGCGCCGGCAAGTTCAGGCCCGCGGCCATGTCTTTGAACACCGGCGTGAGCAACGAGAGACGAGCGTTAGCCGAGGGCATCAGCGGTGAGAGGACGTAACCCGAACCCAGCAGCGTGATCTGGTGCCATACCGGCTTGTCCGGCAGTCGAAGCAGCAGGCGAGTGATCAGCCGGTAACTCAGTCCGGAGGAGATGATCACGGCCGACAACGCGTAAACCCCGAGCAACAGCAGCAGGCTCGGTGAGGAGAACCCCGCCAGCGCGATGTCCGGTGGGGCCAGCCCAATGACCAGTGTCGCGACGACCGCAACGAGTGCCGGAACGAACTCCGCGACCAGACTGAACACCCACAGCAACACCGTGGCGCCCAGTAGCGCCGCGAAGATCGACGCCTGCACACTCAACCCAGAGGCCAGCGCAAACACATAGACCAGCGGCGGCAGTATCAGCACGGCCGCCCAGCCGACGACATCGCCCACCGGAACCGGTTCACCGCGCCCGGATCCCCGGCGCCAACGCGCGATACCGGCGGCGGCCACAAGTAACGCGCCGAGCAGTGCGAACACCGGCCAGTGCGCGATCAGGACATCGACGAATCGAGCGTCGGCAAAACTAGGTGAGAGTTCCGATGGTTGCGGAACGGCAGGGCCGCGCACCGGGGTGGCCGAATCTAGCCACGTCATTGGATTAGGTTAGCCGGGATTCTGACCACACCGCGGCCCCGCACGAATACAGTCATCGGCTGTGACGCGAGTGAAACCGTTGCGCATTTCCCGTCGCGGTGCCGCGGGTGTTGGCGTGCGGATACGGGGCGGAGGCTGATGCGAATTCCGTCGGTGGGTTTCGTCGGCTTGGGCAATATGGGCGCGGCGATGGCGACCCGACTACTCGATGCGGGATTCCCTGTGACGGTCTACAACCGTTCCGCGGCCAAGGCTGACGTTCTTGCCGCACGCGGTGCCGCCGTCGCCACCTCCGTGGCCGAGGCTTGCTCCGGCGATGTGGTCATCACGATGCTAGCCAACGACGACGCTGTGGAAGCGGTCGTCAACGGCGAGGGCGGTGTGCTCGCCGTGTTGCGTACCGGGGCCACCCACGTGTCCGCCAGCACCATCAGCGCCGGACTGTCCGAGCGCCTCACGGCGGCGCATGCCGCTGCCGGACAGCAGTTCATCACCGCAACCGTTCTGGGCCGTCCGGAGGCCGTCGCCGCCGGCAAACTCTTCGTTCTTGCCGCGGGTCCCCCGGCGGCGGTCGAACCGTTGATGCCGGTGCTGGATGCACTGGGGCAGCGCACTTTTCGGGTCTCGGATATCGCGGCAGTGGGCAACGTGGTGAAGTTGAGCGCCAACTTCCTGCTCGCCACAGTCATCGAGTCCCTCGGCGAAGCGGTCGCGCTGGTGTCCAAGGCCGGTGTGGATCAGCAGGATTACGTCGACATCATCACGTCCACGCTGTTCAGCGCGCCCGCCTACGTCACCTACGGCGGTCTGATTGCCCGCGGGGAATTCGAGCCGGCCGGCTTCGCGGCGCGACTCGGGATCAAAGACATCCGCCTCGTCCTGGCTGCCGCCGAGGACCTGCGGGTGCCCCTACCCATCGCGAGTCTGCTGCGCGACCGGTTCCTGGCACTTCTGGCGTCCGGCGGTGGGGATCTGGACTGGTCCGCCATCGCGACCCTGGCACAACGCGATGCCGGACTCTGAAGTCAGCCGATCATGCTTTGCCTCGACGGGCCGCGAATCCCGGGGATGAGCCTGCCGGTCGGGGATGGCGGTCGGCCGCGGTACGGGGAACCGCGGCGGTATCGCGTGCGGTAAAACCCTTTGTCCAGCACGCAAATTCCAACATTATGCCGTCTGGGTCATAGAAGTAGAACGAGCGGATGTAGACCCCGGCATGCAGCGTTTCGGCGACCTGCGACTCGCTCTCGTCGTGGTTGAGTACCGGCCCGACTTCCACCCCCTTGTCGATCAGACGCTGCCGGTATTCGTCGAAGCGTTCCGGAGGGACATGGAACGCCAGATGGTTCATCGAGCCGACCGCGGTGATGATGTCACCGAGGCCGGGAAGCGCCACCGGGGTGGTCTCGCCGGTCTCGCCGTCGGGGGCATCGGTGAACCAGAAGAATCCGACGCAGTCGCCGTTTCCGGCGTCGAAGAAAAAGTGCTGCCCCATGCCGTCGGGCAGGTCCAGCGACTTGACTAGCGGCATGCCCAGTACGCCGGAGTAGAAGTCGACCGTGCGCGCCATGTCCGAGCACACGAGTGCGACATGGTTAATACCGCCAAGTGCGAACTCGGAGTTGACGGCGTTCGGTCGGATCATCGTAATCTCCTCCCGGATCGTGGTTCTGTTCAATTAGCGCGGCCTGCGGGTTCGGGTTGTATCCGCCCATGGGAGCGATGACGGGTGAACATCGCGTCCTCCGACTAGGGGACGGTACGGCGCCTGACTGCCCACGGTAGCTGCGAGTGCCCCAACCAGCGGTGCCTATCGTAGCGCTGTGTCACCGACCGCAGAGCTGCTCGTCCTGCTGTTGGCGGGTGTGGGTCTGGCGTTCGCCAATACCCTGGCGTCCGCCGGTTCGGCGCTGTCTTTGCCGGTGCTGCTGGCCTTAGGACTTGGTCCGCAACTGGCCAACGGAACCAACCGGGTGGCAGTACTGGCCGGGGCGGTGGCGGCGCTCGTTTTGTTCATCAGATCCGACCGGATCCTGTGGCCGATCGTCACACCGTTGATGATCGTCGCGGCCCCAGGCGCCGCAATCGGTGCGGCGATCTCAAACGTCGTCTCACCGACGAATCTGCATCTGGCGATCGTGGGCGCGCTACTGGTGGCGGTGGCACTGCTCGCCATCCGCCCTGCGCGCTGGTTGACGACCCCGGACTGCACGCCGCGAGTCGGCTTCGTGCAGTTGCTGCTGATCTTTCTGATTAGCACCTGGGCTGGGTTCATCGTTCTGGACGGCATGACTTATCTGCTGATGGCGCTGGTACTTTCGGTCGGGCTCGACGTGATCTCCGCCAATGCGGCCAAGGCCGCCATCGCCGTGGTCATCGCCTCGGTCTCGCTTGTGATTCTCGCCGCCGACGGCGACGTGAATTGGGCTGCGGCGGCACCGCTATCCACCGGCGCGGTGCTCGGTGGCCTTTTGGCCGCCCGGCTGTCGCTGAAGCCCGCCATTGCGCGTTGGATCTACCGGCTGATGGTCCTCATCATCGTCGGGGAGCTCGTCCAGCTGATGCTCGCCGGATTGCGCCTGTGAGTGGGTCAGCCGCTGTCTCAAGCGTCATCCCAGAACGCGCACAGGGCCTGCAGGTATTGATCCGGCGCCTCGAAGAACGGCATGTGCGAACACCCGGGGAAGAAGGCCAGTGTGGCATCGGGAAGCCGGTCGCGGGCTCTCGCGGCGAGTTCGGGAACGATGTAATCATGCTCGCCGTGGACCAGCAGCACCGGGGTGTCGACGGTTTCCAGGGCGTCCATCCGGTCCCAGTCGCGCAGCGTTCCGGTGCACTGGAAGAAGTAGGGACCGAACATCCGGGCGAAGACCTCCTCGCCCAGGTTCTGCATGCACCAACTCAGTGACTCCGGCCAGGGGTGCAGGCGGCACACGTGGCGGTACATCAGCAGGGTGACAGCAGCCTGGTACTCGGGGTGGTCGGTGGTGCCCTCGGCCTCGTGGCGGGCCATCATCGTGACGGTCTCCTCGCCCAATGTCAGCTTCTTCCGGTCGAATCCGCGTTGCATGCCGGCCAGATCGAAAGCGGTGTCGGCGGCAACGAAGGTCCGTACCCGGTCGGGGTGGTGCAATAGGTATTCCAGGCCGAGGACCCCGCCCCAGGACTGGCCCAGCAGATCGAATTCGTCGAGTCCCAACGAGGCCCGCACGGTCTCCAACTCGGTGACGAACCGGTCGAGCCTCCACAGTGAAGTGTCGGCGGGATGGTCGGATTCCCCGCAGCCCAACTGATCCCAGGTCACCAACCTCAGGCCGCGATCAACAAGGGCCTCGTGGCTGTCCCGGAGATAGCGGGACGGGCACCCCGGACCGCCGTGGACCAGCAAAACGGTGCGCGGGCCCGCGCCGAGGGTATAGGTCATCACCCGGTGTCCGTCGACGTCGACGGCTCGGCGCGCCCATTCCCTGCTCATCCGCGCAGCGCCTTGATTTTGGCCCCCCAGCCTGAGCGTAGGTACAGGACCCCGAGCAGGATCGACAGGTAGGACGCGCCCATCACCGCCCAGGCGAACGGCAGCAGAAGCGGCTGGCCGTAGAGCGTCAGGCCGTCGAATGCCCCTGGTGCGACGGCGAATCCGGTTCCCATGATCACCCCGCCGACAAAGCACCGGATCACCCGGGGTGCCAGCGGGCCGATTAGTTTGGCGCCCTTCATCGTGCGGCCGGCGACGACCGCGCCGGCCAGCAGTGCGACCAGCAGCGCCACCCTTTCGACCGCCAGATCCTCGATGCCACGGGAGACATCGCCCAGCAGGTCGGTGTAGGCCCACGGGCCGAACAATTGCACCAGCACAGCGAACAGCAGGGCGATGATGAAGGTCGCCGTTCGCGGATCCCAGGCGTGCCGCAGGAAGTCGCGGACACTTTCATGCCGACCGGTGGCCAGCCGACGTATTGTCAACGCCGCCACGACACCCAGGCCGATCAGGGCCAGCACCGGGTAATCCAGAGACGTCACACTCGGCACCGACTTGACGTGGGCGGTGGTCAAGCGGCCGAAGAGGTGCGGGGCGATCACGCACCCCAGATAGAACCCCAGCAGTGTCAGTCCGAAGGTGTACTCCCCAGAACCGATCCGGGCGATCGTTCCGGTGGTGCACGCGCCGTTGACGACCGCACCGATGCCGAGTAGCAGGCCGCCGACCACCGACCACGCGGTGACCGGTACCACCTGGGCCGTCGGCCGCACCCCAGTCGCCAACGCCAGCAGGGCCAGCCCGCCGGCCACCCAGAACCACGCGTACACGATGGCCAGCAATCTGTCCCAGGATCGTCGGTGCACCACGTCGTCGAACGCGACCACGGTGCAGGTGTTGCCGCGTTGGATAGCCACGCCCATGATGAACACCAGCACGAAGGAGACCAGAAGCGTGACGGTCATCGCCGGACTGTAGCGCGTCCTTCCAATCGGCGGGCTCGCCGCCGGTGGTGGTGCCGCGACGGTCCGTGCGGCAGGCCCATCACTGACCCGCAACCGGAGCGAGGATCGTCAAATGCCGTCACCGTCACAGGAACCGGACAGCGCCGAGGCACTGCCGCAGCGAACCCTCCCGCTGTGGGTTGCGGTGGCGCTGTCGGTAGCGACCGTCGGTCCCTCCCTGGCGATGGCGGGAAACGGTCAGGGACTGGTGGGCACGGTCGGCAAGGCCATTCCACTGGTCTTCGTGATCGGACTCGTCGGAGTTTCGCTGGTCGGCTACAGCTTTGTGCGACTCACCCGGCACATCAGCAACGCCGGGTCGGCCTACGCACTGGTGGGCGCAACGGTCGGCCCGCGGGCAGGCTTCTTCTCCGGTTTCGCCATGCTCGGTGCTTACGTGGGTTTTTCGATCGCTACGCTGGCACTCTCAGCGGCATTCGCCAACTCGTTTCTCGCAGAGTTGCAGCGTGGCGCCGCCGACCCGTACCAGTTGCCGTGGCTGGTCCCGGTAGTGATCGCGGCCGCGGCAGCGTTGGCGTTGACGGGACGCGATGCACGCCTGCTGGCCAAGATCCTGCTGGGCATCGAGGGCTTCGGCATCGTGGCCATGGTGGTGCTTGCAACGGTGATCTTCACCCGTGGCGGTGCCCGGCCGACCGGCGTCGACTGGAGTACCTTCTCGGCCTCCGGGGTATCGACGTCGGCGATCCTCGGCGGGGTGGTTGCGGCGTTCCTGTGCTGGGCGGGGTTTGAGGCATGCGCCTCGATGGGGGAGGAGACCGCCGATCCGCAGCGCAACATCCCCCGGGCGATCACCGGCACCCTGGTGCTCACCGGTGTGCTGTTCGTTGTGGTGATGTTCGCCCAGACGATCGGGTTCGGCACCGACAAGCCCGGCCTGGCGGCCTTCGAGCGCTCAGCGAACACCCTCGGTGAACTCGCCGACACCTACATCGGACGGTGGTTCAGCCTGCTGGTGATCCTCACCACCACGGTCGGGGCGTTCGGCTGTCACATGGCCACCGCCGCCACCTCGGGCCGAATGCTCTTCGCCTTCGGCCGCGACGGATTCGGCCCCAAAGCGTTGTCCCACATCGACCCTGCCACCGGTTCGCCGCGCCGGGCCACCTGGCTGGTCGTCGTGGGCGCGTTGGCGGTGAACGCGCTGTGCGCAGCAACCGGATGGCCGACGGCCACCACCGGTGACCGGGCCATCGACACCTACTTCCTGTTCGCCGTCGCCGGGTCGGTGTGTCTGATGTTGTGCTATCTGCTGGTTGAAATCGCCGCCGCGTGGTTCGTCGGGGCGCCGAGGTTCGCTGCGATTCACGACGGATCTGCCCGGCTGACGGGTGTGCTGCTGCCCGCTGTCGGCGCGCTGGTGATCATTCTGGTGCTGTGGTTCAGTGTCAAGGACTCAGTCGGGTGGCTGGCCCCGCCACTGCTCGGGTTGTACTGGTGCGCCGCGGGACTGGCGATCGCCGTCGCGGCGTCCACGACCGCGCGGAGGGTCGGCGCCGAACTCTCGGCCGAACTGCAACCGCAGCGCCCGAGGGCGCTCGGCGAGGCCCGGCGCTAGGGTCAACCGATGAGCGACAACCAGATGCTGGTCCTCAACCGCGCCGACCTGGAAAGCCTCGGTCTGACCTGGACCGAGATCATCGACGTTCTCGACGATGCGTTCAAGCAGAAGGCCCGGGGACTGGTGCAGAACCCGCCCAAACCGAAGGTCACCTCCCGGGAAGACTCCTTCATCCATGCGATGCCGGCCTACCTTGGCGGTTCGGACCGTATCGGGTTGAAGTGGGTGGCGGGCTACGAGCAGAACAACGCCAAGGGCCTGCCGTACATCTATGGCGTCATGATCATGAACGACGCCGAGACTGGTCGGCCGATCGCGTTGCTCGACGGCGGGTGGATCACTGAGATGCGCACCCCAGGGGTCTCCGGGGTGACCATGCGGCACGTGCCCGGTGCGCCGCGACACCTGGCGATCGTCGGTTGCGGCCTGCAGGGGCACCGGCATCTGGAAGTAGCCCTGGAGGTGCATCCAGGGTTGACGCATGTGACGGCTTACGACCGAAATGAAGGCCGGGCGCGGGAGATGCTCGCGCTTGCCGGGGACCGTGTCACCCGCGCCGCCACGTCGCCCACCGACGCGGTGGCCGGTGCGGATCTGGTCATCACCACCATCACCGTCCCACTGGATCCGAAGTTGGACTGCGCCAACACCGATCCGAATGCGCTGCTGTTGCCGGTGGACTACGACGACGCGTTGGCGCAGGCCGCCTTCGACGACGCCGTCGTCTACTGCGTCGACGACCTCGGCCAGTACGGTTCGGTCGCCGATTCGGTGTACTTCTTTGGACTGCCCGCACCCGATACCCATCTGGCCGCGGTGGTGGCCGGCGAATACGACGTTCCGGCGACCGGGCGGCGGATGTTCCTGAATATGGGTATCGCCATGGACGACGTGGCGCTGAGTTCGCTGATCCTTGACCGCGCCGGTAATTCCGGCGCGGGTCGCTATATTGAGTTCCCATGATCGAGATCAGCAATCGCAGCCCACGGCCCGTCTCCTGGACGCGGGCCGCAGTGGCTGCGGCGGGAGTCGGCGCGGCCCTGGCCCTCGCGCCCGGGATCGCCGCCGCGTCACCGGGTGAAGAGTCCGGGGCCGAACGAGGCGCGGTGAGTGCTGGAACGGCCGACTCCGCGTCCGCCACGCACAAAGCAACCGCACGGGCCAAGCCAGAACGTGCCCGCGGAGCGTCGCAGCGCACCGTGAATAGGCCGGCGGTCAACCCCCTCGCCGCCCGTCCGGCGGCGACGCAGTCCCGGAATCCGCAGCCTGCGGCGGCGAGCAGGCGGGTCACAGCGAGGGCCGCTCAACCGGAGTCGTCAGTCGCCGCGCCTGTTGCCGCGCCCGTCAGCGCCGCGACGCAGGTCCCGACAGTTCAGGTCCCGACAGCTCAGGCGACCGGCCCATCGGCAGCCGCGGGCTTCAACGTGCCCATGGGCCCACTGCGCGCGGCCATCCTCGCCACGCAGGCCTTCATCTACGGCTATCCGCTGCTGGAGTTCGAGCGGGCCCGCGCCGAAGTGGAAGAGCTGAATACCATCTACTCGCTCACCAGCTTCGCCAACCCCGACGTCGCCCCGGTCTGGCAAGCAATCGGCGGTGGCAAGCGGCCCAACACCGACACCTTCTACTCGCTGGCGTATTTGGATCTCAGCGAAGGCCCGGTCGTGCTCTCTGTTCCCGACATGGGTGATCGCTACTTCAGCTTCCAGCTGACCGAGCCGTACATCAGTGTCGCTGACTACATCGGTTCCCGCACCACCGGATCCGGGCCGGGCAGGTATGCGATCACGTGGACCGGCGGACCCGCGGTCGATGTGCCCGACGACGTCGAGGTCGTGGAAGTCCCGTATGCCAGCATGATGATGCTCGGACGCACCCTCGCCGGCGATGCCGCCGATCAACTGCTGGCGATCGAACTGATGAATCAGTACACGCTGACACCGACCGGTCAGTCGAATGACCCCCCATTCTTCGTCCCCGCATCGCGCAACGGTGTCGACATTCTCAACACCATCAGCAACGCGATGGTGGCGAATCCGGCGCCGGCCATCGACGACCCGAAGCTGGCCCAATTGGCCAAGATTGGGGTCGGACCCGGTTTGCAGATCGCCGATGCCAACCTGGGGTTCTTCTCGACCATCGCCGTCGA
>CAMDFY010000026.1 GCA_945897705.1 Bifidobacterium breve | reverse complement strand
GGCACGTCGGCCAGTTCCGCACCACGCGGAGCGACATCGGGCATCACCATCAGGCTGACGCCCAAATAGGCCAGCAGCACGCACACCGTCGCCACGAGAATCGCCAGTGCCCGCAGCAGCCACCCCCGGACCGCCAGTCCGGCCAGGGCGGCCGCCAGCAGCAGGACCGCGAGCGGAGTCAGCGCAGTCGACCAGGCCGCGCCGGTGATCGTGCTGGTCTTGGGATGACCGAGGCCATCGGCGGATCCCAGCGACACCCATGGCAGCCGCGATGCCACCCACAGACCGAGTGCCGAAACACACAGCAGCAGTTGCGCAAGGCGGATCACGGCGCGCCCAGGGTCTCCGCGGCGGCGATGGCTGCCAGCACCGCCTTGGCCTTGTTGGCGGCTTCGGTGTACTCGTACGGGCCGTTGGAGTCGGCCACCACCCCGCCGCCGGCTTGCACATAGGCGGTGCCGTCGCGCATCAGCGCAGTGCGGATGGCGATCGCGAAGTCGGCGTTACCGGCGAAATCGAGGTAGCCGACCACGCCGCCGTAGAGTCCGCGGCGAGTGATCTCGACCTCCTCGATGAGTTCCATCGCGCGCACCTTGGGCGCGCCGGACAGGGTGCCGGCCGGGAAGCAGGCGGTGACGGCGTCCAATGCGGTTCGTCCCGGCGCGAGTTCACCGGTCACGGTGGAGACCAGGTGCATGACGTGGCTGTAGCGCTCGATGTGGCTGTAGTCCTCGACCCGAACGGTGCCCGGCACACAGACCCGACCGAGATCGTTGCGGCCGAGGTCGACCAGCATCAGATGCTCGGCCCGCTCCTTCTCATCGGAGAGCAGTTCCTTCTCCAGTAGCTGGTCGTCCTCCTCACTGGCACCGCGCCACCGGGTGCCGGCGATCGGATGCGTCGTCGCCCGGCCGTCCTGCACCGTGACCAGCGCCTCGGGGCTGGATCCGACGATCGACAACGCCGTCTCCCCAGACTCATCCGGGATCTGCAGCAGATACATGTACGGGCTGGGGTTTGTCACCCGGAGCATCCGGTAGACGTCGATCGGATCGGCGGCGGTGTCCATCTCGAAGCGCTGCGAGGGCACCACCTGGAACGCCTCACCGGCTTCGATCTCCTTCACCAGTCGCTCGACTACCGCTCCGTACTCCCCCTCGGTGCGCTGCGCGCGCGGGTGCGGTTCGGGTCGGGTGAAGGTGGCCACCGTGGAACTCAGCGACTGTCCGAGTGCGGCGGTCATGACATCGAGACGGCCGACGGCGTCGTCATAGGCGGCGTCGACGTGGTCATCGGTGCCATTCCAGTTCACCGCATTGGCGATCAGCGTGATGGTGCCCTCATGGTGGTCGACGGCGGCGATATCGGTGGCCAACAGCAGGAGCATGTCGGGCAGGTGGAGATCGTCGAGCGCCAGTTCGGGCAGGCGTTCCAGCCTGCGGACGAAGTCGTAGGCGAAGAACCCCACCAGGCCGCCCGACAGAGGCGGCATCCCGGCGAGCGGCCCGGTGGCCAGCAGATCCATCGTCGCCCGCAACGCCTGCAGTGGGTCCCCGCCGGTCGGTGCGCCGTCCGGGGTGGCACCCAACCATGCCGCCTGCCCGTCACGCACCGTCAACGCCGAGGGTGCACCGGCCCCGATGAACGACCACCGCGACCAGGACCGGCCGTTCTCGGCGGACTCCAGCAGGAAGGTGCCCGGACGGTTGGCGGCCAGTTTGCGGTAGGCAGACAATGGCGTCTCGCTGTCGGCGAGCACCTTGCGGGTGACCGGCACCACGCGGTGTTCGGCGGCCAATGCGCGGAACTCGTCGCGGGTCGTGGTGGCGTGCACGCGGTACATCCTCCCAGACCTGTTCAGCCCCGACCTGTTCAACCGGACCGACCGGCGATAGCGTGGACGCCATGAAGCGTGGTGACCGAGTGCCCGAGTTCGAATTGCCGGATCAGACCGGAACCGTCCGTTCACTCACTGGCCTGCTGGCCGATGGACCGATCGTGCTGTTCTTCTACCCCGCCGCGATGACGCCGGGGTGCACCAAGGAGGCGTGCCACTTCCGCGACTTGGCCGGGGAGTTCGCCCAGGTGGGCGCATCGCGCGTGGGTATCAGCACCGATGCGGTGGCCAAACAGGCGAAGTTCTCCGACTCGCAGCGGTTCGACTACCCACTGCTCTCCGACGTCGATGGCGCGGTCGCCGAGTCCTTCGGCGTCAAGCGCGGACTGCTCGGCAAATTCCTGCCGGTGAAACGCACCACCTTCGTCATCGACACCGACCGCACGGTGCTCGAGGTGATCTCCAGCGAAGTCAACATGGACACCCACGCCGATAAGGCGCTGGCGATGTTGCGGGCGCGCTAGTCGATCATCTCGAAGTCGGGCAGCGCGAACGTCTTGTCGAAGAACGGCTGCAGCGGCGCGTAGAGACGGAAGTAAACGAACCAACCGTCATCCCCGACGGTCTTCATGTAGTTCTTCTCAAGGCCCTCGGGTGCCTTGGCGCCGACGTAGAGGTCGATGCTGCCGTCGGAGTTGACGACGAGGTCGGACAGGCGGCTATCCAGGTTTGCGCTACGAATGTCGGTACCGCCGTTGTCATAGGGTCGACGAGTGTTCTCGCTGTAGAGCGTGAGCGCCCAGAACTGGCCCACCGGAACATCTTTGGGCACCCGGAGTTTGTAGGTCTTGTCGGCGCGCAGCAGGTCGCCCTTATTGTCGCGCTTGGTGGTCATGTACACCTGGCCGGCGCCGACGGTCGGGTTGATCATGCCGGTGCTGCTGCCCACCGCCTCGTAGAACCAGGTCACCCGCTCGTCGAGTTCCATCCGGTCGGCGGTCTCCTGCTCGAGGGAGAAGTCGAAGCTCTTGTACCAGGACGTGCCCGGCCAATACGGCTCCGCGAAGCGGGGATTCACCTGCAGATTGCGGGCCATCAACTCCCCCATCGCCGCGCCCCTGAGCAGAATGTTCTGCTGGCGCTCGTCGGGGTCGAATGCCTTGCCCTTCTCGATACCCAGCGGCAGCAGCATCGCCATCCACGCCTTGTCCACCGGCCGGACCTGTTCGGTGTCGATCACCGACGACAGGGTGCGCCAATAATCCAGTCCGCGCGGCGCGGTGGCGCTCCACTCGACGTCTTTGTCCTCGATGAACCGGCTGGTGGCCAGCGACTGGCCGACGCGGCCCATTTTCATCGTCGCCTTGAACGTCTCGAAGTACGCCGGATCCTTATCGAGGATGCGCAGCAGCACCCCGATGTTGTTGGTCGCGCTCTGCCGGACGAAGTAGCCGGGCTTGTCGAACGTCGCCGGGTCATCTGCGGGACCGACGATGATGTACTTGCCGCCCTCACCCTGATCCGGTCCGGTCAGACCGAGGTCGGCCACTGGCCGCTGCCAGAAGTCCATCACTCCACCGGCGGTCTGGCCGGCCGGGTATTCGATCTCCAGCGGGCCTTTCTCCAGGCTCAGGAAGTTGAAGATGTAGGGCGTGGTCAGGTTGGCGGTGACGATGCCGCGCTTCTCCTTCAGCGACCGCAGCACCACGAAGTCGGTCTCCCCGGTGACGCCGTAGGCCTTGGCCTGCTGGTCTCGCCAGGTGGCCGTGCTGACCAGCGGCGTGCTCCACAGGTAGGCCTGCGTCGCGCGCTGAAAGTCCATCTCGTCGTAAAGCCGCTCGGAGGCGTCGTCGTCGAAGTAGGTGTTGGTCAGGGCGATATCGCCGATGGGGGTCGCGATCACCTCGTTGCCGCGCAGGGTCGCTTTCTCCAGCGGTACGCCGGACGTCGACGCCGGCGTGCCGGTCGCGGCGGATCCGGCGGTACCCGCAGATTTCTCAGTGCTGCACGCCGCGAGGGCCGCGCCACCCGCCACCACTGCCGCGGCGGCCGCCGCACCCCCGCCGATGAACCGGCGACGCGACGTGGGCAGCGTTGGTTCAGGTTGATGATCGTCGGACACAGTCGGACACCTTTCATCGCGGTCAGTCCCTGAGAATCTACCGAAGTGTGCGTTCCCACCCGCGAACGTGCGTGTCGGTACGCCGACACGCCGCCGGTAGCGGACTTTCACGCACCGCCGCGGGGTAAGCCAGTGGATGACGGGTCAGACGGGCCCCAGCAGATCAGCGTCAAAGCAGGTGTGGGCGCCGGTGTGGCAGGCCCCGCCGGTCTGGTCGACGTCGAGCAGCACCGCGTCGCCGTCGCAGTCCAGGCGCACCGAGTGCACGTACTGGGTGTGACCGGATGTCGCGCCCTTGACCCAGAGCTCGCCGCGCGAGCGAGAGTAATAGGTGGCCTGCCGGGTGGCCAGTGTGCGAGCCAGTGCCTCGTCGTCCATCCAGGCCAGCATGAGCACCTTGCCGGAGCCGCGCTCCTGGGCGATCGCGGCGAACAGTCCGTTGGCGTCGCGCTTGAGTTTGGCTGCGATTTCGGGGTCGAGCATCATCGGACGGGTATCTGATTTGTCCTCTTCGCTGCCGCTCATCTAACGGTCACCCCCTCCGCGGCCATCGCCGCCTTCACCTCACCGATAGTCAACTCCCCGAAGTGGAAAACGCTGGCCGCCAGCACCGCGTCGGCACCGGCCCGCACCGCAGGCGCAAAATCCCCGGCGGCCCCGGCGCCGCCGCTGGCGATCACCGGAACCGTCACCACCGCCCGGACCGCACGCAGCATCGGCAGGTCGAAGCCGGCCTTGGTGCCATCGGCGTCCATTGAGTTCAGCAGGATCTCACCGACGCCGAGTTCGGCTCCGCGCCTTGCCCATTGGACCGCGTCGATCCCGGTTCCCTGCCGGCCGCCGTGCGTGGTGACCTCCCAGCCCGAGCGCGTCGGCGCACCGCCCGCTGGCACGGTTCGGGCATCCACCGACAGCACGATGCACTGGGAGCCGAACTGGCGGGCGAGTTCGGCCAGCAGTTCGGGCCGGGCGATCGCGGCAGTGTTGACTGACACCTTGTCGGCTCCCGCACGCAGCAGCGCGTCAACGTCGGCGACTGCCCGGACCCCGCCGCCGACGGTCAGTGGGATGAACACCTGTTCGGCGGTGCGGCGCACCACGTCGAGCATGGTGGCCCGGCCCGACGATGACGCCGTCACGTCGAGGAAGGTCAGTTCGTCGGCACCTTCGGCGTCGTAGACGGCGGCAAGTTCCACCGGATCCCCGGCATCACGCAGGTTGGCGAAGTTGACACCCTTGACCACCCGGCCGGCGTCGACGTCCAGGCATGGGATGACCCGCACCGCCAGGTCGGTACGCGAACCGGACACGTTAACGGCTCACCGCGGCCAGGGCCTCCGGCAAGGTGAAACGCCCGGCGTAGAGAGCCTTGCCGACGATCGCGCCTTCGATGCCGGAACCCGTGAGTGTGGCAATGGCGCGCAGGTCGTCGAGGCTGGACACTCCACCCGAAGCGATCACCGGGGAATCGGTGCATTCGGCGACGCCCTCGAGCAGATCGAGGTTCGGCCCGGTCAGGGTGCCGTCCTTGGTGACGTCGGTGACGACGAACCGCGAACAGCCCTCGCTGTCAAGGCGTTCCAGCACCGACCACAGATCGCCGCCGTCGGTTTCCCAGCCGCGGCCACGCAACCGGTGCTCCCCATCGACGACTTGCACATCCAGTCCGACCGCGACCCGATCCCCGTACGCGGCGATGGCGCGGGCACACCACAGCGGATCCTCCAGTGCGGCGGTCCCGATGTTGACCCGGGCGCACCCGGTTGCCAACGCCACCTTCAGCGACTCGTCGTCCCGGATACCACCGGAGAGTTCAACCTTCACGTCAAGTGCACGCACCACATCGGCGAGCAGGTCGCGGTTGCTGCCGCGGCCGAACGCCGCGTCGAGGTCGACCAGGTGGATCCACTCCGCGCCGTCGCGCTGCCAGGTCATGGCCGCCTCCAGAGCGGTGCCGTACTCGGTCTCGCTGCCGGCCTTGCCTTGAACCAGCCGAACCGCCCGACCCTCGATGACGTCGACGGCCGGCAGCAGAATCAATGACACGTCTTCTTTCACAGTCCCTCAACCCAATTGGCCAGCAGTGCCGCACCGGCGTCACCGCTCTTCTCCGGATGAAATTGTGTCGCCGACAGCGGGCCGTCCTCGACGGCCGCCAGAAATCGCCCGGTGTGGGTGGCCCAGGTGAGCAGTGCGCCCGGATCGCCCTCCCATATCTGGGCCGCGTAGGAGTGCACGAAATAGAACCGGGTGTCGGCATCGATGCCCTTGAACAGCCGACTGCCCGGTGCGGCATCGACAACGTTCCAGCCCATGTGCGGAATCACCGGCGCGTCCAGTCGGGTGACCTCACCCGGCCACTGACCGCACCCGGTGCTCTGAACCCCGAACTCGACGCCCCGGGCGAACAGAATCTGCATGCCGACACACACACCGAGCACCGGCCGGCCGGCCGCTATCCGTTCGGCGATGATGCTGTCCCCGTCGATCGCGCGCAGTCCGCTCATACAGGCCTCAAAGGCTCCCACGCCAGGCACCACCAGGCCATCGGCTGCCACGGCCGCGGCGCGATCAGCCGTCACCGCGACATCGGCGCCAACCCGCTCCAGCGCACGCTGGGCTGACCGAAGGTTGCCTGATCCGTAATCGAGAACGACAACCGATCGTCGAGTCACAGAACACCTTTGGTGGACGGCACCCCGGCAACCCGCGGATCAGCTTCCACGGCTCGTCGCAGCGCGCGCGCCACCGCCTTGTACTGCGCCTCAGTGATGTGGTGCGGATCGCGGCCATAAATGACGCGGACGTGCAGTGCGATGCGCGCGTTGACCGCGATCGATTCGAAGACATGCCGGTTGATCACGGTGTGGTACGGCACGCCGGATCCGGCGATGGTGAACTCCGCGAGGTAGTCGGGTTCGCCGGTGTGCACAAAGTAGGGCCGACCGGAGACGTCGACGACCGCATGCGCCAGCGTCTCGTCCATCGGAATGTAGGAATCGCCGAACCGGCGGATGCCTTTCTTATCCCCCAGCGCCTGCCCGAGGGCGGTGCCCAGCACGATCGCGGTGTCCTCGATGGTGTGGTGGCCCTCGATCTCGACGTCACCGCGGGCGGTCACGGTCAGATCGAAACTCGCGTGGGTGCCCAGTGCGGTGAGCATGTGATCGAAGAACGGCACGCCGGTGTCGACAGTGACGATGCCGGTGCCGTCGAGGTCGAGCTCGACGACGATGTCGGACTCTTTGGTCTTCCGTTCGACCCGCGCGCGTCGGGAGGTCTTCGTGGTCATGATGCTCCTAGTGGCTGTACCGATTCGGCGGTGGCCAGTCGTTGGCTGGCGGTCAGGAAGGCGTCGTTCTCCTGCGTCAAGCCGATGGTGACCCGCAGGTAGCCGGGTATGCCGACATCGCGGAGGAGCACACCATCGTCGAGATAGTGCTGCCAGGCCGCCGAGGCGTCGACTGCTGACCACCTCGGGGCACCGAACAGCACGAAATTCGCGTCACTCGGGATCACCCGGAAACCCATGCCGTGCAGGGCAGCACAGACTCGCGCGCGTTCAGCGACCAGTGCCGCCACACTCCCCAAGGTTTCGTCGGAATGCCGCAGAGCGGCGCGAGCGGCGGCCTGGGCGATGGCCGACAGGTGGTACGGCAGACGCACCAGCAGGATCGCATCGATGACCGCGGGTGCGGCCACCAGATATCCCAGGCGGCCACCGGCGAAGGCGAACGCCTTGCTCATGGTCCGGCTGACGATCAACCGCGCCGGATACTCATCAAGCAGAGCGATCGCACTCGGCTGGGAGGAAAACTCTCCGTAGGCCTCGTCGACGATCAGCACGCCGGAGGTCATCGCCTCCAGCAGCCGTCGCAGATCGGACGGCGGAACGCTCTGCCCGGTGGGATTATTCGGGCTTGTCACGAAAACCACATCGGGCTTGACGGACTGGATCGCGGCAACCGCGGCGTCCACGTCGAGACTGAAGTCGGCGGCGCGGTAAACCTCGATCCATTCGGTCTGGGTGCCGTCGGCGATGATCGGATGCATCGAGTAGGACGGCACGAAGCCGAGCGCGGTTCTGCCCGGACCCCCGAACGCCTGCAACAGCTGCTGCAGGATCTCGTTGGATCCGTTAGCCGCCCACAGGTTCTCGACGCTGACCCCCACGCCGGTACCCGCGGTCACGTACGCCGCCAAGTCGCGCCGGAGATCCACCGCATCGCGGTCCGGATAGCGGTGCATGGTGGCCGCCGCGATCCGCACCGACTCAGCGACGTCGTCGATCAGGGCGCGACTGGGCGGGTGCGGGTTCTCGTTGGTGTTCAACCGCACCGCGACATCGAGTTGCGGCGCACCGTAGGCCGACTTTCCACGCAGGTTCTCCCGCAGTGGCAGATCGGCCAGCGTGATCCGGCCACCGATTTCGGTCACCGTTCAAACCTCCGCCGGACCGCCTCGCCATGACCGGGCAGGTCCTCGGCGTTGGCCAGGGTGATGACATGGCCGGACACGTCCTTGAGGGCGGCCTCGGTGTAGTCGACGACGTGGATGCCGCGCAGGAAGGTCTGCACCGACAATCCACTGGAATGCCGCGCGCATCCCGCGGTGGGTAGTACGTGGTTGGACCCGGCGCAGTAATCGCCGAGGCTCACCGGCGCCCAAGGACCAACGAATATCGCTCCGGCGGAACGGATCCGGGAAGCAACCTCGGCCGCGTCAGCGGTCTGGATCTCCAGATGTTCGGCGGCGTAGGAGTTGACCACCCGCACCCCGGTGGCAACATCATCGACGAGCACGATTGCCGACTGCTGTCCGCTCAGCGCCTCGGTGACCCGTTCGCGGTGCACGGTGGTGGCCAGTTGAATACCCAACTCGGAATCGGTGGCATCGGCCAGCGCAGGGCTGTCGGTGACCAGGACGCTGGCCGCCATCACATCGTGTTCGGCCTGGCTGATCAGATCCGCTGCCACGTGCACCGGGTCGGCGGTGTGGTCGGCCAGGATCGCGATCTCGGTGGGGCCGGCCTCGGAGTCGATGCCGACCTGCGAGCGGCAGATCCGCTTGGCTGCCGTCACGTAGATGTTGCCCGGGCCGGTGATCATGTCGACCGGTGCGAGTTCGGCGCCGTCGGTATCGGTGCCACCAAAAGCCAACAGCGCAACGGCCTGCGCGCCGCCGACCGCCCACACCTCGTCCACGCCGAGCAACTCCGCGGCCGCGAGAATGGTGGGGTGCGGCAGGCCGGCGAAGTCCGCCTGCGGTGGGCTGGCGACCACCAGCGACTCCACTCCGGCGGCCTGGGCCGGCACCACGTTCATCACCACACTCGACGGATAGACCGCGGTGCCGCCGGGCACATAGAGGCCGACCCGCTCAACCGGGATCCACCGCTCCGTCACGGTGGCGCCGGGTCCGAGAGTTGTCGTGGTGTCGGTGCGGCGCTGGTCGGCATGGACGGCCCGGGTGCGCTCGATGGCCACCTCAAGTGCGGCGCGCACACCCGGATCCAGGTGGGCCAACGCCGAGCGCAGTTCGGAAACAGGCACTCGGACGCAGGCGGGGCGCACGCCATCGAATTTCTCGCCGTATTCCAGTGCCGCCGTCGCCCCACGGGCGGCGACGTCATCGACGATCGGGCGCACCGTGGGCACCACCGCATCGACGTCGACACCACCCCGAGGCAGCGCGGACCGTAACTGCGCCGCGGTCAGCGCACGGCCGCGCAGGTCGATCCGGGACATGGCGAAGGCACTCATCGGTTCGATTGTCCCTGATCGGCGCATGGATACGAAAATCAATTACGCATCGAATTGACGGTCACTAGGGTCCGGCCAGGCATGATGGGGTCCATGCGCGCCAAAGACCACCCCAACAACTCCCCTGGCGTCCCGATGAGATTTCCGGTCTGGTTCGAGAACTTACAGATCAAGTACATCAACCCCATCGCTGTCCCGTTAGCCCGCGTCGTGCCGGGTATCACGGTCATCAGGCACCGGGGCCGCAAGTCCGGTAAGGCCTACGAGACGGCGATCTCGGCGTATCGCAAGGGCCGTACGGTGGCGATCATGCTGGCGCACGGCAAGACGAACTGGGTGAAGAACATCCTGGCCGCGGGCGAAGCGGATCTGACACTGGGCGGCCGAGACGTACACCTGGTCAACCCGCGGATCGTCGCGGCAGGTACCAACGATGCATCGCTGCCACTGATGGCGCGGATCGCGGCCAAGCGCGGTGTCGGGGTGTTCGTCGCCGATATCGCCTGATTCGCTGCGCGACTCGGCCCTAGAGATCCAGGCCGATGTCGAGCACCCGCACCGAATGGGTGAGCGCGCCGACGGCGAGGTAGTCCACGCCGGTGCCGGCGTAGTGCGCGGCGGACTCCAGCGATAGACCTCCTGAGGACTCCAAGAGCACATGCGGAGCGCGGGCGGCGCGGCGCTGAACCGCCATCTGGGTCTGCCACACCGGGAAGTTGTCCAGCAGGATCAACGCCACATCCTCGCCAAGGACCTCATCGAGTTGTTCCAGGGTGTCGACCTCGACCTCGCACGGCAGATCGGGCGCAGCGGCCCGTACCGCGCGTAATGCGGCGACCACCGAACCCGCCGCCGCCACATGGTTGTCCTTGATCAGTGCGGCATCGCCCAGGCCCATCCGATGGTTGACCCCGCCGCCGACCCGTACGGCGTACTTCTGCAACGCCCGCAGACCGGGCAAGGTTTTGCGGGTGTCGCGAATCTTGGTCGTGGTGCCCTCGACGGCCTCCACCCAGGCGGCGGTGGCGGTGGCGATACCGGAGAGATGGCAGAGGAGGTTGAGCAGGGTGCGCTCGGCGGTCAGTAGGCCGCGGGTATCGGCCTCCACCCGCAGCAGCACCTGACCGGGTTCGAGTCGGGCGCCGTCCTGCACGCGGTCCAGCACCCGGTGGCCCTCGGTTCCGAGGACCTCGTCGAGCACCATCAGGGCCACGTCCACTCCGGCGGCCACACCGGATTCCCGGGCGACCAGTGCCGCCTCGGTGCGGGCATCGGCGGGCACGGTCGCGATGGAGGTGACGTCGGGGCCGTAACGCAGGTCCTCATCGAGGCCGCGACGGATCGTCAGCAGCGCTTCGGAGCGCTCCGCGGGAGTCAGGGTCATCGTGCGACAGGAACGGCCGGTTCGACGAGTGCGACACCGCCATCGACGGTGCTGTGCACGCTCACCGGAACAGCCTGTGCCGGATCGGTATCGGGGAAATCGCCGCGGTGATGACAGCCCCGGGTCTCGGTGCGGGCCAGCGCAGCCGCCGCAACGACCCGCGCCGACAAAGTGAGCGCAACATCTTCCATGTCCGCGCGGGTCACCATCGTGCGCGGCGCGGCATCATCGAGTGTGTCGATGAGCAGATTGAGTCCGTCCGCGTCACGAACCACCGAAGCCCACCGCGTCATCGCCTGCTGCACACGCCCGCGATCCAGCGCAACCCGTTGAGCTGATTGAACTTTCGCCATCGGCGCGCCAGAACTATGGGCATGCCCGGCAGCCTCACGGCCTGCACGACCACCGACCACGAGGCCCTCCAACAGGCTGTTGGATGCCAATCGATTGGCACCGTGCATACCGGTGCGAGCCACCTCGCCGGCAGCGAACAGGCCCGGCAGAGTAGTGCGGCCGTCGACGTCAGTGCTCACCCCGCCGCAGCTGTAGTGCGCACCCGGAACCACCGGGATGGGCTGGCTCGTCGGGTCGATACCGGCATCGCGGCACGCGGCGGTGACGGTCGGGAACCGCTCGGCGAACCGCTCGATGGATCGGGCGTCGAGAAAGACACACTCGTCTCCGGTCTCACGCAGGCGAGCCTCGATCGCCGCGGCCACCACGTCGCGAGGGGCCAGGTCACCCATCGGGTGCACACCCGCCGTCACCGACTCGCCGCGGGCATCGCGCAGGACCGCGCCCTCACCGCGCAGTGCCTCGGTGATCAGCGGCCGCCGGCCGGAGCCGTTGCGGTCGAACAGCATGGTCGGGTGAAACTGGATGAACTCGATATCGGTGACGTCCACGCCCGCCCGTAGCGCCAATGCGATGCCGTCGCCGGTCGAACCGGCCGGATTGGTGGTGGCGCTGTAGAGGTGGCCGAGTCCGCCAGTGGCCAGGATCACCGACGAGGTGTGCAGCACACCGATGCCGTCGGCGTTGCCGACGAGCACCCCGGTGACGGCGGATCCCGAGTGCAGGATCTCCAGCGCGACGTGGTTGTGACGGATGTCAAGGGTGGCCGCCGCGTGGTCGAGGGCGCGCTGCACCTCAGCGCCCGTGGCGTCACCGCCGGCATGCATGATGCGGCGGCGCGAATGCCCACCCTCGCGGGTCAAAGCCCATTGACCGGGGGCGCTCTCGTCGAAGCGGGCGCCGTCGGCGATCAGATCAGCCACCGCCTGATAGCCGTCGGCGACGATCGAACGGACAGCGTCCTCGTCACACAGTCCTGCCCCGGCAATCACAGTGTCATGTACGTGCGCTTCGACGGTGTCGTCGGTGAAGGGCAGCACGACGGCGATGCCGCCCTGGGCATAGAAGGTTGCGGTCTCGGTGGCCTTACTCAGCACAACAGTGCGACTGCCGCGGCGATGCGCGGCCAGTGCGGCCGCCAGGCCAGCCACCCCGGTGCCGATCACAACGACGTCGGCGCGCTGCTCCCAGTCCGCGCCCGCGTTGCCGCCGCACGCGCGGGTCATTCGCCACCACCCGGGGTGCCGATCTCAATCATGCGTTGCACGCTGGCGCGGGCCAGACGCGCGATTTCGGGATCAACGTCGACCTCATCGGCGCCCTCGATCAGACAGCGCAACAGGGCGGCCGGGGTGATCATCTTCATGTACTTGCACGAGGCACGATCGTTGACGGCCTGGAAGTCAATATCCGGTGCGGCGTTTCGCAATTGGTACAACATGCCGACCTCGGTGGCCACCAGTACCTGTTTCGCGTGTGAGGTCCGGGCGGCATCCAGCATGCCGCCGGTAGACAGGATCTTCACCCGATCTTCGGGAAACGCGCCCTCCCCTGCCAGGTACAACGCCGAGGTGGCGCAACCACATTCGGGATGCACATACAGTTCGGCGTCCGGGTGGCTGCGCGCCTGGGCGGCGAGTTCGTCGCCATTGATCCCGGCGTGGACGTGGCACTCCCCGGCCCAGATGTGCAGGTTCGTTCGGCCGGTCATGCGACGGACGTGGGCGCCGAGGAACTGGTCCGGACAGAACAGCACATCGCGGTCGGCCGGAATGGAATTGACGACCTCGACGGCATTCGATGAGGTGCAGCAGATGTCGGTCAGCGCCTTCACCGCGGCGGTGGTGTTGACATAGGACACCACGACTGCTCCCGGGTACTCGTCCTTCCAGGCCCGTAGGTCCTCGGCGGTGATGGAATCGGCCAGCGAGCACCCGGCCCGCTGATCGGGGATCAGAACGGTCTTGGTGGGGCTGAGGATCTTCGCGGTCTCGGCCATGAAATGCACGCCGCAGAACACGATGGTGTCCTCGGGTGCCTCGGCGGCGATCCGCGACAAGGCCAGGGAGTCACCGACGTGATCGGCGACGTCCTGGATGGCCGGCAACTGATAGTTGTGCGCCAGGATGGTCGCGCCCCGCAGGGCGGCCAGCCGTCGGATTTCGGCGGCCCACCGGTCGTCGCCGACCACGCCGGTGTAGCCACCGGGGCCGTCGACGATGCCGGCGGCCAGCACTGCGCCGGTTCGATCAGCGACGGTCATCGCCGCCTCCTGTCTGGCGTCCGAGGTTTTCGACTTATAATCGAAAACATGAGTCATATTAGCACTGAACACGAAGTGCTGGCAGTCGTATTCCAGGTGCGCGAATTCACCTCCCGCAAACCCGGGCTTCACGTGCTGTTATGGCAGCGTGCCCTGTCCCCGCAGCGCGGCCGATGGTCATTGCCCGGGGGCCGGCTCGGCGTGGGCGAAGATCTCACCGCGTCGGTGCGGCGCCAACTCGCCGAGAAGGTGGACCTGCGTGAGGTCGCGCATCTGGAACAACTGGCGGTGTTCTCCGATCCGGGTCGGGTGCCGGGCGCCCGTGTCATCGCGTCCACCTACCTGGGCCTGGTGCCCTCCCCCGCGACGCCGGAACTGCCGTCGGACACCCACTGGCACCCGGTAGGCGATCTACCGCCGATGGCGTTCGACCACGGACCGATGGTGTCCTATGCGCGTTCCCGGCTGGCCGCCAAGCTGTCCTACACAAATATCGGATTCGCGCTGGCGCCAAAGGAATTCGCCCTCTCAGGACTGCGCGACATTTACGGCGCCGCCCTGGGATATCAGGTCGATGCGACGAACCTGCAACGGGTTTTGGCGCGACGCGGCGTGATCACCCCCACCGGCACCACCGCCCACCCCGGCCGCAGTGGCGGTCGGCCCGCGGCGCTCTACCGGTTCACCGAGTCCCAGTTACGAGTCACCGACGAGTTCGCCGCGCTGCGTCCACCCAGCTGAGGGGCCCACTGAACTGAGGGGTCCACCGAGCTGCGAAACAGCCTCTTAGAGCTCTCTTAAGGTAGACTGACATCTTCACCGGCAAAGGAAATCATGTCAATCGCGAATGGGGCGCTGCGTCCCGAGTGGATCGGTTGTGCGCCGCATGAGGAGCTTCAGCGCGGCGGACGGCCCGTGCTTCCGTCACAGGATCCGTTCTATGAGCCGCCGGCGGGGTTTCACCATGCCGCCCCCGGCACGGTGCTGCGGTCCCGCGACGTCTCGCTGGGTTTTCTCGGTCTGATCCCCCAGCGGGTCACCGCGACGCAGTTGCTCTATCGGACCAGTGACCGCAATGGATCCCCGGAGGCGACCGTCACCACGGTGCTGGTGCCGGCCGGTCATTCCCGGACCCAGCCCCGCCACGTGGTGTCCTATCAGTGCGCCATTGACGCCATCTCGTCGCGGTGCTTCCCCTCGTACGCCCTGCGCCGACGGTCCAGGGCCCTCGGTTCGCTGGCCCAACTCGAATACCTGTTGGTGGCGGCGGCACTCGCCGAAGGTTGGGTGGTCTCGGTGCCCGACCACGAGGGTCCGGAGGGCAGGTGGGGCGCACCGCTGGAGCCGGGCTACCGGGTGCTGGACGGATTGCGCGCCACGTTGAGCTTCGATCACTTCGGGCTCGCACCGGACAGCAAGGTCGGGCTGTGGGGATACTCCGGGGGCGGGCTTGCCAGCGCCTGGGCGGCAGAGGTGCACGCCGACTATGCACCTGAACTCAACATTGTTGGCGCCGTTCTGGGTTCACCGGTAGGCGATCTCGGCAACACGTTCCACCGACTCAACGGCTCGTACATGGCGGCACTGCCCGCGATGGTCGTTTCAGCTCTGGCGAAGACCTTCCCGGAACTGGGCCGCGTCATCGAGGAGCACGCCACTGACCATGGCCGCGCGAAGCTGAAGGGCCTTGAGCGGATGACCACCATGGAGGCGATCGTCCGGCTGTTCCGGACCGACATGGATGACTGGGTACACCCGCCACTGGCCGATGTCCTGGACCTGCCGGAGGTGCGGGAAGTGTTCGAGGCCATCCGACTCGGCGGGACGGCGCCGACACTTCCCGTGCTCATCGTGCAGGCCGTCCACGACTCGATGATCGCCGTCGAGGACATCGACGCCCTGGCGGACCTCTATTCCCAGGGCGGCACTCGGGTCACCTATCACCGAGACATGTTCAGCGAGCACATGCTGCTGCACCCGATGTCGGCGCCGATGACACTGCGTTGGCTGACCGACCGGTTCGCCGAGCGGCCATTGGACGCCCACCTCATCCGGACGAAGTGGCCGACGCTGCTCAACCCGATCACCTACGGGGGTATGTGGCGCCTAGGCGGGATAGTCGCCCGAGTCGCCGCCGGCGGACGAGTGGGGTTCCGTCCGCTCTAGAAAGTCGGGCCGATCGGTTGTGGCGCCTGCGGCCACCGGTCATCGTCGGTCGGCCAGGCACCGAGATCATCGCGCGGGGCCGCCGCCGCCAGCAAGGCGTACACCAGTGCCGCCAGCGCGGCCGGCAGTAACAGCGTGACGGCAATCTGCAACGGCCCGTGACCGAAGAACACCGGTGGCGCCTCGGTGAAGTACTGCACCCGGTTCTGCGGACTCAACTGAAGTCCCTGTCGATCCGGGCTGCCGTAGCGCCAATGCACGAGCGTGGCACCTTTACCGGCCGCGGCTGCCCCGGCCGCAAGCTGGCCGATCCACAGCGCCGCGGCAAGAGTCGGGCCCCGATGCGCCCGCCATTGCCACACCAGCACCGACGAGCAGACCGCCAGCATGCACAGCAGTCCGGTGAGCATGGCGGCCGCAACGAACAGGTTGTCGGCCTCAGCACCGAGGAAGGCTTCCACCTGCTCGCCGGATCGGGTCAGGGCGGTGATGGTGTGGATCGGCGGGGCGATCCACGCCCACAGCGCGCCGACGACAGCGCCGGATATCGTCAGTGCCACCACAACAATCACTGCGGCAGCGGTCGTGGACCGCCGGGGCTGAGCGATCGTGGAACCTCTGGTCATTTCTTGATGTCCAGGTCTTCAGAGTCCACTCTTCCGTGCCGGGAGCACTGTGCCCACCAGCCGTCAGGTCGCACCTGCACCACCATCCGCCGGCCGCACTCG
Organism: Bifidobacterium breve; assembly: GCA_945897705.1. Taxonomy (GTDB): domain Bacteria; phylum Actinomycetota; class Actinomycetes; order Mycobacteriales; family Mycobacteriaceae; genus Mycobacterium; species Mycobacterium aquicola. Next base: position 3,691 of record CAMDFY010000026.1, on the reverse strand, counting down.
GCGCAGTAACGCGGCGGCTCCAGGCCCAACCGCGCCGCACGCGGGACGACGTCGCCAACTCCGGTGTAGACGTCGCCCACCGGCGATCCGGTGTAGACGTCGCCCACCGGCGATCCGGTGTAGACGTCGTAGCTGCCCGCACCGATCGGCGTCGGAAGATCCGCGACCATCAACGGTTACAGGGTGGCATTGAGCGCTTTGATCGGCATCTGCAGATCGCTCAGCAACTCCAGGTCCGCCTCGGCGGGCCGGCCCAGCGTGGTCAGGTAGTTACCGACGATCACCGCGTTGATCCCGCCCAGGATGCCGCGCTTGGCGCCGAGATCTCCCAGGGTGATCTCCCGGCCGCCGGCGAACCGGAGCATGGTGCGCGGCAACGCAAGTCGGAATGCCGCAACGGCTTTGAGCGCCTCGGCGGCCGGCATCACCTCGAGGTCACCGAACGGCGTGCCGGGGCGCGGGTTGAGAAAGTTCAGCGGTACCTCGTCGGGATCGAGTGCAGCCAGATCGGCGGCGAACTCGGCGCGCTGCTCCAGGGTCTCGCCCATACCGAGGATTCCCCCGCAGCACACCTCCATACCGGCCTCGCGCACCATCGCGAGGGTGTCCCGGCGCTCTTCCCAGGTATGGGTGGTGACGACATTGGTGAAGAAGGACCGCGCCGTCTCGAGGTTGTGGTTGTAGCGATGCACGCCCATCTCGGCGAGGCGATCCACCTGCTCCTGAGTCAGCATGCCCAGCGAGCAGGCGATGTGGATCTCGACCTCGTTGCGGATGGCCTCGATGCCCGCGGCGACCTGAGCCAGCAGACGTTCGTCGGGTCCGCGGACCGCCGCGACGATGCAGAACTCGGTGGCACCGGACTTGGCGGTCTGCTTGGCGGCCTCAACCAGGCTCGGGATATCCAGCCACGCACTGCGCACCGGGGAGGCGAACAGACCCGATTGTGCACAGAAGTGGCAGTCCTCCGGGCAGCCGCCGGTCTTGAGGCTGATGATGCCCTCGACCTCGACGTCCGGGCCGCACCAGCGCATCCGGACCTCGTGGGCCAGGCCCAGTAGGTCCTCGAGCTGGTCGTCGGGGAGCTGCAGGACGGCGAGTACCTGTTCGCGGGAGAGCCCCTCACCGCGTTCGAGTACCTGCTCGCGGGCTTGATTCAGGATGTCGACGGCTGCCTGTGTCACGCAGGTCAGGCTAGTGCACGCGTCGGGTCGGCCGAAAACCCACTCGATCAGGCGTGCCGAGTCAGGTGAGTCCGGTAAACCAACCCGGGTCGAATGCGGTCCAGGCCATCGCGGCGAAGTCCCTCGGGGACAACACGGCCGCGCCGGCGGGCAGCACCGCCCGCACCGGTGCGAGCCGCGCAAGGGCGTCACGGTTGAACTCTTCGGCCGCACCCGGGGCGTCCGGCCACGAACCGATCACCAGGCCGGCCGCGGAAATCCCCTTCATGTTGAGAGCTTCCAGGGTCAGGGCGGTGTGATTGAGAGTGCCGAGGCCGGCTTCGCAGACCACCAGGACCGGCGCGCCGAGCGCATCGGCGAGATCGCGGAGCGTCACGCCCGCATCGGCGATCTCGACCAGCAATCCCCCGGCGCCTTCCACCAGGGTCAGCCGCCCCGGACGATCAACTCGGCGCACCGCGGCGAGGAGTTGTTCAGCCGTAGGCAGCGGCAGCCCGGCCGCTGCCGCTGCAGCGACCGGGGCCAACGGCTCGGGATAGCGTGCGACCCAGTCCAATTCGGTGACTCCGGCCAGGCGGGCGACCTCGGCAAGGTCGTCATCGCCGTCTCCGGCACCGGATCCGCAGCCGGTTTGAACGGGCTTGCACACCGCGACATCAACTCCGGCGCAACGCGCATGTGCCGCCACCGCCGCCGTCGCGATGGTCTTGCCCACCCCGGTACCGGTACCGGTGACGAACAGGATTGTCATCGGCCGCGGAGCACCTCGGTCAACACGGCGCGCGCGAGGTCGATCTCGTCGACGGTCAGCGACGCCCGAGCGGTCAGCCGCAACCGGGAAGTTCCGGCGGCAACGGTCGGGGGCCGGAAGCAGCCCACCCGCACCCCGGCTCGAAGGCAGGCGGTCGCGGCGGCCACAGCGGCGTCGGGATCGCCGAGGATCACCGACACCACCGCCGATTCAGGGGTCTCGGGCACATCGCAGATCTCGGCCAGGGTGCGCGCATTCGCCAGGACCGTCTGCGGCCGCCACGGATCCTTGCCGAGCACCCGCAGCGCGGCCCGGGCCGCACCGACCGCAGCAGGCGCCAAGCCGGTGTCGAAGATGAACGGCCGCGCGCTGTCGATGAGATGATCACGCACCACCGCCGAGCCGAGTACCGCCCCGCCCTGACTACCCAACGCCTTGGACAACGTCGTCGTCATCACCACATCGGGTGCACCCGCGAGCCCGAGTTCATGCAGCAGGCCACGACCACCGGCCCCCCGCACACCCAGCCCGTGTGCCTCATCGACGAGCAGCACCGCGCCATGCGCGCGACACACCTCGTGCAAGTGCCGCAGCGGCGCCAGTGCGCCGTCGGTGCTGAACACCGAATCGGTGACGACCAGTGCGCGTTCCTCGTCGCGATCAGCCAGGGCGGCTTCCACCGCGTCGACGTTCCGGTGTGGTGTCACCACGATCCGGGCTCGCGACAGCCGACAGGCGTCGACCAGGGACGCATGCGACGCCGAATCCGATACCACCAGCGAACCGGGGCCCGAAAGACACACCACCGCACCGAGGTTGGCGGTATAGCCCGACGAGAACAGCAGCGCGGCCTCGGCCCCGACGAAATCGGCCAGCTCCGACTCGAACTCCTCATGCAACTCGGTGTTACCGGTGACCAGCCGGGAGCCGGTCGATCCGCCGCCCCAGGTACGCAACGCCGTGACGCCGCCCTCGATCACCTCGGGATGCTGCGACAGGCCCAGGTAGTCATTGGAGGCCAGATCCACCTCGCAGGCCACCGCCGGCCGGGCCTGCAGCGAACGACGCAATCCGGCCAGTCGGCGCTGACGCTCGACGGTGTCGAGCCAGGCCAGCGGGGAGGTGTCGGTACCCGACGTACCGGCGTTGGGGGGAAGTCCGGGAGCCATCGGTTCCTAGCCTAGAGCCCGCGCCACCGCCACCATGGCGGAGGTAATCCGGTCGACCTCCTCAGGCGTGCAGATGAACGGCGGCATCGCGTAGATGAGGTTGCGGAACGGCCGGAGCCAGACGCCGTGGTCGATTGCCACCGAGGTGGCCACTGTCATGTCGACGGGGTGACGCATTTCGATCACCCCGATGGCTCCGCACGTTCGGACGTCGGCGACCTCGGGCAGCGCCCGCGCCGATTCCAGCCCGGTGGCCAAACCCGCGCCGATCTCGGCGACCCGGGACCGCCAGTCCTGCCGCAGCAGCAGTTCCACCGATGCCGCCGCCACCGCGCACGCCAGCGCGTTCGCCATGAACGTCGGCCCGTGCATCAGCGCGCCGGCCTCGCCGGTGCTGATCGCGCGTGCGATGGACGACGTGCACAGGGTGGCCGCCAAGGTGAGGTAGCCACCGGTGAGCGCTTTGCCGACGCACATGATGTCGGGGGTCACGCGCGCGTGGTCGGCGGCGAACATTTCCCCGGTGCGGCCGAAACCGGTCGCGATCTCGTCGAAGATCAGCAGCACGTCGTGGCGGTCGCAGATCG
>CAMDFY010000025.1 GCA_945897705.1 Bifidobacterium breve | reverse complement strand
CAGTGGGCCTCGGTGAACCACATTTCCGAGTAGGCGCTCTGCCACAACAGAAACCCGCTCAGCCGCTGCTCGCCGGAGGTGCGGATCACCAGATCGGGATCGGGCTGGCCGGAGGTGTAGAGGTTCTCCGAGATGGCGTCGACGGTGACGGCGTCGATGAGTTGCTCCGCGGTGGCGCCGTTGGCGAGTTCCTTGCCCAGCAGTCCGCGCACCGCGTCGGCGATCTCCTGACGGCCGCCGTAGCCGACGGCGACGTTGACGTGAAATTCAGCCTGCGGAGCCGTCGCCGCCGTGCCCTCCACCGCCTCACGCAGCCGCCGCGCTGACTCCTCGCCGAGCAGTTCGAGATCGCCGACGGTGCGCACGCTCCACCGGTTCGCAGGCGCGCAGATCTGTTCGACGACCTCGGTGACGATCTCAATCAGACATCGAAGTTCGCCGGGTTCGCGCTGAAGATTCTCGGTCGAGAGCAAGTAGACCGTTGCCATCTCGATGCCGGCCTCCGAACACCACCGCAGCATCTCGGCGATCTTGTCCGCGCCGACTCGGTAGCCGTAACTGACGTCGGAGTGGCCGGCATCGCGGGCCCACCGGCGATTGCCGTCGCACAGCACCGCGATGTGCCGCGGCAGTGCGGACCTGGAAAGCGCGAGTTCCTGGCGCAGACGCATCTCGTAGAGCCGATAGGCCGGCTCTTTGAGTCGCGCCGGAATGAACTCCACGACGGATCAGACTACTGTGGACCCGTGGAGGTATCGAGGGCGCAGGCCCTCCCGCCGGCATCCGGAGCTGCGGTCGACACGCTCGGCGGATTCATCGGCAAACCACGAGCCCGCGGTTGGATCCATGCGTATTCGGCGGTGGTCGCGGCCGTCGGTGGGGCGGCCCTGGTCGCCGCGTCATGGTCATTGGAGTCCACGCGCGCCGGCATCGCGACGCTGATCTACGCGGTCACCCTGGTGGCAATGTTCGCCGTCAGCGGCATCTACCACCGGGTGGACTGGAAATCCCCGACCCTGCACAAGTGGATGAAGCGCCTTGATCACTCGATGATCTTCGTGTTCATCGCCGGCAGCTACACGCCGTTCGCAGCGCTGGCGCTGCCCGAACGCGAGGGCTGGCTGCTGCTCTGGATCGTGTGGAGCGGTGCGCTGGCCGGCGTACTCCTCAAAATGTGCTGGCCGTCCGCGCCACGCTGGGTCGGGGTTCCGCTATACCTGCTGTTGGGCTGGGTTGCCGTCTGGTTCATCGGGCCGATCGCCAGCGGGGCAGGCCTGACCGCGGTGGTGCTACTGATCGTCGGCGGCGTTGTTTACAGCGTGGGCGGCGTGTTCTACGCGCTCAAGTGGCCGGATCCATGGCCGGAGACCTTCGGCCATCACGAGTTCTTCCATGCCTGCACGGCGGTGGCCGCCATCTGCCACTACATCGCGATGTGGTTCGCCATCTTCTGACTGCTCGGCGCCCACGGCTGGGGCCCCGGCTACGCCTACGTCTAGGGCTAAGTCAGGGGCGTGACGTCGGCCGGCGACCAGTACGCCTTCATCGTGGCGATCTTGCCCTCGGAGTTGAACACCATCACGTCGATTGGTTCGATGCGCATCTGGCTCCCGTCCGGGCCGACGGTGATAGAGAACGTGAAGGCCGCCTCGTGACCGCATACCCGCAAGGAATGCAATTCCGTTGCGCGCGGGATGTTCTCGATATTCTTGTAGAAGCCTCTGATGGCGTGTCGGCCGATGTGCACCTCGCCGCCACCGACCGGGTCCTCGACCGTCGCGTCCTCGGCGTAAAGCCCGACGATCTCGTCGGCGGTACCGGTCGCGACGAGTTCCAGATAGCGCTTGACGGCGCTGGTGATGTCTTCAGCACTGACCATGCCGTCACGCTACACGGGCGCCGCTAACCGGGTGCGCCGAGCGCGGAGGCCAGTTCCGCGGCCGTGGTCACCGGCAGATCGCAGACGGTGCCACGACAGATGTAGGCCGCGTCGACTCCGCGCACCCGGTCGCGGCCGGCCAGCAGCACAGTGGAATCCACCGCCCCGCCGACGACAACCGCACCGCCCGGTGCGATCCGGCGCGCCGCGGCAAGCAACTCCGAATCCGCGCCGGCCGTTGCCACCGCGACCTGCAATGGCCCGCGCACCGCGGCTTCAGCCACCGCCAACCAGTGACCGGCCGCGCGTGGCGCCCGATCCAGCAACGGCGAATGGGCCAGCAGTGTGGCGGCGGCCGCCTCGCGGTATCGGGTGGCGCGACCCGCATCGACGAGATGGGCGGCGGTCAACAGCGCCTCGGCGATCGACGCGGCGCCCGACGGTGTGGCGCCGTCGACCGGGTCGGCAGGACGAACCATCAGGGCCTCGGCGTCCTCAGCGGTGTCGAACCAGCGACCGGGCCGGTCGGGGTCGGCGAAGTATCTCAGCGCGAGGTCGATCAGTCCGGTGGCATGTGCCAGCCATGACTCGTCGCCGTCGAGTTGATAGAGCGCCAACAGGCCGGTGGCCAGCATGGCGTGGTCTTCGAGAATCGCCACACTGTCGCCCACTCGACTCCCGAGACTCGCGCGGCGGAGTCGGCCGTCGACAAGGTGGAGATCGACCACCGCCGACGCGCAGCGAGCGGCGGCGTCGAGCAGGCCGCGATCCCCCAGGGCCACCCCCGCCTCAGCCAGCGCGGTGATTGTCAGCCCGTTCCACGCGGTGACGACCTTATCGTCGCGTGGCGGCTGGGGCCGGGCCGATCGTGCCGACAACAACGTCGAGCGCACCCGTTCAAAGCGGCCGGCCTCCGCCGCGATCGGGTCACTGGTGGCCGGAAGTTGCAGCACCGAAGCGCCGTGCTCGAACGTGCCGTGCTCGGTGACCCCGAAGACCTCCGCAGCCCAGCGGCCGTCGGTCTCGCCGAGCGCGTCGATCAGTTGCGCCGGTGTCCAGACGTAGGTGGATCCCTCCGATCCTGCGGCGTCGGCATCCAGCGACGAGGTGAACATCTCACCCGCGCCGAGGTCGGTGATGATGAACGCCGCAGTCTCCGCGGCGATCCGCCGGGCCAGTGGATCGCCGGTTCGCCTAGCCCAGTGCGCGTACACCCGCAGCAGCAGGGCGTTGTCGTAGAGCATCTTCTCGAAGTGCGGCACTATCCAGTCGGCGTCGACGCTGTAGCGCGCGAAACCACCGGCGAGTTGGTCATAGATTCCGCCGCGGGCCATCGCGGTGCAGGTGCGCGCAACGGTATCGAGTGGCATCGGTGATCGGGTCCGCTCATGGGTGCGCAACAGAGCCTCGAGCAGAGCCGAGGGCGGGAACTTCGGCGCCGGTCCGAATCCGCCGCGGCTGGTGTCCTCGTCGCGCAGCACAGCAGCGACGGCGTGGTCACACAGGGTCTGATCAACACCGGGGGTCTGATCAACACCGGGGCCCGCACCGGGAAATCCCGATGCCATCCGGCGCAGTTCGCCGGTGATCTGCTCGGAGGCCTGTTCGACCTCGTCGCGGCGCGTCGACCAGGTCTCGGCCACCGCCGCGAGTAGTTGCAGGAATTGCGGCTTGGGGTAATAGGTGCCGCAGAAGAACGGCCGGCCGTCGGGGGTTAGGAAACAGGTCATCGGCCAGCCACCGTGGCCGGTCATCGCCACGGTCGCGTTCATATAGACCGCGTCGAGGTCGGGACGTTCCTCGCGGTCGACTTTGATACAGACGAAGCCGTCGTTCGCGACTGCAGCGACGCCGTCGTCTTCGAATGACTCGTGGGCCATCACGTGGCACCAGTGGCAGGCCGCGTAGCCGATCGATAGCAGAATCGGGACGTCGCGGCGGGCCGCCTCGGCCAGCGCATCGGGCGTCCACTGCTGCCAGTGCACCGGATTGTCGGCGTGCTGGCGCAGGTAGGGACTCGTCGCCCCGGCGAGGTCGTTACCCGCCGGATTCACGCGGTGGCTCCCGGGAGTCGGCATCGTCGGGGGCGTCGAAGCTCTGCGGGACCCGCTTGAGGTGCCGGTTCATCGACCGCACCAGGACGAAGACCCCGATCAGGAGCAGCACGACGATCAACAGACCGATCGGGCTGGCTTCGCCGAATTCGGGCCCGGTATTCGTGACCTCCTCAGCGACCAGGGTCGTCAGCGGGTAGCTCATTCGAAGATCTCAATTCCGGCGAATAGGTCGTCTTCCGGCAACTCGGCGGGCACCCGCGAACGAGCTAGTTCGAACTCCTCGGTGGGCCAGAGACGCTGTTGCCACTCTAGAGGGGTGGCGAAAAACCATCCTTCCGGGTCGATCTGGGTGGCGTGCGCCCGCAGGGCGTCGTCGCGCCGGGCGAAGTGGTCGGCGCAGCGCACCCGCGTGGTCACCCGTCCCGCAAGCGGATCGTTATCGGCATCCCAGTTCTCCAGCCACCGGGCGAACGGGCCCTCGAGGCCTTTCTCGGCGAACTCGTCCTGCAGCATCTGCATTCGTTGCCGCACGAAGCCGTGGTTGTAATACAGCTTGCTCACCTCCCAGGGCGGCCCGGCCTCCGGGTGCTGGTGACGATCGCCCGCCGCCTCAAACGCGGCGACCGAAACCTGATGGCAGCGAATGTGATCGGGGTGGGGGTAGCCACCATTCTCGTCGTAGGTGGTCATGACATGCGGACGGAATTCCCGGATCAGCTGAACGAGCCGGGACACCGGCTCCGCCAGCGGGATAGCGGCAAAGCAGCCGTCCGGCAGTGGCGGCGGCGGATCGCCCTCCGGCAGACCCGAATCGACGAATCCGAGCCAACGGTGCTCAACTCCGAGGACCTCGGCGGCCCTGGCCATCTCGTCGCGACGAACATCGCCGATACGCGCCCGAACATCGGGCAGGTCCAGCGCCGGATTCAGGATGTCGCCGCGTTCGCCGCCGGTCAGCGTCACCACCAGCACTCGGTGGCCTTCGTCGACATAGCGGGCCATCGTGGCCGCCCCCTTGCTGGCCTCGTCGTCCGGATGGGCATGAACCGCCATCAAACGCAGTTCGGTCACATTTCCTCTACTCGGTCATCGGCCGTCGTCGGCCCGGCGGTCGGATGGTCACTGAATGTAATAGTCCCATCAGCGGTGGGGGTGGCCACATTCCCCGTCGCTGATGACAGGCACACTGGTGCTCATGGCCGCGACCTTCGGTGGTGCTTCGGCCCCCGACGACCGGTCGGTCCCGGCCTCACGGTACGGCCGCAAGCCCGGGACGCCGGCGTCGCAGCGTTGGACGGCGATTGTGCTGACAGCGCTTGTCGTGGCCCTGGGGCTAGCCGTGGCGAGGCTCGGATATCAGCGATTCGAGGGTAATGCCGTCGAGGGCGAGACCGCCGCGTTCGAGGTCCTCGACGACCAGACGGTGTCGATAACGATCAGCGTGACCCGTAAGGACCCGGCCACCCCGGTGGTGTGCATCGTCCGCGCACGTTCTCGCGACGGCGCCGAGACTGGCCGGCGAGAGATTCTGGTCGGAGCCTCCGAGACCAAGACAGTCCAGGTCACAACAACAGTCAAGTCCTTCAGACGGCCGTTCGTCGGCGACATCTACGGGTGCGGCATCGAGGTGCCCGGCTATCTCCGAGGCGCCTCCTAGCCGCAGACGAGACCCGGGTGATCCCCCCGCGCCACGAAATCGTCGGTGGGGACGACGACGCCGATGCTATGATTTGCCAGTACACGGTTCCTGGTGGGAGCCGTGTACTGCTGCATTTACGCGACCGTGCCTCAGCGCGATCGCTGCTTTCCCGGGGGGGAATACACCATTGAGGAGCACGACGAGATGACCGATACCCAGGTGGTCTGGCTGACCCAAGAGTCCCACGACCGACTCAAGGCCGAACTCGACCAGTTGATTGCCAACCGTCCGGTTATCGCCGCCGAGATCAACGACCGCCGCGAAGAGGGCGACCTCCGGGAAAACGGCGGCTACCACGCCGCACGCGACCAGCAGGGCCAGGAAGAGGCCCGGATTCGCCAGTTGCAGGATCTACTGAACACCGCAAAGGTCGGAGAGGCACCCAAGCAGTCCGGTGTCGCCCTGCCCGGTTCGGTGGTCAAGGTCTACTACAACGGGAAGAAGACCGACACTGAGACCTTCCTGATCGCCACCCGCCAGGAGGGTGTCGGCGACGGCAATCTCGAGGTGTACTCACCCAACTCCCCCCTCGGCGCGGCACTGCTCAATGCCAAGGTCGGTGACAAGCGCACCTACACCGTTCCCAACGGCACCACCATTGAGGTCACGCTCATCAGCGCCGAGCCATATCACCCCTAGTCCCCGTTCATTCGGCTAGTCCTGGTTCATTCGCCGCCCATGGCACGTATCGCCGAGGACCTCCTGCTGCTCCTGTTGGATAATCCCTCGGCCCAACCGCGCCTCGACCGCGGCCGGCGAGAGCGGATTCTGGCAGCTGCACTGATCCTCGACCTCGCCTACGACTGCCGGGTCCGCCCGGCACTGCCCGAGGATCCGGTGCCTGCCGGCGAGCTCCTAGCCCTCGCCGGTCCGACGCCGGCCGATCCGGCGGTACGGCCCACAATGGCGACCCTGTCCCAGGGGCCGATCACCCCTGGGGCGGCGATCGCCAGAGGGCGCAAGCATGCCGAGGACGATGTGCTCGACCAACTGCTGCGCACCGGCCAGATCCACCAGGTCGGTCTGTCCGCCCATCGATTGCGCCGCAATACCTACGCGTGGCCGGTGAAGAACCGCCACCGGGTGGATACCCGCCGCGGTGCCGTGTGGGCGGCGCTGTCCGGCCAGCATCACACCGATGCGACCACGGCGGCGATCATCAGCCTGCTCCACCGGATCGGAGGTCTCGGGGTCACGCTCGATGTCAACGATGGTCAGCTACGGCAGGCCGACGAGATCGCACGTGGGACGTGGGCGGACACCTCGAACATCGCCGAGGTCAACCTCGCATTGACCGCCGCGGCAGTGCTGCCAGCGCTAGGCCAGCGCTTCACGTAAGTCGCAGAGCAGATCCGCCGGATCCTCGATACCCACCGAGAGCCGAACCAGATCGTCGGGAACCTCAAGCTGAGAACCGGCGGTCGAGGCATGGGTCATTGCCCCCGGATGTTCGATCAGCGACTCCACACCGCCCAGGGACTCAGCCAGGATGAAAATTTCTGTGCGCGAACAAAGTTTGCGTGCCGCTTCAGCACCGCCACGCATACGCACCGAGACCATTCCGCCGAATCCGCGCATCTGGCGCGCCGCCACTGCGTGGCCGGGATGTTCGGCCAGGCCCGGATAAAGCACCTGGCTCACGGCCGGATGCCCGGCGAGGAAAGCCGCGACCTGAGCGGCGTTGTCGCAGTGCCGACGCATCCGCAACTCGAGTGTCTTCAGGCCCCGCATCGTCAGATAGGCGTCGAAGGGGCCCGGCACGGCGCCGGCGCCGTTCTGCAGGAACGCGAACTTGGCATCGAGTTCCTCGCTGTCGGTGATCAGCGCACCGCCCACCACATCGGAATGCCCGCCGATGTATTTGGTCGTCGAGTGCAACACGATGTCGGCGCCCAGGGTCAACGGTTGTTGCAATGCCGGTGAGGCAAAGGTGTTGTCCACCAGGACCGTTGCCCCCACACCGTGACCAATTTCAGCGATCGCGGCGATGTCGGCGATCGACAGGAGCGGGTTGGTGGGTGTCTCCACCCAGATCATCCGAGTGGTCGTGGTCATCGCCGAACGGACCGCGTCGAGGTCGGACAGGTGCACCGGGGTGTGGTCGACACCCCACTCCCGGAACACCTTGTCGATTAGTCGAAACGTGCCGCCGTAGGCGTCGTCAGGAATCACGATGTGATCGCCGGGACGCAGGACGGCCCGCAGTGCGCAGTCCGAGGCGCTCATCCCGGAACTGAAGGCCCTGCCGAACCGACCCTCTTCGACCGCGGCCAGAACGGCTTCCAGTGCCGCACGGGTCGGATTGCCGGTGCGCGCGTATTCGAAGCCGCCGCGCAGACCACCGACACCGTCCTGCGCGAATGTGCTGCTCGCATAGATCGGCGTGTTCACGGCCCCGGTTGCCGGGTCTGGGCGGTAGCCGGCGTGGATCGCTCTGGTGGCAAAGCCGTGCCGGCGGTGGGTGTCGGTCATCGCTGCCGAGCCTAAACTCCCCCGCCGGGCGTGGGTCAGGCGGTGGCCGGTGCCACCGATCCGCCACTGAGGCGGCGGTAGGTGTACACCAGGAAAAGGTAGGCGACCGGAACGGTGACCAGCAATCCCACTCCGCAGAACAGCACGCCGACGATGATGAGCGCGACGAAGGTCAGCACGGCCAGCAGGACTGAACCGAAGTTGGCCTTGACGATGTCGATGCTCGCCCTGATGCCGTCGATCGGCGACAGGTTGCGATCGACGATCGCGACGGTGGTGAACCAGGCGAAGACCATGAAGGCCAGACCGGGCAGGATGCACGCGAAGAGGCCGATGATGGTCACCAGGTCGACGACGAGTCCGGCGACGACGACGGCGACGATGTTGCGGGGCCGGAAGAACGACCCGATCGTCACCGGCTGGCCGTTCGCGATGTCAAGCAGCCCCGCGTAGCCGGCCGAGGCGATGGCCCCCTTGACGATGATCTGCACGATGGTGCCCAGGATCACCACCGCGGAACCGACACCGCTCATGGTCCGCGTCGCCGTCTCGATGATGCCGTCGGCGGTGTCGTAGGCGGTGAAGGTCTCCGGAGAGACCGCTTGCAGAGCGGCCTGGGTTACCCAGTTGAGGGCGAGGCCGATCAGCCAGAACACCAGGGTCGCCACCACCAGGGGGAGCGCATTCTTAGTGAACTTCTGCCAGGCCCAGGACAATCCCTCGCCGACGCTGTACCGGTTCGCCGGGAGGCCGAACCCAGGCGGCGGCGGGAAGTAGCCGCCCTCAGCCGGCGGCGGCGGCGGGTACGCACCGGGCGGCGGGTAGGCACCGGGCGGCGGGTACGCACCAGGCGGAGGAGCAGGTGGATATGCGCCGGGCGGAAAGGCGCCTTGCGGCGGGGCGCCCCATCCCGGCGGCGGACCGTAACCCGGACCCGGCGGCGGATAGTTGCCCGACGGAGGGTAGTCCCCCGGCGGCGGAAAGTTGCTGGGCGGAAAGTTGCTGGGCGGCACGGGCGGTTCGGTCACGGGACTCCCCTGTTCAGGACTGAAGCGGCTGCAACCCTACCAACTTACCGCCGCCGCGGGCCTTCGGAGAGGTAGCCCAGTAGATCGTGGCGGGTGATCACGCCGACGGGTTTGCCGCCCTCGACGACCATCACCGCGTCGACGTCGCGCAACGCCTTGGCCGCCGCGCTCACCTGGTCGCCCGCGCCAATCAGGGGCAGTGGCGGGCTCATGTGCACCGCCACCGCGTCGGCCAGTTGCGCGCGGCCCTCGAACACCGCCGAGAGCAGTTCGCGCTCCGACACGCTGCCGGCCACCTCACCGGCCATCACCGGCGGTTCGGCCCCGACCACTGGCATCTGGGACACCCCGTACTCGCGCAGGATCCCGATGGCGTCGCGCACCGTCTCCGACGGATGGGTGTGCACCAGATCGGGCAGCGCCCCGGATTTGCCCCGCAGCACGTCACCGACCGTCGGTTCAGGCAGGGTGTCGTCAAGTGGTGTGCGCAGGAATCCGTAGGACGACATCCAGGAGTCGTTGAAGATTTTCGACAGGTAACCGCGGCCACTGTCGGGCAGGAGCACAACGATGAGCGCGTCTGGGCCGGCCTCGGCGGCCACTCGCAACGCCGCCACGGCCGCCATGCCACAGGAACCGCCCACCAGCAGACCCTCCTCGCGGGCCAGTCGACGCGTCATGTCAAAGGAATCGGCGTCCGATACGGCGATGATCTGATCGGCGATCGCCGGGTCGTAGGCCGCGGGCCAGAAGTCCTCGCCGACACCCTCCACCAGGTAGGGCCGGCCGGTGCCGCCGGAGTACACCGAACCCTCGGGATCGGCGCCGATGACCTTGACCCGTCCGCCCGACACCTCCTTGAGGTAGCGCCCGGCGCCGGTGATGGTTCCGCCCGTGCCGACCCCGGCGACGAAATGCGTGATCTTGCCGTCGGTATCCGCCCAGATCTCCGGGCCGGTGGTCTCATAGTGACTCGCCGGGCCGTTGGGGTTGGAATATTGATCGGGCTTCCACGCGCCGTCGATCTCAACGACTAGCCGGTCGGAGACGCTGTAGTAGCTGTCCGGGTGCTCGGGGGGAACGGCCGTGGGGCAGACGACGACCTCGGCGCCGTAGGCGCGCAACACGTTTCGTTTGTCCTCGCTGACCTTGTCCGGGCAGACGAAGACGCACCGGTAGCCACGCCGCTGGGCCACCAACGCCAGGCCGACGCCGGTGTTGCCGGAGGTGGGTTCGACGATGGTGCCGCCGGACTTGAGCAGACCGGCGGACTCGGCGGCGTCGATCATCTTGATCGCGATCCGGTCCTTGGAACTGCCGCCCGGGTTGAGGTACTCGACCTTGGCCGCGACCACACCGGCACCCTCCGGAACCACCGAGTTCAGCTGGACCAACGGGGTGTTGCCGATCAACTCGCTGACGTGCTGCGCGATTCGCATACCTACATGGTGGCAGCCCGCGCAGCGTCAGTCCGCGTGGGCCACCGATTCGCGCTTGGACCTCCGGAACGGCAACCGCTCCACCAGGAATACCAGCACGAGTCCCACCACCAGCCCGACCAGGGCAGAAGCCAGCGTGTTGGCGATCCAGCCGAGCACACCGCCCAGACCGGGCACGCCGTGCACCACCTTCTCAAGTTGATGCACAAGGTGATACGGCACGTGCCACCCCAACTCGTCGAATCCGACCAGCAGGATGTGGCCGCCCACCCACAGCATGGCGGCGGTGCCGATCACCGACAGCCACGCAAGCACTTTGGGCATGCCGGCCACCAGCATCCGGCCCAACCGCTGCGACGACCGGGAATCTCGCCCTGCCAGTGCCAGACCGACGTCATCCATCTTCACGATCAGAGCGACGACCCCGTAGACCACCACGGTGATACCCACGCCGACGACGGCCAGGATCACCCCCCGCGACACCACAGGTTCGCCGATGACCTCCTTGAGCGCGATCACCATGATCTCGGCTGAGAGGATGAAGTCAGTGCGGATCGCGCCCGCGATCGTCTTTGCCTCGGCATCGGGTCCGAGTTCCGCCGCCGGCGCGTCGTGATCGTGATCGTCGTGGCGCAGTGCATGGATGATCTTGTGCGCGCCCTCGTACGCCAGGAAGCATCCGCCGAACATCAGGATGATCTCAACGACGATCGGGGCGATGGCACTGAGCAGTAGTGCCGCCGGCAGAATGATGAGCAACTTGTTGCGCAGCGAACCGATCGCGATGCGCCGGATGATGGGCAGCTCACGCTCAGCGGCAAGCCCCCGTACGTAGGCGGGGGTGACCGCGGTGTCGTCGATCACCACGCCGGCCGCCTTCGCGCTGGCCTTCGCCGCCGCCGCACCGACGTCGTCGACCGACGCGGCGGCTAACTTTGCCAGCGCGGCGACGTCGTCCAGTAAACCGACCAGACCGCCTGCCATTGCCGCTCCTCTGTTGCGGGCCTTGGACGCGAAGTCTACCCGCGGCAGCGACTGGAGGGGACCGTCTCAGCCAGTGGCTTCGCGGATGTACTCCCCGATCTGACGCAACGATCGGCTCGCCTCCGGAATGAGCGGCGCAGCCATCTGGAAGTCGTGGATCTGACCGGGCCACACCCGGACCTCGGTCGGCACCCCGGCCGCAGCAAGCCGCCGGGCCGCCAGACGCGCGTCGTGCAACAACACCTCCGAACCGGACACGTGGATCAACGTCCGCGGCAGGCCGGGCTCGATATTGTCCAGCGGTTCGTAGACGCCTTCGGGTACGCCGTCGACAATGTTCCTGGCGGCGGCCCGGGCCACGAGGGCGACGAGGGCGTGAAAAGCCTTGGGTGGGAACATCGAATCGCTGTAGATGTTCGGGTGCGTCAGCTTCGGATCCTGTTCCAGCTGAAGCAGTGGGGATAGCGCGACAATGGCTGCGGGGGTTTCGTTTTCAGCCTGCAGCCGTTGCGCCAGCGCCATCGCGAGATATCCGCCTGCCGAGTCACCCGCCAGCACGATCTGCTCGGGCTCGTATCCGCGCAGTCGCAACCAGCGATACGCGTCGTGGCAGTCATCGATGGCCATGCCGATGGTGTGCTTGGGAATCAACCGGTAGTCGACCACCAGAACCGGCGAGTCCGCGTACTTCGACAACGCTCCGGCCAGTCGGCTGTGTGAGTTCACCCCGCACGTCATGAACGCGCCACCGTGCATGTAGAGGATGACTCGGCGGCGGCCGTCGGCTGGCATCACGCCCGGTGCCCGGACGAGTTGGGCGGAGGCGTTGGGCAGTCCGACCGTGGCCCGAACCGTTCCGGGAGACGGGAGCAGTGCGCGTCCGACGAAGTCCACTACCCCGAATGGCCACGGCCAGTGCGGCACGTGACTGAGGACGGCGAGAGCGGGCCACATGGTGACGCGCGCGCCGAGGGCGACCAGTCGCGCGGCAACACCGGGGCCGTCCTCGATGAATTCAATAGGGGCTCCGTCACTGACGGGGTATTTCCGCGGACGGGCGGGCACGGCCCGCCGCGCTGTCGTTGGTGTCCCGGTCTTTGGTGACGCTGCGGTCGTCGGTGACGCTGCGGTCGTCGGTGACGCTGCGGTCTTTGTTGACACAGTCTTGGGTGACACAGTCTTGGGTGACACCTTGCTCGGTGCGGTCATGGTCAACGCTCCCTACAAGTGCGTAGTGACGTGCGGGTCATGCGTGCCGGATCGCCGCGAACAGCTAATCGGCGAGCCTGGTGAATCAGCTTGACAGCTGTGATGCAGCCCACAACATATGAAGCTATTTCTTTCCGTATCCGATACCCGTCCGTAACCGGAAAACCCTGTTGAGAGGCCAAACTGTCTCTCGTGGGCATACGCTTCGGGTCCACCAGAGCCCTTGCCGTCGCGGGAGTTCTCGCCTCGACCGGCGGCGCTGTCGTGGGCGCTCGCAACCTACTGACCGGTCAGGCCGAGCAGGCCCGCAATGTCATTCCCAAAGCCTGGGACATCCCGCCGCGCGCCGACGGGATCTATGCGCCCGGGGGTGGCGCGGTGCGTCGCTGGGTGCGCGGCGAAGCGTTCGACATCCACCTGATGATCTTCGGGGACTCGACCGCCACCGGGTACGGCTGTCAGGATGCCGAAGACGTTCCCGGCGTACGGATGGCACGGGGCCTGGCCGAGCAATCCGGACAGCGGGTTCGGTTATCGACGAAGGCGATTGTCGGAGCATCCTCGAAGGGCTTGGCCGGCCAGGTCGACGCCATGTTGGTCGCGGGCCCGCCGCCGGACGCCGCCGTGATCATGATCGGCGCCAACGATGTCACGGTCCTCAACGGCATCGGCCCTTCCGCGCGGCGACTCGGCGCGGCGGTGCAGCGACTTCGCTCAGTCGGCACGACCGTCATCGTCGGCACCTGCCCGGATCTGGGCGTCGTCACGGCCATCCCGCAACCGTTGCGGTGGACCGCCCGTTCGGTGGGCCTGCGCCTGGCGCGCGCGCAGGCCGCGGAGGTGCGCACCGCCGGTGGCGTGCCGGTTCCGCTTGCTGACTTGATGGCGCCGCATTTCCAGCGTCAGCCCGACGTGATGTTCTCCGAGGACCGTTTTCATCCGTCGGCGACGGGCTACGCGCTCGCAGCCGAGCAGTTGTTGGTATCGCTGCGCGATGCGCTGGGATAGCGGCGACCGGCAGCGGTGCCCCAGCCGCTGGGGGGTGCCGTCACGACCGAATGGCGCCGGCAACACCTGCATGAGCTAGGTTTTCACCAGCCCCGCGTCACCGACACAGGAGTCCGCCATGCCCGAAGCCGTCATCGTCTCCACCGCCCGCTCCCCCATCGGCCGCGCCTTCAAAGGCTCGCTGGTGGGGATGCGTCCCGATGACCTGGCCACCCAGATGGTGCGCGCGGCACTCGACAAGGTGCCCGCACTGGACCCCCGCGACATCGTCGACCTGATGATGGGCTGCGGCCAGCCTGCGGGCGAGTCCGGCTTCAACATCGCCCGGGTCGTCGCCGTCGAACTCGGCTATGACTTCCTCCCCGGCGTGACAGTGAACCGGTACTGCTCGTCATCCCTGCAGACCACCCGGATGGCGTTCCACGCCATCAAGGCCGGTGAGGGCGATGCGTTCATCTCCGCGGGCGTCGAGACGGTGTCAAGGTTCGCCAGCGGCAACGCCGACTCCTGGCCCGATACCCGCAACCCGCTGTTCAACGAGGCACGGGAACGCGTCGACGCCGCCAAGGAGTCCGGGGCCACCGAATGGACCGACCCCCGCGACAACGGCGAACTTCCCGATGTCTACATCGCGATGGGTGAGACCGCCGAGAACGTCGCCCTGTACACCGGGATCAGCCGTGAGGATCAAGACCGCTGGGGCGTCCGCAGCCAGAACCGCGCCGAGGAGGCCATCAACAGCGGCTTCTTCGCCCGCGAGATCTCCCCGGTGACGCTGCCCGACGGCTCCGTCGTCAGCACCGACGACGGCCCGCGCGCCGGCACCGTCTACGAGAAGATCAGTGCGCTGAACCCGGTGTTCCGCCCGAACGGCACCGTTACCGCCGGCAATGCCTGCCCGCTCAACGACGGCGCCGCCGCGGTGGTCATCATGTCCGACACCAAGGCCAAGGCGTTGGGCCTGACCCCGCTGGCCCGCATCGTCGCCACCGGAGTGTCCGGGCTGTCCCCGGAGATCATGGGCCTGGGCCCGATCGAGGCCGTCAAGAAGGCGCTGGGCTACGCCAAGATGTCGGTCTCCGATATCGACCTGTTCGAGATCAACGAGGCGTTCGCGGTGCAGGTGCTCGGATCGGCCCGGGCGCTTGGTATCGACGAGGACAAACTCAACGTCTCCGGCGGTGCGATCGCGCTCGGGCATCCATTCGGGATGACCGGTGCTCGGATCACCGCGACGCTGTTGAATAACCTCGCCACCCATGACAAGACCTTCGGCATCGAGACCATGTGCGTCGGCGGCGGACAGGGTATGGCGATGGTGGTGGAGCGGCTGTCCTAGCACGTCGACTCTGCGCACAGATCGTGGATCGGCGGTAATGCACGATCTCACCGCAGAGTCGATGGGCTACGCGCGTCCCACGCCCGCCGCACCCGTCGGACAACCTCCGCCGACGACGTCCCGGCGACCACTCTGACGATGATCCAGCCCAGATCGGCCAGCTCCTCAAGGCGCACGACGTCCTTGCCAAACTGCGCCCTGTCGGTGCGGTGCTGATCTCCGTCGTACTCGACGGCAACCTTGGTGTCCTCCCACCCCATGTCGAGGTAGTACTTGACCCGGCCACCGATGGCGACCGGTATCTGAGTACGTGGCGGCGGAAATCCACCTCGTAGAAGCACTAACCGCAACCAGGTTTCCCGGGGGGATTGGGCACCTCTGTCCGACAGCTCGAGCACAGTTGCAACTTGACGCACACCCCGCACTCCGCGGTGGCGGGCCGCTAGATCGAGAACATCTGCGCTATCGAACGACACCGCATTGGCGAGGGCGTCAAGGCGTGCGACGGCGTTATGCAGCGGTCGACGGCGCGCGAGGTCGAACGCCGTGCGAATCGGGGAGGTCACCGAAAGCCCGCCCAGCGTCGATGTCTCGCCGTCGGCGAAGGCGACGGCGGAGGTCGCGATACCGGGTGGCGTTCGGGCATTGCGCCAAAACATCTCTAGGGGCAGCTCGTCGTCAAGCCACAGCGCACCGTGCAGGCGTGCGGCGGTGCAGCCGGCGATCACGCCTCGCCGATGCGACCACAACCAGGCGGCCTCGGCCCGCTGGGCGAACGTCGGCCGACCACCAGACGGGAAGTAAACGCCCGGAAACAGTGCCGAGTACTCCGAGCGCAGTTGGTGCTTGCGGACCAATCCGCAGCTCAGCGCCTCGACACCGAGGAAAGGGCCTCCCAGGAAAGGGCTGTTGGGGTCGACCACACGGCAAGCATCGAATGCCGACCCTTAAACGAGTCTGCGCCCAGATCGCGATCTGTTAGTGAATCGCGATCTGGGCGCAGAGTTGACGCTCCGTGAAACCTAGCGTTGCTGGAAGTAGCTCAGCAGACGCAGGATCTCCAGGTAAAGCCAGACCAGTGTCACGGTCAGCCCCAGGGCGACACCCCAGGCTGCCTTCTCCGGGGCTCCGGCGCGGATCATCTGATCGGCGGAATCGAAGTCGACCAGGAAGCTGAACGCCGCCAGGCCGATGCAGACCAGCGAGAAGACGATCGCGAGCGGCCCGCCGGACCGCAGGCCCATACCCTCGCCGCCACCGACACCGAACATCCCGAGCAGGAAGTTGCCGAGCATCAGAACCAGAACGCCGATCATGCCGGCTACCAGGAAGCGAGTGAACTTCGGCGTGACCCGGATAGCACCGGTCTTGTAGACGACGAGCATGCCGAAGAAGACGCCGATGGTGCCGAGTACCGCCTGGGTGATGAGCGCACCGGCGTTTCCGTCGGCGACGACGACGTTGCCGAACACCCACGAGATGGCGCCGAGGAACAGGCCCTCGAGGGCCGCGTAGCTGAGCACGATGGCCGGGTTGTCCTGCTTGCGGCCGAACGTGGCGATCAGCACCAAAGCAAGCCCGCCCAGCGAACCAACCAGGGTGAACGGCATCGCCAAGCCGGGGTTGCCTCCGACGATGAAGTAGGAGATCGCCGCCACCACGGTGAGCACACCGAGGGTGATGCCGGTCTTGGTGACCACGTCATCGATGGTCATCGGCCGCGAGACGCCGGCCTGCGGCGCACGGGTGGAGTAGGGCTCGGTCTGATAGCCGAGCTGCTGGGTCGCACCGGCGACGCCGGTGCCGAACTGTGCATATCCGCCCTGTTGCTTGGGCAACGAACGGAAAATCGGATTGCTGCTTTCCCGCACCGTGTTTCCTCTCAAAGTGAGCCGACTGACAACCGCTTCAACGAACTGCCGCCCCGATCGGTTCCCAGGAACGTCACAGAGTTTCAGACCGCGACCTGAGCCTACCTGCCAGCCTGATGTCAGTGGGTTCCGATTCGGCTGGTAAAACTAGGACATCCAACCTTTCCGGTCTGACCTGCGAGGAGACGCACGGTTGAGTAACGACACCGAGGAAATCCTGACCCGTATCGACGGCAGGGTCGGGTTTGTGACCCTTAACCGCCCAAAGGCCATCAACTCCCTGACCCAGGGCATGGTCACGGCGATGGACGCGACGCTGACCGACTGGGCCGCCGACGACCGGGTGGGTGCGGTCGTCGTTGCCGGTGCCGGTGACCGCGGACTGTGCGCCGGCGGCGACGTCGTGGCGATCTATCACAGCGCGCAGGCCGACGGTGCGCAGGCGAGACGGTTCTGGTTCGACGAGTACCGCCTCAACGCCCGCATCGGACGCTTCCCCAAGCCCTACGTCGCGTTGATGGACGGCATCGTGATGGGTGGCGGGCTTGGGATCGGCATGCACGGCAGCGTCCGGGTGGTGACCGACACCTCGAAGATCGCCATGCCGGAAGTCGGTATCGGACTGATCCCCGACGTCGGGGGCACGCTACTACTCTCCCGTGCGCCTGGCCTGTTGGGCCTGCACGCCGCGCTCACCGGCGCCCCGTTCACCGGTGCGGACGCGATCGCACTGGGCTTCGCCGACCATTACGTACCCCATAGCCGACTTCAGGCTTTCAGCACCGCCATCGTCGCTGACGGCGTATCGGCGGCCTTGCGCGCCCACGCCGAGGAGCCTCCACCGAGTGAGCTTGAGGCACAACGGGAATGGATCGACGCCTGCTTTGCCGGCGAGACCATCACCGACATCGTCGCCGCCCTGCGCAGCCACGACGAGAGCTCGGCCCACGATGCCGCCGACCTCATCTCGACCCGGTCCCCCATCGCTCTGGCCGTCACCCTGGCCTCGGTTCGCCGGGCTGCCGGCTACATGACCCTGGAAGAGGCCCTGATCGCGGAGTACCGGGTATCGTGCGCGGCGGTGCGATCGCATGACCTGGTGGAGGGCATCCGAGCGCAAGTGGTGGACAAGGACCGCAACCCGAAGTGGTCCCCCGCCTCGCTGGCCGCAGTGACCGACGAGGACGTGGCGGCCTACTTCCAGCCGGCGAATCCGGACCTGACCTTTTGAAGTACCGAGGAGGAACGCATGAGCGACCAGACCGCGAGCTACCAAACCATCGTCGTAAGCCGGTCTGAGCGGGTCGGCACCATCACGTTGAACCGCCCGGAGGCGCTCAATGCCCTCAACAGCGAGGTGATGGTCGACGTCACCACCGCCGCAGCCGAATTGGATGCAGATCCCGGCATCGGCGCCATCATCATCACCGGATCGGCGAAGGCGTTCGCCGCCGGCGCGGACATCAAGGAGATGGCCTCGCTGTCGTTCTCGGAGGTCTTCGCCGCCGACTTCTTCGCCGCCTGGGGCAGGCTCGCCGCCGTGCGCACGCCCCTGATCGCCGCCGTCGGCGGCTATGCCCTCGGCGGTGGCTGCGAACTGGCAATGATGTGCGACGTGCTCATTGCCGCAGACACCGCCAAGTTCGGCCAGCCGGAGATCAAGTTGGGTGTGCTTCCCGGCATGGGCGGCTCGCAGCGCCTGACCCGGGCGGTCGGCAAGGCCAAGGCGATGGACATGATCCTGACCGGGCGCACGATCGACGCCGCCGAGGCCGAGCGCATCGGTCTGGTGTCCCGGGTGGTTCCGGCCGATGACCTGCTGACGGAGGCCACCGCAGTCGCGACGACGATCTCGCAGATGTCGCGTTCGGCGGCCCGGATGGCCAAGGAAGCCGTCAACCGGGCGTTCGAGTCGCCGCTGGCCGAGGGTCTGCTCTACGAACGCCGACTGTTCCACTCGGCATTCGCCACCGACGACCAGTCCGAGGGCATGGCGGCCTTCAGCGAGAAACGGCCTCCGAACTTCACCCACCGCTAAAGTTCTCCCGTGACCGTCGCCGAAGCCCAATCCGTCGCCACCGAGGCAACAGAATCCGGTCGGGACTGGTGGCAACGCCGCTACACGTTCACCGGCACCGCGCTGGGCCTGCTGTTCGTCCTGCTGTCGATGACGCCGTCGCTGCTTCCACGTGGCCCAATGTTCCAGGGAATCGTCAGCGGTGCCGCGGGCGCGATCGGGTACGGCCTCGGCGTCTTCGGGGTCTGGCTGGCGCGATTCATGCAATCCCGCCAAACCAGCCCATCCGCGCCGCGCTGGGCCTGGCCCGTGCTGGTGGCCGGCGGAGCCGTCGCACTGGCCTCGGGTGTCTTCTACTTTCACTACTGGCAGGACCACGTCCGCGACCTAATGGGCGTGCCACGGCTGCAGTGGTACAACTACCTGCAGGCCGCAGTGCTCTCGATCGTTGTCCTCTTCGCCTTCGTCGAGATCGGCCAGCTCATCGGCAAACTCGTCCGGTTTCTGGTCCGCCAGCTCAATCGCGTTGCGCCGCCAAGGGTTTCGTTCGTCGCGGTCGTCACCGTGATTCTTGCGATCTCGATCGCGCTGCTCAATGGCATCGTGGTTCGAGGCGCCATGGATGTCCTGAACAAAACCTTCTCCCGGGTCAACGATGAGCTTGATCCGAACCATCCGGCTCCCACCACGACGCTGCGTTCCGGTGGCCCCGGTTCGCTGGCGTCCTGGGAATCACTCGGCCATCAGGGGCGTATCTTCATCCGCGGTGGCCCGACCGTCGCCCAACTCACTGCGTTCAACAACGCCCCTGCCGTCGAACCCATCCGTGCCTACGCGGGACTGCATTCCGCCGACGGAATCCGCGCGACCGCGGAGTTGGCCGCCCGCGAACTCGAACGCGAGGGGGGCCTGAAACGAAAGGTCATCGCGGTGGCCACCACGACGGGTACCGGGTGGATCAACGCCGCGGAGGCCGACTCACTGGAGTACATGTACAACGGCGACACCGCAATCGTGAGCATGCAGTACTCGTTCCTGCCGAGTTGGCTGTCGTTCCTGGTCGATAAGGAGAACGCTCGCCAGGCCGGCCAGGCCCTCTTCGAGGCGGTGGATGAGAGGGTGCGAGCCCTCCCGGAGGCCCAGCGGCCCAAAATCGTGGTTTTCGGGGAGAGCCTCGGCTCCTTCGGAGGGGAGGCGCCATTCCTGAGCCCCAACAACATCATCGCCCGGACCAACGGCGCGCTGTTCTCCGGTCCGACGTTCAACAACACCATGCGCGATGACATCCTCGCCAACCGCGATCCCGGGTCACCGGAGTGGCTTCCGATTTTCGATAACGGTGCGAACGTCCGGTTCGCCGCGCGCGCGGAGAACCTGAGTCGGCCCGAGGCCACCTGGGGCCAACCGAGGGTGGCCTACCTGCAGCATGCATCCGACCCGATCGCCTGGTGGAACCCGGATCTGCTGTTCTCCGAACCGGATTGGCTGCGCGAACCGCGCGGCTACGACGTCTCCGGCGACATGAGATGGATCCCGGTGGTGACTTTCCTGCAGGTGTCCGCAGACATGGCGGTGGCGGT
>CAMDFY010000024.1 GCA_945897705.1 Bifidobacterium breve | reverse complement strand
ACGGTCCATCGCACGCCCCGCTCGGCCCGGTCTTCGACCACCTCGAGGTAGAGGTCGGTGAACCAGCGACGCCAGTTGGCCCGGTCCCCCACCGCCCTGCCGACCGCCACCGGATCGGCGGCGACGAACGTCTCGTCAGCGACCTGGATACTGCTCACATCGTCTAGCTTCACACATCGCCGTCCGGCGGTCGTGAGGGTGGAACCGACCCGGGGGCTTTTCGATTTGTTGAACCCGGCGCCGCTGTGTTCAACGGCGCGGATCTGCACGCAACAGCTCGGCCAGCCGCCGGGAGTGGGTCTGCCAATTCCACTCCCGGCTTATCCAGTCCCGCCCGGCCCGGCCCATCCGCCGGGCGCGTTCCGGATCGGCGAGCAGATCGGTGATCGCATCGACGATCTCGTCATGGGCCCGGCCATCGACCACCCGGCCGGTTTCGCCGTCGCGGACCGTTTCCGGCGCACCGCCCGAACGGCCGGCCACTACCGGCACTGCGGCAGCAGCGGCCTCCAGGAACACGATGCCCAGGCCCTCGACGTCCAGGCCCGCCCCCCGGGTGCGGCACGGCATCGCGAAGACGTCCGCCATCGCGTAATGGCCGGGCAGTGCGGCGGTGGGAACACCGCCGGTGAACACGACGTCGGCGGCTACGCCGCAGCGCTTGGCCAGTTCGTGCAGGGTGTCGGCATACGGCCCGCCGCCGACGATGACCAGTGCGGCGCCGTCGACTCGGCGCCGGATCTGGGGCATCGCCCTGATCAGCATGTCCTGACCCTTGCGCGCTACCAGTCGTGACACACACACCACCGTCGGCCGGTCACCGAGGCGGTACCTTTCCCGGAGTTCAGCGCGCGCCACCGGATCGGGCCGAAAGCATTCGGTGTCCACTCCCGGCGGCAGATGTTCAAGGCGCGCAGTCGGCCCGAACGCGGAGGCGAATCGGTCGCGGGTGTAGCGACTGACGTAGGTGATCACGTCGGTCTCGCTGCCGATCCGCCGCAGCGCCGAACGCGCCCCGGGCAGCATCGACCACCCCACCTCGTGACCATGGGTGCTGGCCACGACGCGTTCAGCGCCGGCACCGCGGGCCCGCGATGCCAGCAGGGCCAGTGGCGCAGCGGCGCCGAACCATACGGTTTCGATGCCGTGTTCACGAATCAGCGAGCGCATCCGCCGATCCACTCCCGGCTCCGGCAGCATCAGTGTGCCGGGGTGACGGACGACGGCGAACGGCGCCGCGCGGTCGTAGTCGGGCGCGCCCTTCCACCGCGGCGCATAGACCGTCAGCTCATCATCGGCCCCGACCAGGTGGTGAACGAACTGTTCAAGATAGGACTGGATACCACCGCGTCGCGGCGGAAAATCGTTGGTGACCAACAGGATTCGCGTCATCAGCGGCGAGCCTCCTGGGCCATCCACTGCACCCATCGGCGCTGTAGGTCAGCCAGATCGGTGCCGATCACCTGCCGGACCGCCACGGCTAGGTCTGCGTGGCCGGGTCCGCAGGCAGCCGCGTAGAGTCGGCGCAGCGTTCCGGTGCCGTGGCTGTCAGCGACAAAGCGAGCGAACCACCACGCCCGGTCGTAGACCGCCGCAAGATCGGCGCCGCCCACGTCCAACTCGGCATCCGACGGCAGGACGGCGGTGGCGCCGACAGGAATCGCCGTCGGTGGACGCGCGACAAAGTCGGCCACCCCTTCGGTCAGCCAACGTGGCGCATCCAGTGCCGTCTCGGTTCGGGCCGCGAGGTGGAAAAGCTCATGCGCCAGTACAATTCGCAACGCGGCGTCGCCCATCGTCGCCGCGCCGGGGGCAAGAATGATCCGCTGTCCGGATGCTGTGCGGCCGATGAAATCGACATCGTCGGCGACGGCGACGGCGGCGATATCGGTCCATCCTCGCGCCGGATCCAGTCCGGCGTATTCGACGAATTGTTCTCCGGAACCGGTGGCGACCACCACGATCTCGCGCTGGAAGTCGGTGCCCCAGAACCGCTCCACGGCGTCGACAGCGTCACCGATCGCGGCCCTGACGCGCTCAAGTACGGCGTCGGTCCGACTCCCCCCGAGACTGACGAGGTCGACCCTGACGCGATGGCCTTGGCGGCCGTCTCCGACCTCCAGTGGCGCCGATGCCGATACCACCGGAGGTGGGGCCGACGTGGACCGCGCCGCGGCGGGGCCAACGGCGATCAGCGCGGATGCGGCGGCCAACTCAGCGACCAGCACGACCGCGGCCAGTCGGGACCACCGCGGTCGGTTTGCCGGTTGCCGACCGGCGGTGGGTTCAGTACCGACGGACGTTGTAGATCGGGGAGTTGTACACCGACTCGACGCGAACCGGGATCCCATAGGTGGAGGCGTGCACCATCAGTCCGTCCCCGACGTAGATCCCGACGTGCGAGGCGTCGGAGTACTGCGTGACGACGTCGCCGGGTTGCATCTGGTCGACGGACACCGGTTGACCGCCGTCGGCCAGCGCGTAACTCGAATGCGGCAGGAACACACCGGCTTGGGCGAATGCCCACTGCACCAGTCCGGAGCAGTCGAAGGCGCCCGGTCCACCGCCGCCCCACACATACGGGGAACCGATCCGGGTCAGCGCCGCCTGCACGGCGGTTGCGCCGGCGCTGCTTCCGACACTCGGGGACGGCAACGCTGCCAAGGCTGCGATCTCGGCGCGCGGCTCAGGCGGGGCGAGAGCCGCGGGCTGCTCGGGCGCGGCGAGAACCGCCGGCAATGGTGCGCCCGGCGCCGCCAGCGCAACCTGCTGCGGGGGCGTCAGAGCCTGGTACCGGGACTTCACGGCGGCGATCTGAACCTGGAGCTGCGACTGCTTGCCCTGCAGTTCGGCGCGGACCGCGGCGGCTTCGTCGGCGGCGGCCTTGGCCTCGGCGGCGGACTTGGCGGAGGCGGCCTCGATCATGAGCGCCTCGTCGCTGAGCTGCCGGAAACTGGTCATCTGGGCCGCCATCTCGGCGCCCATCACCTTTTGAATCGCCATCTTGTCGATCAGGCCCTGCGGCGAGGCAGCGGTCAGGATCGCGTTCATCCCGTCAGTGCGGCCGCCCATGTACACCGACGCGGCCAGCTTGTTGACCGCTCCCTGATAGGACTGCAGGGTGACCCTGGCGGCATCCAGCGCCGCGACATCGTTGCCGTGGGTGGCCTCGGCGTCGGTCAGGGCCTGGACTTTCGCGTCGAGGTCCAACTGGGCCGCGTGCATGGACTCGGTGAGCTGCTCAGCCTGCCGGGAAAGCTCGCCGAGTTGGGCGACGGCGTCCTGGGCGGGATCAGCGGTGGCCGCGGGCGTGAGGACGCAGGCGGCGGCGATCAGACCGGCGAGGGATCCAGTAAACCATCTGTGAGCATTGGGTTTGGTGAAAAAGTTGCGGTCGAACTTCAAGGTTGCGGGTCCTTTGACTGCCGTCGACTCAACTCGCCGAAATGCGTTTAGGTCTCGGTAAGGTTACGAAACGGCAACGGGTTTGTCCAACCTCAGGCCGGAAGTCTTAGTCAACATTCAGCCACACCAGCCACATCAGTCACCGCGGGCGAGCCGCGTTGCCGACGTTATCCGGCCATCGGTGAACCCGGTTTATCCCGGGGTGAACCCGGACTGCGACGTATCGGAATCAGCCGCAGCCGGGGTGCCATACCCGCTTCGGCGAGCACCTCCAATGCCGCGCGCTCGTCCTCCAGCAGGCTCTCGGGAACACCCAGCAACACGCTGACCACGCAATCCCGGCACCCCGGACCCCGGACCGCGCAATCGTCACAGTCGATGATCACCGGCTCTGCCGCATCGGGGTCCTGGCTCATAACGGTTCTCCTCCGTGGTGCTGACACGCTCCGGTGTTTTCCGGCTTCCCGCACGCTAGCCACGGCCACCGACATGTTTTCCTCCGCTGCGATGCTTGCATCTGCTGCGGTGTGGCGCGACGGGACTGTCGGTGGCCGGCCTTAGCGTCGATCACCGTGGCCGCTTCTCGCGCGCAGCACCAGCTGAGCTTCGCTGACGTCGACGGCGAGATATCGCTCGCCGAGACCACGTTCGTGGTGGTCGACCTCGAGACCACCGGCTCGCGCGCGCAGGCCGGCCCGGACGGATCCCGCGACGCGATCACCGAGATCGGCGCGGTCAAGGTGCGCGGCGGGGAGGTCATCGGCGAGTTCGCCACTCTGGTCGACCCACAGCGGTCGATCCCGCCGCAGATCATCGAACTCACCGGGATCGACACCGCGATGGTGCGCGACGCCCCACCGATTTCGGCGGTGCTACCGATGTTCCTGGAGTTCGCCCACGGCGCGGTGCTGGTGGCGCACAACGCGGGATTCGACATCGGGTTCCTTAAATCCGCGGCCCAGCAATGCGACATCGACTGGCCCGGGCCGCCGGTGCTGTGCACAGTCCGGTTGGCACGCCGGGTGTTGAGCCGCGAGGAGGCGCCCAGCGTCCGGCTGTCCGCGTTGGCGAGGCTGCTGGGATCGGCCACCGAGCCCACCCACCGCGCCCTTGACGACGCCCGCGCCTGCGTCGACGTGCTCCATGCGCTGATCGAACGCGTGGGCAATCAGGGTGTGACGACGTACCGCGAGCTGAGTTCTTTTGCACCGAAATCATCGGGTGCCCAGCGCCGGAAGCGGGTCCTGGCTAGCGGATTGCCGCGGAAGCCCGGTGTTTATCTGTTTCGCGGGCCGTCGGCCGAGGTGCTCTACGTTGGCACGGCAACCGACCTGCATCGGCGGGTGGGCCAGTACTTCACCGGAGCAGATCCGCGAAAACGCATGTCCGAGATGGTCAGCCTCGCCACCGCGGTCGACCATGTCGAGTGCGCCCACGCTCTCGAGGCCGGCGTGCGGGAACTGCGTCTGCTGGCCGCCCACGCACCGCCGTACAACCGCCGGTCGCGCTTTCCGCATCGATGGTGGTGGGTGGTGCTGACCGACGAAGCCTTCCCGCGGCTGTCGTGCGTCCGTGCGCCCCGTCGCGAGAGTGCCATCGGCCCGTTTCGGTCGCGTGCGCAGGCGTCCGACACCGCCGGCCTGCTGGCGCGGTTCACCGGAGTTCGCACCTGCACCGCACGGATCGGGGTGCACGGCGAGCACGGTCCGGCCTGCCCGCAGCGGGAAGTGTCGCCGTGCCCGGCCCCGCGGGGAGTTCGCGCCGGTGACTACGCCGCCGGGCCTGCGCGGGCGGCGGAGGTGATCGACGGGCACGACAACGCCGCCCTCGCGGCGGCCGTGCAGGGCGTCACCGCGTTGGCACAGCGCGGGCGTTTCGAGAGTGCCGCCCGGTTACGGGATCTGACGGCGGATGCCGTGGAGGTGCTCTGGCGTGGTCAGCGTTTGAGCGCGCTGGCCGCCGTCGCCGAACTCGTCGCCGCCGCACCCGATGGTGCGGGCGGATGGCAGTTGGCGGTCATCAGACACGGCCAGTTGGCCGGCGCGGGGTGCGCCCGCGCACATGTTCCGCCGATGCCGGTCATCGACGCCCTGCGCAGCAGTGCCCAGGTGGTACTGCCGCAACTGGCGCCGCTGGGCGGAGCGCTGGTCGAGGAGACTGCGTTGATCGCCCGGTGGCTGGCCACGCCCGGCGTCCGAATCGTATCTGCCGCAGGCACTTTC
This sequence comes from Bifidobacterium breve, assembly GCA_945897705.1. GTDB lineage: Bacteria > Actinomycetota > Actinomycetes > Mycobacteriales > Mycobacteriaceae > Mycobacterium > Mycobacterium aquicola. The sequence continues at coordinate 16,103 of CAMDFY010000024.1, read as the reverse complement.
GCCTCGCCACGGCAGTCGGCCGGGCGGTGGCTCGAATGGGCCGCCACCGCGCGCTCGGCTCGACACGCCGCGTCGGAATTTCTTGCCGCGCGCGACGGCGGGTCAGACTTCCTGGGTGAAGCGCGCCCAGCGGTCGAGCAGCCGCTCTGCCGCCCGGGAGTCGATCGCCGTAGCGGCGCGGTCGAGGGCGCTCTCCCAGGAGGGCCGCCATTCGCCGACGCCGGCTAGTCCGGCATGGGCGACGATGGCGCCGGCCGCATTGAGCAGGACCGCGTCACGGACCGCGCCGGTGGATCCGCCGAACACCGCGCGTGCCTGCGCGGCATTGGCGTGGGCATCCCCGCCGACGAGATCACCGGGTTGGGCGCGAGCGATTCCGAAGTCGAGTGGGTCGAAAGCAAGGGTGTCCACGGCACCGGCCCGCACCCGCCAGACCGTACTGGTGGTGGTGGTGGTCAATTCGTCAAGCCCGTCATCGCCACGCACCACCAGAACGCTCGCGCCGCGAGCGGCGAAAACATCCGCCACCACCTCTGCCAGGTCCCGGAAGGCGCAGCCGATCAAACCTGCTCGCGGACGTGCTGGATTCGTCAGCGGCCCAAGCAGATTGAACACCGTCGGCACACCGATCTCGCGGCGTGGCGGCCCCGCGTAGCGGTAGGACGGGTGGAAAACCGGAGCGAAGCAGAACCCGATTCCCACCTCCGCGACACAGCGGGCGACCTGTTCGGGTCCGAGGTCGATCCGCAGCCCCAGTGCCTCAAGCATGTCGGCGCCGCCACTGCGCGACGAGGCCGCGCGGTTCCCGTGCTTGACGACCGGCAGTCCGGCCGCCGCGACCACCACGGCGGCCATCGTCGAGAGGTTGACGGAGTTGGAGTGGTCGCCCCCGGTTCCGACGATGTCGACGGTGTCGGTGCCGATCACCTCGGTCGGCACCGGCAGCGCAAAACCCAGCATGGTGTCGGCCAGCTCCCGCACTTCCGCGGCACTCGGGCGCTTCATCGTCATCGACACGCCGAAGGCCGCGATCTGGGCCGGCGTCGCCTCCCCGGTCATGATGTGCTGCATCGCCCACGCTGCCTGGCCGGCGGCGAGTTCGGAACCGGCGGTCAACCGCCCCAGAACTTGGGGCCAGGTGCTGGTCACAGGGCCGGGATCGGGCTCGGCGTTCGGCGATCTCACTGCCGGATCGTCTCACACCGCCCGACCCGCCACCCGGCGGGCAACGCCCCTGACGACCCCGAGAGAAACCGGCCGGAAAACAGTTTGTGACCAATTCGGCCCCTGGCTGTACCTCCACAACTACAAAGCGTCATACTTGCGTCGTGACGAGCGCTGCTGGCACTTCCGGGACTGCCATCACTTCCCGCGTGCATTCGCTGAATCGGCCGAACATGGTCAGTGTGGGCACCATCGTGTGGCTCTCCAGCGAGTTGATGTTCTTCGCCGGGTTGTTCGCGATGTACTTCACTGCTCGCGCGCAGTCGGGTGGAAGTTGGCCGCCACCCCCTACCGAATTGAACCTCGCCCTGGCGGTCCCGGTGACCCTGGTGCTGATCGCGTCGTCGTTCACCTGCCAGATGGGCGTGTTCGCCGCCGAGCGCGGCGATGTCTTCGGCCTGCGACGCTGGTACCTGATCACCCTGCTGATGGGCCTGTTCTTCGTTCTGGGCCAGGGTTATGAATACGTGAACCTGGTTCATGAGGGCACCACCATCGCCAGCAGTGCCTACGGCAGCGTGTTCTACCTGACCACCGGGTTCCACGGCCTGCACGTGATCGGCGGCCTGGTGGCGTTCGTTTTGCTCTTGGCGCGCACCACCATGAGCAAGTTCACCCCCGCCCAGGCGACGGCGGCAATCGTGGTGTCCTACTACTGGCACTTCGTTGACATCGTCTGGATCGCCCTGTTCGCCACGATCTACTTCGTACGATGATCCGACGATGCGAAACCCGCTGATGAGAAGGGGTGCGATGCTCAGGATTGAGTCCCGCGTGCACGGCAGGTCACGGCGCCGACTTCGGCGCCGACTGTCCGCGGCGGTCCTTCTGGTGTTCGGCCTGGGCCTGGCCGGCGTACTGGCCGCGACGCTCACGCCGCGTCCGCAGGTGGCCGTTGCCGATCAGTCCCAGTCAGCACTGCTGCGCACCGGCGCCCAGCTCTACGAGACGGCCTGTATCACCTGCCACGGCCTCAACCTGCAGGGCGTCGAGGCTCGCGGACCCAGTCTGGTCGGCGTCGGGGAAGCGGCGGTCTACTTCCAGGTGTCGTCCGGACGGATGCCGATGATGCGCAACGAGGCCCAGGCCATGCGCAAGACGCCCATCTTCGACGAGTCTCAGGTCGATGCGCTCGGCGCCTACGTCCAGAGCATCGGCGGCGGGCCACTCGTCCCGCGAGATGCCAACGGCCAGATCGCCGAGGCATCCTTGATCGGCAGCGACGTCGCCCGCGGTGGAGATCTCTTCCGGCTCAACTGCGCTTCATGCCACAACTTCACCGGCCGCGGCGGCGCCCTCTCCTCGGGCAAGTACGCGCCGGTGCTGGATCCGGCCACCCCCGCGCAGATCTACACCGCCATGCTGTCCGGGCCGCAGAACATGCCGAAGTTCTCCGATCGGCAACTCTCGCCGGAGGCCAAGCGGGACATCATCGCCTACGTGAAGACCTCGAGCGACACGCTCAACCCCGGCGGTTACGGTCTTGGCGGTTTCGGACCCGCACCGGAGGGCATCGCGATCTTCGCGGTCGGGATTGTGGCCGCCGTCGCTGCGGCGATGTGGATCGGGGCGCGGTCATGAGCCCTGAGGACCACAGCACGAAAGACAACCCGGTGGCCAAGCCGTCCGACGAGGACCTTGCCGCCATGTCCACCCAGGAACTGGTCCAACTCGGCGGTCGAACGGACGGCGTCGAGACCGTCCTGAAGGAGCCCCGCTGGCCGGTGGAGGGCACCCGCGCCGAGAAGCGGGCGGAACGCGGCGTCGCGTCGTGGCTCTTGCTGGGTGGCGTGATGGGACTGGCACTGGTGGGTGCGTTCCTGTTCTGGCCGTGGCAGTACAAGCCCAATGGCGCTGAGGGCAACTTCCTCTACACCTTGGCCACCCCGATTTACGGCGTCACCTTCGGCCTGTCCATCCTGGCCATCGGCGTCGGCGCGGTGCTCTACCAGAAGAGGTTCATCCCCGAGGAGATCTCCATCCAGCAGCGCCACGACGGTCAGTCGTCGGAGTTTGACCGCAGAACGGCCGCGGCCAACCTGGTGGGAGCATTCGAGGACTCAACCATCAAGCGGCGCAAGCTCATTGGAATGTCGCTCGGTATCGGACTGGGCGCCTTCGGCCTGGGCACCCTGGTAGCCGGGTTGGGTGGCATCATCAAGAACCCGTGGAAGCCGGTGGTGCCGACTGCCGACGGCCTCAAAGCGGTGCTCTGGACGTCGGACTGGACGCCCCGCTTCAACGGCGAAACGGTCTTCCTGGGGCGCGCAACCGGCAGGCCCGGCGAATCTCCGTTCGTGAAAATGCGTCCCGAGGACCTCGACGCCGGCGGTATGGAAACCGTGTTCCCGTGGCGTGAGGAGGACGGCGACGGCACCACGGTGGAGTCTCATGAGCGGCTGACGCACATCTCGATGGGCGTGCGCAATCCGGTCATGCTGATCCGCATCAAACCCGTCGACATGCCCCGAGTCATCAAGCGTCAGGGCCAGGAGAGCTTCAACTTCGGTGAGTTGTTCGCCTACACCAAGGTGTGCTCGCACCTGGGCTGCCCGTCGTCGCTGTACGAGCAGCAGACCTACCGCATCCTGTGCCCGTGCCACCAGTCCCAATTCGACGCCCTGCACTTCGCGCGTCCGATTTTCGGTCCTGCCGCACGCGCCCTCGCGCAACTGCCCATTACCATCGATAAAGACGGATACCTGGTCGCCAACGGCGACTTCATCGAACCTGTTGGTCCGGCATTTTGGGAGCGCAGATCATGAGCACAATCATCGCTGACGGCATCGACAAGGTCGCCGACAACCTCGACTCGCGGTACCACCCCTCGGGCGCCCTGCGCCGCCAGTTGAACAAGGTGTTTCCCACCCACTGGTCATTCCTGCTGGGTGAGATTGCCATGTACAGCTTCATCGTGCTGCTGCTGACCGGCGTCTACCTGACGCTGTTCTTCGACCCCTCGATGGCGCACGTCACCTACGAGGGCGTCTACCAGCCGCTGCGCGGCATCCAAATGTCGCGGGCCTACGAGACCGCGTTGAACATCAGCTTCGAAGTGCGTGGTGGGCTCTTCGTTCGCCAAGTCCACCACTGGGCGGCTCTGCTGTTCGCCGCCTCAATCATGGTGCATCTGGCGCGCATCTTCTTCACCGGCGCCTTCCGGCGGCCTCGCGAGGCGAACTGGGTGATCGGCTCGCTGCTGCTGGTCCTGGCCATGTTCGAGGGGTTCTTCGGCTACTCACTGCCCGACGACCTGCTGTCGGGCACCGGCATCCGCGCCGCGCTGTCGTCGATCACCCTGGGCATCCCGCTGATGGGCACCTGGATGCATTGGGCGATCTTCGGCGGGGACTTCCCCGGCGACATCATCATGCCGCGGCTCTATGCGGTGCACATCCTGTTGTTCCCCGGGATCATGCTCGGCCTGATCGGCATGCACCTGGCACTGGTGTGGTTCCAGAAGCACACCCAGTTCCCCGGCCCCGGCCGCACCGAGACCAACGTCGTCGGCGTCCGGGTGATGCCGGTCTTCGCGGTCAAGTCCGGCGGCTTCTTCGCCATCGTCGTCGGCATCCTCGGTCTGATGGGCGGGCTGCTGCAGATCAACCCGATCTGGCAACTGGGTCCCTACAAACCGTCACAGGTCTCCGCCGGCTCGCAGCCCGACTTCTACATGATGTGGACCGACGGGCTGATCCGGCTGTTCCCCCCGTGGGAGATCTACATCGGCAACCACACCATTCCGGCCGCCGTGTGGGTGGCGGTTCTGATGGGCGTGATCTTCCTGCTGCTCTTCATCTACCCGTTCCTCGAGCGCCGGTTCACCGGAGACGACGCCCACCACAACCTGCTGCAGCGGCCGCGGGACGTGCCGGTGCGCACCGGCATCGGTGCAATGGCGATCGCGTTCTACGTGGTGCTCACGTTCAGCGCGATGAACGACATCATCGCCTACACGTTCCACATCTCGCTGAACGCGACGACCTGGATAGGCCGGATCGGCATGCTGGTGATCCCGCCACTGGTGTTCTTCATCACCTACCGGTGGGCAGTGGCCCTGCAGCGCAGCGACCGCGACGTGCTCGAGCACGGAATCGAGACCGGCATCATCAAGCGGCTTCCACACGGTGCGTACATCGAGTTGCACCAACCGCTGGGGCCGGTCGATGATCACGGCCACCCGCTACCACTGGAGTACCAGGGCGCCGCGCTGCCGAAGCGGATGAACAAGCTGGGTTCCGCCGGCCGGCCCGGCCGCGGCAGTTTCCTCACCGCGGATCCCGCAGCCCAGAACGTGGCTCTCAACGAGGCGGCACACACCTCCGAACAACGCGCCCTGACGGCGTTGAAGGAGTACCAGGACCACGAGTACAACGGCAACGGGTCGAACGGGTCCAACGGCTCGAACGGGTCCAACGGCTCGAACGGGTCCAGTGGCTCGAACGGATCAAACGGTTATCACTAGTCCCCACGAGTAGCCTGCGATACCGCCGCCGATCTCATCCCTCGACGGCGTCAGTGGCCTCGCTGAGGCGGCGTGTGAACGCGACCAGGATCGCGGGCATCGCCACGGTGATGACGGCGGCGGTACCAAGAGCCGCCCATGTTCCGGTGGTGTTACCCGTTGTCAGCAGGTAGGTGGCGATGGCGACAGCGGTCAGCGCCACGCCCATCGCCCCCAGCAAAGACGTCGTGCCGCGCAGCCACAACCGGTCGACGACGGCGGCGGGCACCCGCGACACCGTCGCCGGCGCGGCCTCGCGGGCGTAGGGATCCACCGCGGTTCCGAACACCCGCAGTTTCTCGGTCGGTGCCTCGATGGGCAATACCGGCCCCGGATCGGCCGCCCCCGGTCCCGAGTCAGACGCCCCCGAGCCAGACTCAGCCCCGGCGCCGGAATCCGCCAGGGCAGCGCGCCGAGCCCGCAACAGCAGCGGAATCGCCCCGGCGATGATCAGAGCGGAAACCGCAATGACGCTGTAGAGCAGCCACGATGACTGGCCGCCAGGATCAGCGTCCCGGCCGCGTCCGAGCTGCACCAGGGCGACGGTGGCGACGACGCTCATGCCCAGCATCACCAACCAGATCGCGCCGCAGACGGCCACCATGGCCCGGTCTACCGCCTCCGGTGAGCGGGCCTGACCCGCCGCGGCAGGATCACCGGCCATCAGCAGCTCGTCTGCGCGGAATTGTTCTGATTCGATGACAACACCGTCCCGTCGCTAGTGGTGATGGAGCAGTTCAGCCTGCTGACCAGAAACAGGCTGGAGGCCTGCACCGAGCCGACATCCGACGTCGAGATCGGCGTCACTGTCAACGACCACGGGATGTAGACGTTGCGCTGGGTGCGACGCCGGCCCGAGGCGTCGACATAGGTCACCGTGATGATGTCACCTGGCGCCTTGGCGCCGGTGACGGAGTAGGTCACCTGCCGGGGGCCCACCGGAACCGCCGTGGTGGGGGCGGGCGGCGGCGGCGGTGGTGGGGGCTCGGGTGGCGGCGGCGGCTCGGGCACGACCACCGGCGGAGGAGGTTCCGGCGTCACCGTGACCGTCTCGGTCGGCGGCGGCGGCGGTGGCGGCTCTGGTGGCGGGGCTTCACTGGTCGGCGGGGGTGGTGGCGGGGGCGGTGGCGGCGTGGTGATCTCGTCCTGGATCGGCGGGCCGCTGGTCGTGGTTGACGACGAGGCGACGTCGCTGGCGTCCGTTCGGGTCACCAGCAGCGCCACCGAGGCCACCAACGAGATCGCGGCGATGATGGCCGTGATGCCCACCACCCACGGCCACTTTGGCGGCGATAAGTCGGCGGGGGCCTGGGCGCCCTGGTCGTAGCTGTCGTAGTCGTAGAGTTCGAGATCAGCGGGGATGTAGGGCGCGATCGCGTACTGCTCGGATTCCGGTGCCGAATAGGCGCGCGAGAAACCGGTGTCGGTCAGCTCATCCCGGGACTCCTCGGTCGGGGAACCTCCCGGGAACCCATCAGGCGGATTGGGCCCGCTCATCTGCGCCTATCCTCTTTCGACAGCATCCATTGGTGCCGCTTCCGGCTGGAGTGGCCAGTCGGCCACGTCGGCGCAACATTACCCAATTCGCGGCCGCTCGGGCCCGCAGCACACCGGGTCATCGCCGCATATCACCTGGATCGTGACCTTCAGCCCACGTGGGCCTCCGGCCGTTCGTCCCGGCACGATCGCTCAGTGCTTCTCAGGCCCGACGTAGTACTCGAAAACCAGGCCCGACACCGCCGCCAGCACAAAGACCACGCCGACCACGATCAGCCATGGCAACCACAGCGCGGCCCCCACCGCCGCTGTCGAGAACGCCAGCGCGATCAGCAGCGGCCACCAGCTGTGCGGCGAGAAGAAGCCAAGCTCCCCCGCTCCGTCGGCGATATCGGCCTGGGCGTAGTCCTCCGGCCGGGTATCGAGCCGTCGCGCAATGAAGCGGAAGAAGGTGCCGATGATCAACGACAGGCCCGCAGTCAGCACCAGTGCGGTGGTGCCGGCCCACTCCAGGCCGCCGGGTGAGAACACCGCGGTCAAGCCTCCGTAGGCGATGGCGGCGAGGCCGAAGAATCCGGTCAGGATTTCGAACAGTCGGGCTTCAATACGCATGACGACGTCCTCGCTTCGCTACTTGCTGGCCTGAGCCAGTCCCGGAGGCGTTTGCACTCGTTCGCCCCGACGGGTGTCGAACGGCCGCGTGGAGGTGGCCACCGGCGACTGATTGATCGCCGCCAGGGCCGCGGCGTTGCTGTCCCCGGCGATCCGGGCTTCCAGGTAGGTCTTGAAATCGGCGGCCGAGACCACCCGAACCTCGAAATTCATCATCGCGTGGTAGGTGCCGCACATCTCGGCGCATCGTCCAACGAAGGCACCGGTCTGGTTGATCTCGGAAACCTGCCAGATGTTCTCGGAGTGGTTTTCCTTCGGGTTCGGGAAGACGTCGCGTTTGAACAGGAACTCCGGCACCCAGAACGAATGGATCACGTCGGCGGAGGCCTGTTGAAATTCGATCCTCTTGCCCACCGGCAGCACCAGCACCGGGATTTCGTCGCTGGTTCCCACCGTCTCGACCTTGTCGAAGTTGAGGTAGCTGCGGTCCTCGGGATTGATGCCACGAATCGGACCGACCTTCTCCTCGCCGTGAATGTCCGTGCCTTCCGGCTTGGAGATCATCGCGGCCTTGCGCGCCGGATCGGCGCCGTCGTAATTGAACGAACCGTCGGCGAAGGCGATCTTCTGGTAGCCGAACTTCCAGTTCCACTGGAACGCGGTGACGTCGACGACAACCTCGGGATTGGGTTCTCGGTCCAGGACCCGGTTCTGAACCACGACAGTGAAGTAGAACAGCACCGAGATGATGATGAAGGGAACCACCGTCAGCGCCAGTTCCAGTGGCATGTTGTAGCCGAACTGACGGGGCAGTTCGGTATCGCCCTTCTTCTTTCGGTGGGCCGCCGCCGTCCAGAACATCAGGGCCCACACAATCACGCCGACGACCAGAGCGGTGATCACCGTCCAGACCCACAGATTCCTCATCAGGTGACTTTCCGGGGTGACGCCGTTCGGCCAGCCGAGGCCGAAGACGTAGCGCCAGTCGCAGCCGCTGAGGGTCAGCGTGAGCACCGCCGCCGTGATCACCATCGACACGGTACGGCGGGGCCTGCTTCGCGTCGGATCGACGCCGGGCCTGCCTGGTGTCACTGTGGCACCTCCTGGGTCGCAAGCTGGGCCGATGGTGTCGAACGACCCGGTATTCACGCACCGGCCCAAGTCACCCGAACACACATCTGACCCGAATACTACGCAGCGTAGACCACCGAAGATAGGCACACGGACACACCTGCCGATTCGGCCGGTCACAAATTCCGGTGGCAGGGGCGAGTCGGGCATACTAGGCCGGGTGTGCGGACTGCTTGCCCTGGTAGGACATGCCGCGGGCACCATCAGCACCCGCACCGTCGATGCCGTCGCCGGGGCATCACACCTGATGCGCCACCGCGGCCCCGACGAGCCCGGAACCTGGTCGGACGACCGGGTCGTCCTGGGTTTCAACCGGCTGTCAATCATCGACATCTCGCACTCTCACCAACCGCTGCGCTGGGGCCCGCCGACGGCGCCCGACCGCTACGTCCTGGTGTTCAACGGCGAGATCTACAACTACCTGGAGTTACGGGCGGAACTCGCCGAGACCTGCGGGGCCGAATTCGCCACTGACGGCGACGGCGAGGCCATCGCCGCCGCCTACCACTACTGGGGCATCGAGGCACTGGCCCGGTTGCGCGGCATGTTCGCCTTCGCTCTCTGGGACACCGAGGCCGGGGAGTTGTTCTGCGCCCGCGACCCGTTCGGCATCAAACCGCTGTTCATGGCGACCGGTCCGGGCGGCACCGCGGTCGGGAGCGAGGAGAAATGCCTGCTCGACCTCGCCGGCGACCTCAGCCTGGACCTCGACATCGACCCGCGGGCACTGCAGCACTACACCGTGCTGCAGTACGTGCCGGAACCAGAGACACTGCACCGGGGCGTACGGCGGCTGGAGTCCGGAAGCTATGCGGTGATCCGCCCGGGGTGCGCACCCGAGGTCAACCGCTACTTCCGGCCGCGCTTTTCGCCGGTCGCGTTCCGTCGCGGCACCGAGCAGGCCCGCTACGACGAGATCACCGCGGTACTCGAAGATTCGGTGGCCAAACACATGCGCGCCGACGTCACCGTCGGGGCGTTCCTGTCCGGCGGTATCGACTCCACCGCCATCGCCGCACTGGCGATCCGGCACAACCCGAAGCTGATCACCTTCACCACCGGCTTCGAACGCGAGGGTTTTTCCGAGGTCGACGTGGCCGTCGCCTCCGCCGAGGCGATCGGTGCCCGACACGTGACCAAGGTGGTCAGCCAGTCGGAATTCGTCGCCGCCCTGCCGGAGATCGTCTGGTATCTCGATGAACCGGTAGCCGACCCGGCGCTGGTGCCGCTGTTCTTCATCGCCCGCGAGGCACGCAAACACGTCAAGGTCGTATTGTCCGGCGAGGGTGCCGACGAATTATTCGGCGGCTACACGATTTACCGGGAACCCTTGTCGCTCAAGGGATTCGATTATCTCCCCCGTCCCGTGCGAAAGTCTCTTGGCCGAGCCTCGAAACCATTACCGGACGGCATGCGCGGCAAGAGCCTGCTGCACCGCGGATCGCTGACACTCGAGGAGCGCTACTACGGCAATGCCCGCAGTTTCTCCGATCAGCAACTGCGCGCCGTCCTGCCCGGATTCAACCCCGCGTGGACCCACACCGACGTCACCGCGGCCATCTACGCCGAGTCCGACGGCTGGGACCCGGTAGCCCGGATGCAGCACCTCGACCTGTTCACCTGGCTACGCGGGGACATCCTGGTCAAGGCCGACAAGATGACAATGGCGAATTCACTGGAGTTGCGAGTCCCGTTTCTCGACCCAGAGGTCTTCGCGGTGGCCGCGCGACTGCCGTTCGACCAGAAGATCACCCGCACCACCACCAAGTACGCCCTGCGCCGGGCGCTGGAGCCGATCGTGCCCGCGCATGTGCTCAACCGCGCAAAGCTGGGTTTCCCGGTGCCGATTCGGCATTGGCTGCGCGCCGGGGAATTGATGGACTGGGGCTACCGCATGATCGACGACTCGGCGGCCGGTCATCTGATCAACCTCGGCGCTGTGCGGTCCATGCTCGACGAGCATCGTCTCGGCGGCGCCGATCACAGCCGCCGCCTCTGGACCGTGCTGATCTTCCTACTCTGGTACGCAATCTTCGTCGAACGCAGCGTGATGCCGCAGATTAGCGAACCGCAGTACCCGGTCCGGATCTAGCTCAGGTCGGTCCGGATCTAGCTCAGGGCCGATGCGATCTGAGCCGCGGCCACGGCCCCGAAGGCGTCGGCCAGGCGTGCCTTGGCGGTGTCGAGATCCCAGGTCCAGTTCTGCGTACCGGTGGTCTCCAACACCAGCACCGCCACCAGCGATCCCAACTGTGCCGAGCGTTCCAAATCGAGCCCGACGCCGCGGCCGGTGAGGAACCCGGCCCGGAACGCGTCCCCCACCCCGGTCGGGTCCACCCTGGCCGTTTCCGGTACCACGCCGACATGAATGCGCGTGCCGTCCGCTCCGACGAGGTCGACTCCCTCGGCTCCCAGGGTGGTGACCCGCAAGCCGACCTGGGCGAGAACATCGGCGTCGGTCCAGCCGGTCTTGGACAACATCAGATCCCACTCGTAGTCATTGCTGAACAGATAGGTCGCGCCGTCGACGAGGCGACGGATCTCCGCCCCGCTGAGTCGGGCCAACTGCTGAGAGGGATCGGCGGCGAAGGCCAGACCGAGTTTCCGGCATTCGTCGGTATGGGCGAACATGGCGTCCGGATCGTTGGCCCCGACGATGACCAGTTCGGGTTGCCCGGTGGCGGCCACCACGTCAGCCAATTTGATGTTTCGGGCCTGCGACATCGCGCCCGGATAGAACGACGCGATCTGGGCCATATCGACGTCGGTGGTGCAGACGAACCGGGCCGTGTGGGCGGTGTCGGAGATCAGCACGCCGCCGCAGTCGACACCGGCGGACTCCAGCCATTCCCGGTAGTCGGTGAAGTCGATTCCGGCGGCCCCGACCAGCACCGCGCTCCCGCCGAGCACACCGATGGCGTACGCCATGTTTCCGGCGACACCGCCACGGTGCACCACCAGGTCATCGACGAGGAAGCTCAGCGAGACCTTCTGCAGATGCTCGGCCAGCAGTTGCTCGGAGAACTTCCCGGGAAACCGCATCAGGTGGTCGGTGGCAATGGATCCGGTCACCGCGATGGTCACGGAGGTCCACCTTTCGTCAGTTGGCGCCCCAGCGCGATCAACCCCAGCGCGATCAACACCAGCGCGATCAACACCAGCGCGATCAATTCGCTACGTCACACTACCCGCGGTCGGGCCGAGGCCCGCGCACCCCGAGGTGCGCTAACCTGCGTACGCGACCTGAGTCGCCCACCGCTTGACGAGCTGCCAGGAGACGACGCACATGGCCGGCCCGCATCCGTCCGGTTACGGCGCCGGCCCCTATCCGTATCCGGGTCCGCTGCCGCCACCGGTTGGATACCCCGGCCGGGTCCCGCGCGGGGGGCCGGGTTCCCGCCGAGTGTTGTGGTGGGGCCTGCTGGCCGTTGGGATCATCGGGGCGATCGTTGCCGCGGCGGTCTTCGCGGGGGGTAATCGCTCCGCAGCCGGCCAGTCGGCGTTCACCGACTCCGCCGCAAAAGCGGCGATCCAGAACTATCTGACGGCGCTGTCGACCGGAGACACCGAGACAATCGCCCGGAACAATCTGTGCGGGATGTTCGACGCCGTCAAGGAGCGCAAGTCCGACCTGGCGCTGGCCAGGCTGGCCAGCGACGCCTTCAGCAAGCAGTTCGCGAGCGCCGAGGTCACCTCGATCGACGAGATCGTGCTGTCGTCGTCCTATCAGGCGCAGGCGCTGTTCACGATGCGGGTGAGCCCCGCTTCCAGTTCACGCCGGGGCCGAGACGAGGAACAGGGCGTCGCGCAATTACTGCGCCAGGGCAACCAACTGCTGGTCTGCTCGTATCTGCTGCGGACGACGGCCCAATACTGAACCCGACGGGCGGGCCCTTAGTTGAACGGGTCTAGTTGAAGGAGTCGCCGCAGGCGCAGGACCCGGTCGCGTTCGGGTTGTCGATGGTAAAGCCCTGCTTCTCGATGGTGTCGACGAAATCGATCGAGGCGCCTTGAACATACGGGGCGCTCATCCGGTCGACGATCAGCGCTACCCCGCCGAAATCGACGCTGAGATCGCCGTCGAGGGCCCGGTCGTCGAAGAACAGGTTGTAGCGCAACCCGGCGCATCCACCGGGTTGCACGGCGATGCGCAGCGCAAGATCGTCCCGACCCTCCTGGTCGAGCAGCGCCTTGGCCTTGGTGGAGGCGGCGGCGGTCATGATCACGCCATGCGCTGCCGAGTCGGTGTCGTGGGTCTCGTCGGTCTTGGCGGACGCGGTCTCATCGGACAGGGTCGTCTTGTCGGACACGGTCATAACTGCTCCCTCGTGCACATTCCTGGGGTTCGGTAGAACGCCTACCGGAACAACGGTACCCGCTCGGGTGGCTATTCCCGAGACAGGTCGGCCGCAGTGCGTTCAGCCAGGCCCGCAAGCTGGGCGGCGGCGTCGTCGATCGCCAGTTGGACCGATCCGGCGTAGTCGGCCACCGCGTACGCGGCGGTGATTCCGCCGGCCACGCGCTGCGGGATTCCCAGGTCAACCTGGCCCGCCAACACCAGCACCGGGACGTTACTACGGCCGGCGACCGCGGCCAGTGCGCCCACCACCTTGCCTCGCAGCGATTGCTCATCGAGGCGGCCCTCACCGGTCACCAGCAGATCGGCCGCGGCAATCCGCTCGGCCGTACCGGTCAGCGCCGCAACAAGGCTCGCCCCAGATTCCCGGCGGGCGCCCAATGCCAGCAACGCAGCACCGAGTCCCCCGGCCGCGCCGGCCCCGGCCACCTCGGCGATCACCCGACCCGACGCCGCCTCGAGTTCCGCGGCCCAACTGGTCATCCGCTCCTCGAGCCTGCGCACCGTGGGCGGGTCAGCACCCTTCTGCGGGCCGAAGACGTGCGCCGCCCCGCCCGGGCCCAGCAGTGGGTGTTCGACGTCGGTAGCCGCAATCAGGCGCACCCCGGCCAGGGCGCGGCCGGCGGCGGGCAGGCCACCGAGCGCCTCCACCATGCCGCGACCTCCGTCGGTACAACTACTGCCGCCCAGTCCCACCACGATGGTCGTTGCGCCGGCCTGCAGCGCGGCGTCGATCAACTGCCCGACGCCACTGCTGTGCGCGGCCATTGCGGACGCCACCGTCGGCGGACCGCCCAGCAACGCCAAGCCGCACGCCTGGGCACACTCGATGTAGGCCGTCGAGGTGGTCGGATCAAGTGCCCACCCGGCGTCGACGTCGCCGTCGAGCGGGCCGCGGACCCGGCTGTGGCGCCGCAGTATGCCCGATTGCGCGGCCACCAACACATCGATGAATCCCGGCCCACCGTCGGATTGTGGTGCCGTGATCAGCACGTCCTCGTGTCGGCCCCGATGCCAGCCCGCGGCGATCGCCGCGGCGGCCCCGGGTGCGGTGAGGCTCTCGCCGAAGCAGTCCGGCGCGATCAGCACCCGCAGGCCCGGCGCGGCGGCCCGGATGCTCCTCATTCCAGCAGGGTAAGGCCCAGACCCCGCAGGGTAAGGCCCGGCATCCGCGGCCGCATTCCGCGCTGTGAACGCGGCGAAGTAACCTTGCGGGCGTGAGACTGCTGGGCCGCCGCAAGGATGACGACGCCGACGATGCACCCGTGACCGATGCTGCCCCGCTCATGGAATCGCCTGCCCCGACCGGAGCGACCGCACCCAAGGGCCGGCCGACCCCGAAGCGCAATGAGAGCACCAAACGCCGCGGTCCGATAGCGCCCGCACCCGCCACCGCCGCCGAGGCACGTAAGCGCCGCAAAGAACTGCGCTCGACGATGACCAAGGAGGAGAAGAAGGCCGACAAACTCAAACGCCGGGCAGAGATGGGCCAGCGCCGGGAGCGGATGATGGCCGGCGAGGAGGCCTATCTTTTGCCCCGCGATCAGGGGCCGATCCGGCGCTATGCCCGCGACATCGTGGACTCCCGACGCAACGTGCTCGGATTATTCATGCCCTCGGCGCTGCTGCTGCTGTTCATCATGCTGGCGATGCCGAGGATTCAGATCCTGATTTCGCCCGCGATGCTGCTGCTGATGCTGATCATGTTCGTTGATGCGATTTTCCTGGCGCGCAAGGTGAACAAGGCCGTGGACGCCAAATTCCCCGAGAACACCGAAACCCACTTCAAGATCGGGATGTACGCCGCCAGTCGGGCATCCCAGATGCGCCGGATGCGGGCGCCTCGGCCGGCGGTCTCGCTCGGCGCCAAGATCGTTTGAGCATCGGCACCGTGCGCACCCTGGTGCTCGGCGGAATCCGATCCGGCAAGTCGCGTTGGGCCGAAGCCGCGGTCACGCCGGGACAATCGGTGCGCTACATCGCCACCGGGCTGGACGCCGATCCGGACACCTCGTGGGCCCGGCGGCTCGCCGAACACCGGGACCGGCGCCCGCCGAACTGGACCACAATCGAAAGTGCAGCTGTGGCAACCCAATTGCGGGCAGACCCGGTGACCCCCACGCTCGTCGACGATCTTGGCGGCTGGCTTACCGCGGCCCTGGATCGCCGGAACTGGGACGACGCGCCGATCGCCACCGAGGTGGACGACCTGATCGCGGCGGTCGGCGCATTCCGCGCACCTCTGTTCCTGATCAGCCCCGAGGTTGGCCTGACGGTGGTGCCGGCGACCGCGGCGGGACGACGTTTCACCGACGAACTGGGAGTGTTGAATCAACGTCTCGCCGATTGCTGCGAGCGGGTTGTGCTGATCGTCGCCGGCCAGCCGATCTGGCTCAAGCCCGCCCCCACCGAGGCGTCCCGGTGATCGAATTCGCCGAAGTGCCGGCACTTGACGGACGCGCCGGCGCGGCGGCGCGTCGACGCCAGGACCTTCTGACCAAGCCGCGCGGTGCGCTGGGCCGACTCGAGGACTTGTCCGTCTGGGTCGCTTCATGCCAGGGCGATTGCCCCCCAACGCAATTCACCCGTGCCAGGGTCGTGGTCTTCGCCGGCGATCACGGGGTCGCGCGGGAGGGAGTCTCCGCCTATCCCTCCGAGGTCACCGCACAGATGGTCACCAATATCGAAGCCGGCGGCGCTGCGATCAACATCCTCGCCGAGGCCGCCGGGGCGACCGTGCGGGTGGTGGACATGGCGGTTGACCGTGACGAATCGCCC
>CAMDFY010000023.1 GCA_945897705.1 Bifidobacterium breve | reverse complement strand
AACAGGCCGGCCAGCCGGCGCGCCCCGAACCCGAGGCTGAAGAACCAGACCACGCTGGCCGTCGCCGCCCCGGCACCGAAACGCCACCGCGCCTCGCCCTGCTGGGCGGCCAGTGTTCCCAGCAGGACCACGGTATCGAGGTAGACGTGTGGGTTGAGAAAGGTCAGTGCCAGACAGGTCAGCAGTACTGACGTCAGGCTCCCCGGTCCGGCGTCGCTCGGTGTCAGGGTGGTCGGTCGTATCGCGCGGCGGGCGGCCAACAGGCCGTACCCCAGCAGGAATGCCGCACCGCCGTATCGGGCAACGGTCAGCAGTTGCGGATGCGCGGCGACGAGTGCCCCGACGCCCGCGACGCCGGCCATGATCAGTAGCAGGTCCGAGACGGCGCAGAGTGCTACCACCGGCAGGACGTGCTCGTTGCGGATGCCCTGCCGCAGGACGAACGCGTTCTGCGCACCGATCGCCACGATCAGGCTCAAGCCGGTGACGAACCCGAACAGTACGGGTGTCACTGGGTGGTGATCACCGTGCTGGTGATCGTGACGCTGTCGCCCACCCGGATCGTTCCCGACCGCAGAACCCGCAACGCCGACCCGGCCCTGCCCCGCAGTGCCACCATCGCACCCGGACCGATCCAATCGTCGAGCAGACGGCATGGCGCCGCATCGCGCACAACCTCGAACTCGGCATCGCCGATTCGCAACCGGACGCCCGGTGCGGTCGGAATCTCGCCGCGATCGACGGTGATGTTGCGCCGGGTCGCGTGGGAATCGAATTCCAGGCCAAGATCGGCCGCGGCCAGGTCCAGCGACTCCCGGGACTGCAGAGTGACCTGACGGTGCCGACTGCCGTGATACCGATCTCCGAGGAGACCCTTGCGCGCCTCGGCGACGACGGAGTCGACCGCATGAGTCGTCAGCCGACTGCCTGGTGCGATGTGGATCGCGACGACTTTCACAGGACGACTTTCACGAAGAGAAGTCTAGGGTGATCGGGGTGAGCGAACTCGCTGGGCGGTCGGAGATATCGCAGCCGGAGATATCGACGCGACGCACCTGGCTCGGCCATCCCGTCGGGCTGGTCAACCTCTTCGGTGTCGAGTTATGGGAGCGTTTCTCGTTCTACGGGATGCTCACCATCCTCGGGTACTACCTCTATTACTCGGTGACCGACGGTGGATTGGGCTTGCCCAAGGCGACCGCCGCCGGCGTCGTCGGTGCCTACGGCGGTTTGGTTTACCTCTCCACCGTGCTGGGCGGGTGGATGGCCGACCGGGTGCTGGGGATGGAACGGACCGTGTTCTACGGCGGCGTCGTCGTCATGTGCGGTCACATCTCGCTGGCGATTCTGCCCGGTCTGAGCGGGGTGACGGTCGGCTTGGTGCTGATCGCTCTGGGCGCGGGTGCGCTCAAGGCCAACGCTTCGTCCCTCCTCGGAACGCTCTATGACAAGGGTGATCCACGTCGCGACGGCGGTTTCACGCTGTTCTACCTGGGCATCAACCTTGGCGCTTTTTCCGGGCCGCTGATCACCGGGTTGCTGCAGACCAGCCTCGGATTCCACTTTGGCTTCGGGGCCGCAGCGATCGGGATGGCCCTCGGGCTGACTCAGTACGTGATCTTCCGCCGGAATTTGGGCATGCATGGTCGAACGGTTCCGAATCCCCTGACGCGCCAAGCGCTCTGGCGGGTGGTCCTGCTGGCGGGGGTGGTCCTGGGCGTGATCGGTCTGGGATTTTCGACCGGTGTGGTGAAGCTGGCCAACCTGTCTCAGGTCACCACAGGATTGATCATCATCGCTTCGCTCAGCTACTTCATCCTGATGTTGACCAGTGCACGGGTGGATTCGGTGGAACGCACCCGAGTTCGCGCCTTCATCCCACTGTTCATCGCCAACGCCGTGTTCTGGTCGCTGTTTCAGCAGATCTTCACCGTGCTCGCCATCTACTCCGACGAGCGGATGAACTGGTCGATCTTCGGCTGGACGGCGCCCTCGAGTTGGATCGGTTCGATCGAGCCGGTGTGGATCATCGTCCTGTCGCCGGTGTTCGCGGTGATGTGGACCAAACTTGGTCGCCGGGCGCCGACCACCCCACGCAAGTTCGCCTACGGCGTGATCGGCATGGGTCTGGCGTTTCTGGCGTTCATGGCGATGGCGGGTACTTCCGGCCGGTCGGTTCCGGTGCTCTTCGTGGTGGTCGTCATGGCCGGATTCGCGATCTCAGAACTCCTGCTCTCGCCGATCGGTCTATCGGTCACCACTCAACTGGCACCCGAAGCTTTCCGGGCGCAGATGATGGCGCTGTATTTCTTCTCGGTCGGCCTGGGTACGGCGATGTCTGGCGTGCTGGCCCGCTACTACGACCCGGCCCACGAGTTCGCCTATTTCGGGATCATCGGATCCGTTGCCGTCGTTATCGGGGCGGTTGTGTGGGTATTGGCACCGCGCATCAGTGCTCTGATGGACGGCGTGCACTGACTCAGGCGTTCGGGGTACCGCCGCGCACATACACCGTCGTGGTGTGGGTGAAGAACTCTCGCGCCGCGCCGCCCTGTTCCTTTGGGCCTAGGCCGCTGCGTTTTGCGCCACCGAAGGGAACATGCGGGTCTGCTCCCGCAGACTCGGAATTGATGTGCAGCACTCCGACGTCAACACAGTCAATGGCCTGCAGGGCCCGGGTGAGATCCTGGGTGAACACCGCGGCCGAGAGTCCGAACACGCTGTCGTTGGCCAACGCGAATGCCTCCTCGGCCCCGCCGGCGCGCCGCACCGCCAGCACCGGTCCGAACAGTTCTTCGGTCCAGATATCGGCCGGTTGCGTCAGTTCGACGATGGTAGGAGCCACGAAGTGGCCGCGGGCGAGTCCGCCGTTGCGGTAACCACCGCCGCCGGCCAACACCGTAGCGCCCTGTTTCCGGGCGGTGTCGATACCCGCGATGATGCTCGACTGCGCTGATGAACTGATGACCGGACCCATCTGGGTTGCCTCGACGCTGGGATCGCCCACGGCGAGGGTGTCGGCTCGTGAGATCAGCGCCGCCAGGAAATCATCAGCGATCCCCTCGGTGAGGACCAATCGCGAAGTGGCCGTGCACTTTTGGCCGCTGCTGCGAAAAGCGCCCAGCATTACCTGTTCAAGGGCCAGATCGAAGTCCGCGTCGTCGAGGACGACGGCGGCATTCTTACCGCCCATCTCAGCCTGGACCGGCACCCCCCGAGCCGCCGCCGCGGCGGCGATCTGCCGGCCGATCCGGGTCGAGCCGGTGAAGGTGATCGCATCGATGTCGGCGTGGCCGATCAGTGCGTCCCCGACGGCGGAGTCGCCGATCATCAGGTTGAGTACGCCGGGCGGCAGTCCGGCATCGGTGAGTGCCTCGGCGAGGCGTAGCGCCAACAGCGGAACCGCACTCGCGGGCTTCCACACCACCGTATTGCCGTAGACGAGTGCGGGGGCGATCTTCCACGCCGGGATGGCGATCGGAAAGTTGAATGGTGTGATCGCCGCGACCACGCCGATCGGCTTGCGGGTCAGAAGAATCCGTTCGCCGGCTCGCGGCGAGGCGAAGATCTCACCGGACTGCCGGTCACCCTCGGCGGAGTAGTAGCGCAGGATCTGCGCGGCGCGACCGACCTCGGCGATCCCCTCGGAGACGGTCTTGCCCTCCTCGCGGGTCAACTCGCGCCCCCACTCGGTCGCATTGCGCTCGATGATCGCCGCCGCAGCGGCAAGAATTGCGCCGCGCTGATGCATCGGAGCGGCCGCCCACGCCGGCAGTGCGTGACGTGCGGCATCGACCGCATCGTCGACATCGCCGGCGGATGCAGACTCCCCCTCGGCGACGACGACATCGGGTGACGTCGGGCTGTAGCTCTGCACCCGCGTACCGCTACCGGACTGCCACGTCCCAGCGATGAGTTGGCGCAACGCTGCCGTCGGGGCAACCGTGGCGCTCACCGCTACCCGATCCGGATGAGCTTCTTGTTGACGAACTCGTCAATACCGAAGCGGCCGAGTTCACGGCCGAACCCGGAGCGCTTGACGCCACCGAACGGCAACTCCACACCGTCGGCGCCGACGAGGTTGACGTAGACCATGCCGGCCTCGATCTTGTCGGCCACCCGCTTGGCCTGCTCGGCGTCGGTGGTGAACACGTAGGAGCCCAGACCGAACGGGGTGTCGTTGGCCAACTCCACCGCCTCGTCCTCGGAAGCGGCCTTGTAGACACACGCCACTGGGCCGAACAGTTCTTCGCGGTAGGACGGCGAATCCGCCGACACTCCGGTCAGCACTCCGGGCGGGAAGTGGGCACCGTTGCGTTCGCCGTTGGACACCAGTTTCGCTCCGTCGGCCACCGCGCGGTCGACCTGCTCGCCGAGACGTTTGGCGGCGGCCACCGAGGACAGCGGTGCCAGTCCCTCCGCGGTCGCCAGCACCTTCTCGGTGAACTTGGTCAGGAACTCGTCGTAGATGTCGGCGGCGACGATGAAGCGTTTGGCCGCATTGCAGGCCTGGCCGGTGTTCTCGAAACGCCCGGCGACGGCCGCATCGACAGTTGCATCGAGATCGTCGGTGCTCAGCACGATGAACGGGTCACAGCCGCCGAGTTCGAGCACAACTTTCTTGAGGTTGCGCCCGGCGATTTCGGCCACCGCCGCGCCGGCCCGCTCGGATCCGGTCAGCGACACGCCCTGTACCCGCGGGTCGGCGATCACCTCGGCGATTTGCTCGTTGGTGGCGTAGACGTTGACGTAGGCGCCCTTCGGAAAGCCTGCGTCGTCGTAGATCTTTTGGATGGCCGCGGCCGACTCGGGGCACTGCGGTGCGTGCTTGAGCACGATCGTGTTGCCCAGCGTCAGGTTCGGGCCGGCGAACCGGGCCACCTGGTAGTACGGGTAGTTCCACGGCATGATGCCCAGCAGCACGCCCACCGGCCCGCGCCGGATGATCGCGCTGCCCTCGCCGTAAAGCAGGTCGATCGTCTCGTCGGCGAGGAACTTCTCGGCGTTATCGGCGTAGTACTCGTAGATCGCGGCACTGAAGTCGATCTCGCCAAGTGCGCTTTCGATTTCCTTACCCATCTCGCGATTGATGATTTCGGCGAGTTCCTGCCGACGTTCGGTGTGCAGCGCGGCGACCTTGCGGATCAGCGCCGCACGCTGAGCCACCGTGGAGGTCTTGGACCACGCCCCGTAGGCCTTCTGGGCCGATGCCAGGGCATCCTCGATCTGCTTGTCGGTTGCCGTCGGGTACTCCTGCACCACATCGCCGGTTGCCGGGTTGACCACTGCGTACAAAGACATCTTCAGTCCCCTCTCGTTATGAAGCCTGCGGCGAGCCTACGACCGCCGCGAGGCATATGGCCATGGATTGTTGCGCTCGGGAACCGAATCGGCTCGACTGTGTTTCAGTCGCGTTCGCAGATGTACTCGAAGATCGTGCAGCCCGGGGTCATCCCAGCGGTTATGGGCCTCGGTCGGATCGGCCGTCAGGTCATACAGCTCCCACTGGTCATCGAGCGGGCTGGTTCGGTAGACGTCGCCGCCGGGGCCGTTGGCAGCGTATTGCCGCACGCCGGGCTCGGTCCAGGTGGACGGGTCGTCGAAGCTGCGGACCAGCTTCCACAGGTGGTCGGCGCCGCCGGGCGCGGCACCGTCAGCGACTCGCAGCACTATGCCCTCGAAGTTCGCGGCCGTGTGTGCGGGAATCCGGATACGCAGCGGCGCGGGTGGCTTGACGGTCTGCTTGAGCCTCCGGCCAAGCCCCGAGGCGCCGCTGTCGCCCTCGAGCATGTTGTCGCGGGTCATCAGGTAGACAGCGCGGTCCTCGTCGGCCGGGCTGCCGTCGACGACCGGCATCAGGTTGCGGCCCGGCAAGGGGTGCACCTCGGAGAATGACTCCCGCAGGGTCTCGGCCATGGCGTGCACGTCGATACCGGCTGCGCCGAGCAGGGTCGGCACGATATCGACATGGGAGGTGGGTGCGTCGATGACCCGCGGTCCGGTGCTCCGCGAGCCGGTCCGGGCGATCACCAGTGGCACCCGAGTGGCCTCGTCGTAGAGGTTGAACCACTTCTGGTGCAACCCGCCGTGCGCGCCCAGCAGATCGCCGTGGTCGGAGGTGCGCACCAGCACGGCGTCATCGGAACTGCTGGTGACTGCGCGCCGGACCCGGTCGATCGGGGTATCAACCTCGGCGTGAAGGCGGTAGTAGAGGTCGCGGTAGCGCTGGCCGTTGCGCTGATAGATCTGCTCGACCGGGCCGGCCGGACCGTAGCCGGAGTAGTAGGCCTCACGGAACGCGATCTGTGCGGCCGGTTTGGTGCGCAGATCCTCATCGGCGGTGGGTGCCGGCGGCACCGGCGGCGGATCCAGGTGCGAGGACTTCAACGGGCTGCGCAACACCCATGTCGGGAACAGCACGATGTCATGCGGGTTGACGAAACTGGCCACGAGCAGGAAGGGCCGCAACGCCGCTTCGTCACCGGCGCGGCGGCGGGCGTAGCGATCCTCCAACCAGGCCACCACCCGGTCGGCGATGAGCGGGTCGCGGCGTACGCCGGCGTTGGCCAGCAGGGCGCCGTGCGGTTCGGGGCCCACCCATCCGGAGAAGCCGAAGTCCGCCAGCGGGTCGGCATCAAGATACCGTTGCACCGCAACGGGATCCACCACTCCGTCGTCGTCATTGGTCGCCAGCACACCTCCGGTCGCCGGGTCGTCGAGGTCGGCGTGCGAGATGTGCCACTTGCCGTCGTAGTGGGTGTCGTACCCGGCCGCGGTGAACCAGTTGCCCAGTGTCGGGACCTCGCCTCGGCGCAGCCAGCGCATCCGGGAGTCGTCGAACACCTTGCCGATGCCGTCGGTCTGGGTCACCCCGTGCAGGTCGGGATATTGGCCGGTGAAGATCGTCGGCCGGCTCGGCACGCAGGCCAGCGAACCGGTGTAGTGCCGGGTGAAACTGACCCCGTTCTCGTCGAACCATCGTTGGCCCGCCAGTGTCCGCTGACGCCAGGTGCGCACCTCGCTGGCCTCATACGGCGGGATCGCGCGTTCCTCGTCGGTCATCACGATGATGACGTCGGGGCGCTCCGCCGCATCGGATTCAGTCATTTTCGGCCCTCCACTTGTTGTGCCAGCCCGGCCAACATGGCCTCGGATTGTTTGGTCATCAGCCGGCACACCGCCCGTTCGGCGATGTGCGCGGCCGGGTTGTTGCCGATCTCCACGGTGCTGGTCAGTGTGACGGTGGTGAAGCCCTGCGCGGCAGGCTCCAGTGTCCAACTGTTGGCCACCCGGCGGACCCGATGGGGCAGGCCTTCGATGTCGTAGGCCAGCGTTGACGCCGGGATGACGTCGGTGATCCTCTCAACCAGGGTGTTGCGCCCCACCTGCACCCTGCGTGATGTGCCCACGCCGATGCCGTCTGCGCCGTGCTCCAGCAGGCAGGAGTGGTCGACGTTTCGGGCCCACGAACTCAGCGCGCCGAAGTCGGCCAGGACTTTCCACACGGCCTGCGGTTCGGCCGCCAGTGTCCGCATGCGGCTCATCGTTGCCACGTGGCCAGCCTAGTCTTGGTTCATGTCGCTCATCACCGATCTAGCCGCCAGCGCACTGAACAAGGCGCGTCAGTACGCCGAGCGCGGCTCGGCCGAATTGCACTACCTGCAGAAGATGATCTCTTCCGGTGCCTTTGGGTTCGAGCCGCCGCAGAACCTGGCCGCCCTCGGTGCCGATGTCGCGCGCTGGGGTGAAATCGGCATGATCCCTGCGCTGAACGCCCGCAGGAATCCGCACCGCACGGCGATCGTCGATGACGAGGGCACGATGACCTTCACCGAGCTCAACGACGCCGTCAACGCGGTCGCCAACGGTTTACTGGATCTGGGCGTGCGCGGCGGCGACGGGGTGGCCATTCTGGCCCGCAATCACCGGTGGTTTCTGATCGCGAATTACGCCTGCGCCCGGGTTGGGGCGCGCACCATCTTGCTGAATACGGAGTTCTCCGGACCGCAGATCCGCGATGTCTCCGAGCGTGAGGGTGCGCGGGTCATCATCTATGACGACGAGTACGCCGACGCGGTGAAGATGGCCAGGCCGGCACTGGGCGCTATCCGGGCACTTGGCACCAACCCGGACAGCCCGGAACCGTCGAGCAGTACCGACGAGACATTGGCCGAGATGATCGAGCGCAGCAGTAAGGACGCTGCCCCCAAGGCCACCAAGAAGTCGGCGATCATCATCCTCACCAGCGGCACCACCGGCACACCCAAGGGTGCGAACCGGCACGCGCCGCCGACGCTCGCCCCGATCGGCGGCGTGCTCTCGGCGGTCCCGTTCAAGGCCGGCGAGGTCACGGCGTTGCCGTCGCCGATGTTCCACGCACTGGGCTACCTGCACGCCACCATCGCGATGACGCTCGGCTCGACACTCGTGCTGCACCGCCGGTTCGCACCGGCCGTCGTTCTCTCCGACGTCGCCGCGCACAAGGTGACCGCGATCGTGGTCGTCCCGGTGATGCTGTCCCGGATGCTCGACGCACTGGAGGCGATGCCGACCAAGCCCGACCTCTCCAACTTGCGGATCATCTTCGTCTCCGGTTCGCAGCTCGGCGCCGAGCTGGCCACCCGGGCGATGAAGGACATCGGTCCGGTGGTCTACAACCTCTACGGCTCAACTGAAATCTCATTCGTCTCCATCGCCCGGCCGCAGGACTTGAAGAAGAATCCGGCGACCGTCGGACCGATGATCAAGGGTGTGAAGGTCAAGATCCTCGACGAGCACGGCAGCGAGTTGCCCACCGGCAGGGTAGGGCGGATCTTCGTCGGCACCTTCTTTCCCTTCGAGGGCTACACCGGCGGCGGCAACAAGGAGATCATCGACGGCTTGATGTCCTCCGGTGACGTCGGCTACTTCGACCCCGACGGGTTGCTCTATGTCAGCGGACGCGATGACGAAATGATCGTCTCCGGTGGGGAGAACGTATTCCCCGCTGAGGTGGAGGATCTGATCAGTGGGCACCCCGAGGTCATCGAGGCCACCGCGATCGGCGTGGAAGACAAGGACTTCGGCCAGCGGTT
This sequence comes from Bifidobacterium breve, assembly GCA_945897705.1. GTDB lineage: Bacteria > Actinomycetota > Actinomycetes > Mycobacteriales > Mycobacteriaceae > Mycobacterium > Mycobacterium aquicola. The sequence continues at coordinate 12,799 of CAMDFY010000023.1, read as the reverse complement.
GCGCGCCTTCGTGGTTCTCAAGGACGGCGCCGCCCTGACCGAAGACGCGATCAAGGACTACGTCCGCAATCACCTGGCGCGTTACAAGGTGCCGCGTGAGGTGATCTTCCTCGCCGAACTGCCGCGCAACCCCACCGGCAAGATTCTCAAACGTGAACTGCGGCAGATCGAGATCCGCTAGCGCTACGGGTCGCGGGGCAGTCCCAGGAGGCGCTCGGCGATGATGTTGAGCTGGACCTCGGAGGTGCCGCCGTAGATCGTCGTCGCCCGACTGGCCAGCAGGAACTCCGCCCACCGGCCCTGCGGTGAAGACCCGTCGCCGATCGCACCGGCGATACCGAACGATGAGACCGCGAACTCGGCGTATCCCTGGCCGGTCCGCATCGACAGCAGCTTGGAGATCGCCGCTGACGGCATCGCATCTCCGCCGGCCAGGGTCAGCTGCGTCGAGCGCATATTCATCAGCTTCGCGGCGTGACCCTCGGCGATAAGTTCACCGGCCCGATGCCGGCCGACGTCATCGAAGTCGCCCTCGCTGACGAATTCGACGAACCGCTCCAGGTTCGGCAGGAATCCCGGCTCACTGCTTCCGATCGAAACCCGTTCCGCGGTAAGGGTATTGCGACTGACCTCCCAGCCCTGGTTCACCTCACCCAGGACTCGGTCATCGGGTACGAAGACGTCGTCGATGAATACGGTGTTGAACAGTGCGTTGCCGGTGAGTTCCCGCAGCGGCTTGACTTCGACGCCCTCGCTGGCCATGTCGAGCAGGAAGTAGCTGATGCCGTTGTGCTTGGCGGCGCTCGGGTCGGTTCGGGCCAGCAGCGCGCCCCACTGTGAGAACTGCGCGGCCGTCGTCCAGATCTTCTGTCCGGTGATCCGCCATCCGCCGTCGACCTTGGTGGCCTTTGTGGTCAGGCTAGCCAGGTCCGAACCCGCACCGGGCTCGGAGAACAGTTGGCACCAGATCATCTCGCCGCGGAAGGTGGGCGGTAGGAAGCGCTGCTTTTGATCCTCGGTGCCGTACGCGACGATCGAGGGGATCAACCAGGCGGCGATGCCCATCTGCGGCCGCTTGACCAGTCCGGTGGAGAACTCCTGGGCGATGATGATCTGCTCGACCGGATCGGAGGCCCGGCCCCAGGGCCGGGGCAGATGCGGCTGCACCCAGCCACCTTCGGCGATCGCGGCATTGCGCTCCTCGCGCGGAATCGCCTTCAGCCCGGCGACTTCGGCGCGGATCTCCGCGCGCAGTTGCTCGGTCTCGGGGTCCAGGTCGATATCCAGGGTCCGCATGCCGGTGGTGGTGGCGGTGTCAAACACACGTTGCCCGAACTGCGACGTGTGCCCGAAGGCGGCCACCAGGCCCAGCGTGCGCCGGTAATAGACGTTGGTGTCGTGCTCCCAGGTGAAGCCGATACCGCCGTGCACCTGGATGCAGTCCTGGGCGCAGTGCTGGGCGGCGACGGGGGCAAGGGTGGCCGCAACTGCCGCAGCAAATTGGTAGTGGGTGGACGCATCGCCCCAGTCGTTCGCGGCCGCCTCGTCGATCGCGCGGGCCGCGTCCCACACTGCCGCGGTGGCGCGCTCAGTGGTGGCGATCATCTCCGCGCACTTGTGCTTGATTGCTTGGAACTGCCCGATCGGCCGACCGAACTGCTCTCGGATTTTGGCGTACTCCGAGGCGGTCTCGGTGGCCCAGAGGGCGATCCCGACAGCCTCGGCGGACAGCAGCGTGGTGATGATCGCGCGCCCGGCGGAGTGCGGGACGGCTGACAGCACGCGATCGGTGCTCACCTCGGCGCCGTCAGCCCGGATCCGGGCCACCGGCCGCAACGGATCCACCGACTTCCATTCCTCGATCTGAAGTTGAGCAGCGTCGAGAACCACCCACGCAACGGTGTTCTCGATCGAGACCGGCAGCACGAGCAGTGACGCCTGGGCACCCGCCGGCACGCACCGGCACTCGCCGCGAATCGTCAGGGTGCCGTCGACCTGGGTACCGGTGAGGTCGGATTCGAGTGCGGCCGCGGCGATCGTCTCTCCGCTGGCGAGTTCGGCCAACAGCTTGGACTCCGGATCGTGGGCCGCGATCAGTGCGCTGGCAATCACCGATGGGATGAACGGGCCGGGGACCGCGCCGTGTCCGAACTCCGCGACCGCCACGGCCAACTCGAGCATGCCGTAGCCCTGACCGCCCACCGATTCGCTCAGGTGCAGGCCATGCAGACCCTGATCGGCCGCCGCGCGCCAGAACGGCGGCGGATTGCTGATCGGGGTTTCCAGTGCCTCGTGCAGAACTTCGGCCGGCGCAACGCGGTTGAGAAGTGCCCGGACCGATTCGGCCAGATCCTGGTGCTCGGGTTTGATCGCAATGGGCATGAGGTGAGTCGCCTTCCCTGCTCTCGATTAACCGCTTGGTTGGGACCGAGGGTACTCCCGGGACGGCTCGCGATCAGCGCGGTGGTCGGTGAGCCGCGATAGGACGCTCGCCCCGCGGTACGGGCCTACAATTCCGTCAGAGCCAAGGAGGAATCGACATGGGCACGCCGTTGCGGATCGGTCTGGTCGACCGGCCCGTCGGCGACTCGGCCGCACCCCCCGTCGGGCGCCCACGGCGGCGGTCGGCCGGCGCCGAGGACGGCATGATGGGCGTCGCACTGCTGGCCGGGGCGGCGAACGTGATCATGCAACTCGCTCGTCCCGGCGTCGGCTACGGCGTGCTGGAGAGCCGAGTGGAGAGCGGTCGCGTCGACCGCCATCCGATCAAGCGAGCACGGACCACGTTCACCTATCTCGCCGTCGCCAGTCGTGGCACCGAGAAGCAGAAACAGGCCTTCCGCCGGGCAGTCAATCGCGCTCACGCACAGGTGTATTCGACGGACGAGAGTCCGGTTGCCTACAACGCATTCGACCCCGACCTCCAACTGTGGGTCGGTGCGTGCCTCTACAAGGGCGGGGTGGATGTCTACCGCACATTCGTCGGTGAGATGGACGACGACACCGCCGATCAGCACTATCGCGATGGTATGGCACTGGCCACGATGCTGCAGGTTCCGGAGCAGATGTGGCCGCCGGACCGGGCCGCATTCGACCGGTACTGGCAGAAATCTCTGGACAGCGTCCACATTGACGACACCGTCCGCGAGTACCTCTACCCCATTGCGGTATCGCGGATGAAGGGGTTCCGTCTGCCCGGACCGGTGCAGCAGTTCAACGAGAGCCTGGCTCTGCTGATCACCACCGGATTCCTGCCGCAACGCTTCCGCGACGAGATGAAACTGGAGTGGAACCCGGTCAAGCAGCGGGAGTTCGACCGGCTGATGACCGGAATCCGGCTGACGAACAACCTGGCACCGCGCTTCGTCCGCGCCTTTCCGTTCAATGTCCTTCTGCACGATGTCGACTGGCGTATTCGCACCGGCCGGCCGCTGGTCTGAGAAACCGGCGCCCGGGCTGTCAGGACTGCTCGACGGGTCCTGCGCTCCCTCACTCAAGAGCAGGGGCGACGACGCGCTTGGTGGCAACCGGTTTGCCTTCCACCCGCGTGACGACCGTGGGGGCGGCCGGTGGGGGAACGAGTCGGCCTTGGACCGGTGCGCCGTTGCGCACCGTGGGTACCGAGACACGTTTGGTTTCAGTTTTGGTGTCCTTATCGCCTGCCGCGGCGGGGTGCATGGCACCGGGCGGGATCAGCGGCAGACCCGCCATTCCTGTGGCTGCGGGCGGACCGGCCGCGCCGATGCCCGGCGGTGATGTGCGCAGCGCCGGTGCCGAAGCGGGCGCAGTTCCGGCCGATGGAACAGGTGGTGGTCCCAGTACGCCGGTAGCCGTGGTGCCGGGTCCACCGCCCGCACCCCCGGCGGCGCTGGCTCCGCCGCCGCCACCGTCTCCGGCCCAGGTGTCACCGAAGCGGTCGGTATCGCCGAACTCGTCGAACGTGTCATCGAATGCCAGGTCGGGTTCGGCGGGCTCCCCGTCGCCGCCCATACCGATCGGGGAGGCTCCCCATCCCTGCGGATTCTGTGCGAGGGACCCGGAAATCTGCGCGACGGACCCGGGAAGCTGACCCAGGGCCTGGGGAAGCTGGCCCAGGGGCTGCAGCACTCCGCCGAGTGCCCCGGCGACGGCGCCGGCGATGCCGGCGATCAGTGCGGGGATCTGTGCCGCGGTGCTGTTCAGTTCCGCTCCGGCGCGTTCGTCTTCAGCGGCGAACGCCCGCGCCGATTCGCTAGCCCCGGTGTCACGATCGGTCTGTTGGGTGATGCTGTCGGCGATATCGGCGGGGTCATCGGCGTTGGCTGCCAGGCCAAGCATGCGCAGCAGCTGTTCGGTAGGTGTGAGGCCGGCGATCAGGGGATCGGAGGTGATCGCCGGCGGCGGCCCGTCGATGCCGGCCGCTCTCAGGTACTGATCCAGATCGGCGTTGAAGATCCCGTCGCTCATCGGAGGTCGACTGCCTCTGATCCCCGGACACGCGCCTGGAACCCGGCGAAGTGGTAGTTGGCGATCATTGACGAGCCGTCGATGAGCGCCGCGACGGCGGCCAGCAATTGCCAGTCGCCTACTGCGGCTGGCGCGACCGCATCGGGGTAGTCATCCAGTACGTCGTGGCCGACGGCGTGAAGGTGATCGCGAAGCAGGGCGATTTCGGAATCCAGGCATCCGGTGCGCGCGATGCCCGCCCGGGCCAGGGTGTGGACGATGCGTGGCAGGCCCGGACGCCACTTCGTCGCCCGGGTCAATTCCCAGCCGAGGTCCTCGACCGCGGTGGTGCGACGCGCGCTGATCGACATCGGCGGCCGATCTTCATCGTCGGCCGGAATGACCCGCGCATGCGTTGGGTCATAGGCGGCCAACTGGACAGCGTCGTGAAGCAACGCGGTCAGGTCCGCGTTCCGTATGCCCGGCTCCAGCAACCGCACCCCGGCCGGAATTCCGACGTGTGGGGGAATCCAGCCATAGGCCAGGTCGGTCACCAGAACCGCAGTGCCGTCTGGCCTTTCGCCGACTGCCCAGCGTAAATCGGGCTCCTGGACTACCACCGCTGCCAGGAGTCGGCTGAGCCGGTTCCGCGCCGCTGCTCTGCTGGCCCCGTAGCCGGCGACCGCACCGGCAGCGACGGCACCCGCGGCGGCTGCCACCGCGGATGCCGGCTGCGGGCGCACCATCGTCGTGGGGGCGATCCCCGCCGTGCCGGCGGAATTGATCGGCGCCGATGTCGGTGCACCGGAGACTGGCGGTGGTGCGGCACTTCCGCGTGGCGGCCGCAGGTCCGAGCCGTAACCGGGGAGCGGCCCGCCCGTCATCGCGGGCCTTTCAAAGGCCATCCGCGATGGCGCGACGGGTGACACCGGGGGCAGGGCGGCGACGCCCGCGCTGAGAATGGGTGTGCCCAAACCGGGTGTGCCCAAAACGGGTGTACCCAAAACGGGTGTACCCAGACCGGGTGTGCCGGAATAGAGGCTGCCTGGAGTCACGGCGGGCGTCAGCGAATCGGCACCGGGTTGCGGGTTCGGGGTCGCCGGTTGCCCATTCACCGCGTTCACCGCACCCGCCGCCAGGGCTTCGGCACCAGCTGCCAGTGGCGCGCCCGCGGCGGCGCCGTCGGCGAGGTGGTCAGCGAGGGAATCGGGAGCTGGTGCCGGTGTCGACCCGGCGACGCTGCTCCCCGAGGTCGACGTCGTCCCGGCCGTTTGTTCGGCAATGATGGCGCTGACCTGTGTGTGGATGAATTCGGGATTAGGTGAGCCGAATGCGCGCTGAAGATCAATACCGTTGGTGCGCAGAAACTCCCGGGCCGAGACGGGCTCATCCCCGGTTATCAGAACCGTGTGAATCGCGTCGCAGAGGTTTGCACTACAACTCGCCGCCCTCGTGTTGGCCCGCACTTGGGCTTCCGTCACGGTCTGCGCCAGTGCGCCGATCTTCTCGGCGGCGGTGGCAGTGGAATCCAGGATCCGGCGGATCTCGGTGTTGCCGTCGTCGGCGATCATCGCCAGGTCGGTGCGGAGTTCGGTGATCCACTGGTGAGCGGATTCGTAGGACTGGTGTTTCGCGAGGTTTCGCGCGGCGACATCCCGTGCCAGGGTTTCGCCGGACTGGAATGACTGGCGTGCGCTCTCGGCCGTGACACCGAGTTGGGAGTCGAGGACGTGCGTGCGGATGGCGCGCAACACGTCCGCGTAACCGTCGTAGTCCGACCCCAATCCGGCGCGGGATGCCGCGGCGGCCCGCAGAATCGCCAGCGCCTCCGATCCCGGCCACTGATGGCCGACGAGCAAGGATGACCACTGGCCCGGTGGCAGATCCGCCATGGCCAGGATGCTATCGACGCCCTGGCCGAAGCGGTATTCACCGCAGCCGCCAACCGATTCCGGCGGCGACTGTGGCCGAACCTTTACTTGACCCCCGCCGAACCATGCCGGGACGATGAACCGATGCGCTCAATCTTGCTGTCCCTATGCGCCGTCGGCAGCGCAGCCGTGGTGGCCGTCGCGTCAGCGCCGGTGGTCGCTGCCCAGCCGCCGTGGTTCGCCGCCGCCGTGGGCGCATCACAACAGGTGCTCTCAGTTGTCGGCACCGGTGGCTCCACCGCCAAGATGGACGTCTGGCAGCGCGGTGCAACCGGCTGGCAGGCGGTCGGCACCGGGATCCCGGTGTTGGTGGGTTCGGCTGGGATGGCGCCCAGGGCCCGTGACGGCGTCCCGGCCACCCCGATGGGCGTCTACTCCCTGGACTTCGCCTTTGGTACCGAACCGAGCCCGGGCGGCGGGCTGAAGTACTTCCAGACGACTCCGGATTACTGGTGGTCCGCCGACGGCCCGACCTACAACACCATGCAGGTGTGCGAGGAATCGGAGTGTCCCTTCGATACCTCGCTAGCCAGCGGGACCGAGAACCTCTTCATCCCGGCGTACGCGCACGCCGTCGTGATGGGCGTCAACAAGGAGCGAATCCCCGGCGGCGGTGGCGCCTTCTTCGTGCACACCTCCAACGGCTCGCCGACGGCGGGTTGCGTGGCGCTCGACGACGCCACGCTGACCAAGATCATCAGCTGGCTGCAGCCGGGCGCGGTGATCGCGATCGCCCAATAGTCGCGATCGGCCAGTAGTCAGGCCAGGGCAGAGCCCGGCTTCACTTTGAAGTTCAGGCCCTCCACCGACTGCGTCACCTCGTACGTGCGTTCGTATCCGGTTGCGCAGATCTTCCAACCGGCGGCAGTGTTGCGGTAACGGTCATGGTAGAACGCCGCCCCGAAAAGCATGAAGTTGTACTCCGCCACGATCACGCGGTCCTGCAGGTACCAGGTGGCTTCGGCCTCGTCGCCGTCGACGGTGATCTCCGGGTGCGTCACCCGGTGTTCGGTGATCACCCCGGCGGGCATCGACGTGCGCATGAACTCCACCAGATCAGCACGATTGTCAAAGCGGTGTTCCTTGCCCAGGGATGATCCGTAGGCACCGGAGATGTCCTCGGTCAAGGTGTCGGCGAAGTCGTCCCAATGCTTGGTGTCCAGCGCCCGCAGGTAGCGGTACTTCACCCGTTTGATTGCCTCGATCGCGTTCGCATCAGCCATGTCCGACATTGCAGCACACCCGCAACGAGTGGGCTAGGTTTTGGGGCGTGAGCCCACCGCTGAGCCGTTACGCCGCGTTGTCGCGCGACGAGTTGGCTGTTCTGGTGCCCGAGTTGCTGCTGATCGGCCAACTGATCGACCGCTCCGGAATGGCGTGGTGCATTCAGTCTTTCGGCCGCGAGGAAATGCTGCAGATCGCGATAGAGGAGTGGGCCGGCGCCAGCCCGCTTTACACCCGGCGGATGCAGAAGGCCCTGTGCTACCAAGGCGATGACATCATCACCATTTTCAAGGGCTTGCAGTTCGACATCGGTGCGCCGCCGCAATTCATGGACTTCCGCTACACCGTGCACGACCGCTGGCACGGCGAATTCCACCTCGACCACTGCGGCGCCCTGCTTGACGTGGAACCGATGGGTCCGGACTACGTCCAGGGAATGTGCCACGACATCGAGGACCCCACCTTCGATGCCACCGCGGTGGCCACCAACCCGCGCGCACAGGTGCGGCCGATCCATCGGCCGCCGCGCACGCCGTCCGACCGCAAGCCGCACTGCGCATGGACGGTGACCATCGACGAGTCCAACCCGCAAGCGACGGGCATCCCGGCGTTGGAGGTTGTCGCACAGACCGAGGCGGCGAGATGGGAACTTGCGCCGATCGACTCCGACGCGAATGGGCAGGCGGATTACTCCGGACCATTGCTGTCCGATGTCGATTTCGGAGCGTTCTCGCATTCGGCTCTGGTCCGCATCGCCGACGAGGTGTGCCTGCAGATGCACCTACTGAACCTCTCCTTCGGTATCGCCGTGCGGGCCCGCGCGGGTGATAACGCCGAACTGGCGACCGCGATCGGCACCAAGCAACTCACCGGAATCGCCGGGGTGGCCGCCGAGCGCATCCGGCGAGCGTTGAAGTTGCCCGCGGACATCGCCGGCCTCACCGAGGTGCTACGCGTGCATCCGCTACTCAATCCAGCCGGATATGTGGTGGCCGACATCGGTGCTGGGCGTCTGGATGTGCGACCATCGCCCGCCCATGATGACGGAGCCTGGATCTCGCTGTGTTCCCCGGCAGGTTCCCCGGCTTCGACCGAACCCTTGCAGGCAATCGCCACCGCCGTTGATCCACATCTGGCGGTTCGGTTCCGCGGTACCGACAACGACTGGACCGCCGAGTTCGAGCTGACCGATACCCCGGGCAAAGAGTCATCCGAGGTGGCGGTGACAAAGTTCAGCCTAGGCGCCACCTTCGAGTTCCAGCCGCGCCGATCGCTGCCGCTGACGGTGCTGTGAACCGCGGGTTTCGCTGGTGGCTTACCGCCAACACGCGACAGCGGCAGCAAACATGGCGCACACTAGAGACATGGACAACAACGGGCCGTTCGGCTTCGACCCCAACGAATTCGACCGTGTCGCGCGTGAGGCCGGGGAAGGCCTTCGTGACGCATTCGGCCGACTCTTCACCAACTCGCCGCAGGGCGCCGGCTTCGGAATGCTGTTCGACCAGTTCGTCCGGCCCACGCCTCGCTCGCGCCCACAACCGGAGACCGCGGGGGAGGCCGGCGACGGCGTGTGGGCCATCTACATGTCCGGCGATGACGGCAAGGCCCATGTCGAGCAGGTTTACAAGAGCGAACTCGACGCGCTGAGGGCGAACAAGCTCAACACCGACCCGAATCGCAACGTCCGTTTCCTGCCCTATGGCATCGACGTCAGTGTGCTCGATGCGACATCCGGTGAGGCACGTCCCGACGACGCTCAGCACGACGCCGTCGAACCGTAAGTTCGACGGGTCAGGCCGCGCAGCGACGACCGGAACCCGCGCGTAAGGTGGGAGGGCATGCGGCCTTCACCTCACGAATTAGGTGAAGGCGCGATGCCCTCGAACGGCGTGTCGGCCATGCCCGAGGAGCAGAGCGCCGCGCTGTTCGATGTCTACACCCTCAAGCCGCTTCAGCGGATCTATCTCACGACCACGATGGGACGGGTGTCGCGTTCCTTCGCTTTGGTGGTCCCGTGGTTGGAGGACCCACTGCAGGACTACATCGCGACGGCGTACCTGCTGTGTCGTGTGCTCGACAACATCGAGGACTGCTCGGAGCCGCTGTCGTGGCAAACGGAGCGGTTTGCCGAATTCGCCGGATTGCTGTCGGAGCCTGGCATCGCGCCGCAGCGACTCGGCCGGTGGGATGTGATGCCGTGGCCGGGTTTGTCGGCCGATGAGCGCGCCCTGATGACCGTCGATGGAGGTCTGCCGCTGTGGTTGATCTATGCCACCTTTCCGCCGCACGTTCGCGCGATCCTGCAGCAGTGGATTTCACTGATGGCCAAGGGCATGGAATTGGTTCTCGACCCAGGGCGTTCCACGCCGGTGGCGACGCGCGGGGACGTGCGCATGCTGGCGACCGTGGATGCCTACAACGACTACTGCTACTCGGTGGCCGGCACCGTGGGAGGCATGGGCACCGAATTGGTCATCGATCATTACGGTCTGACGAGCGACGTGGCGAAGAACCTGTTGGCCGGCAGTGAAGCGTGTGGCCGTGCGTTGCAGAAGACCAATGTCCTCAAGGATTTCACCGAGGATCTGCAGCGGCGGATCTGCTATCTGCCCGACGAGTGGTTGCGCGTCATTGACCACGCGCCCTTGGATTTGGCCGGCGCCACCGCCGCCTGGGTCGAGGATGTGATCGGCGACGTCCTGGCTGAATTACGCAGTGCAACGTCCTACGTTCTCGACGTGCCGCACCAAGCCGCGGGCTACCGCATCGCATGCCTGATGTGCCTGCTACCGGCCTACGAAACGATCTTGAGCGCCGCCCGGCGCAGAGCGCAACTGTTCACGGCCGACCACCACATCACGATCACCCGGCCGACGATGGTCGGATGCATTCGTAGTGCGGTAGCCATCGCGACCGATGACGAGGCGATCCGGCGCACGTGTCGGGATTTCGACGAGGCGATCCGCACCGCACTGCAGGCGGACGCACTGGCGCCATGACTGGCTGTCGGGCTTTATCTGCGGTGAATGAAAAGCGCAATTTCACCAGCTAGAGACACTCAAAGTGGGACCTCTCCGATAGCTGTGCGGCGGCAGATGCGCCCCCGGAGGTGTACGGCCCGACAATTGGCCTTTAAGATACGGAGCCATGCCCGATATCGATCGCCGCAGTGCCATGGTGATGGCCGGCCTCAGCATGGCCGCCGTGTCGATTCCGACGCCGACCGCCGGGGCCGACCCGGTCGGCCCCGAGGCGCCGGGGCCCGTCCCGGGTGTCCCGCCGGCGCCCGCTGCCGCAGTGCCCCCGGGGTTCCTCGGCGATGAGTTTGACGGACCGGCCGGCGCCCCGCCGAACCCGGCACTGTGGCAAATCGCCCAACGGCGAGAACTGATCAAGAACCCGGTGTTCTGGGACCGACCGGAAAACATGGGCCAATACCGCGACGATCGCGAACATGTGTTCCTCGACGGCAACTCCAACCTGGTTATCCGCGCCACCCGGGAGGCGCCGGGCAGGTACGTCAGCGGCAAGGTCGTCGGCAACTTCGCGGCGCCGATCAACCACACGTTCGAAGCCCGGGTGAAAATGGAGTGCCTCACTCCTGGGGCATGGCCGGCCTGGTGGGTGGTCAACGAGAACAAACCACGTGGTGGCGAGGTGGACCTCGTCGAGTGGTACGGCAACATGGAGTGGCCGTCCGGTACCACCGTGCACGCCCGCCTCGACGGCACCTCGTTCGCGACGATGCCGGTTCCCGTCGACGATGCGTGGCACCGCTGGCGGATGACCTGGAACACCTCCGGGATGTACTTCTGGCTGGACTACCAACCCGGTATGGAACCGTACTTCGAGGTTCCGGCGTTTTCGCTCGACGACTGGGCCTTCAACGATCCCGGCTTCATGATGAAGCCGGTTTTCAACGTGGCGATCGGTGGCACGGGGGGCAAGGATGCGGCGCCGGGCAACTACCCGTGCCAGATGCTCGTCGACTGGGTGCATATCTTTCCGGGCTGAGTCCGGGCTGAGTCTGGGCTGAGTCCGGGCCAAACGGCTCCGCAATCCGTCCGCCACGGCTTAGGGTTCGCGCGTGGACATTCTCATCATGGTTCTACTTTTGGTGCTTGCCTTGCTGGTATGGCGGGGTGCCAACCGCGGGGTGGTCATCGCACTCTGGGCTGTTGGGCTGGTGGCGACGATCGGTCTGTTCCGCTACCACGTCACGTCAACGTTGGATCTGAGCTTCTGATGGCCGAGATCGTCGTCGAGGAGACGCGGATCATCGAAGATCCTCAGGGCGACGGCAGTCGGCTGTGGGGGTTCATCACGTTCTGGGGTCTGCACGCGTGGGTACTGGCCTACTGCGTGGTAATGCTCAGTGCGTTCTTCATCCAGTTCGTCATGGGGGAGTTCCCCTGCCCGTTGTGCATGCTGCAGCGTTACGGGATGATCCTGGCGACGCTGGGAGCGTTGTTCGTGATCATCCAGGCTCGTCGCGGCGAACTCACCACCGCCCGCTATGTGCAGGGCCTCGGCATGGGCCTGATCGGTGTGCTGGCGGGTGCGTCGGTATCGGTGCGCCAGATACTGCTGCACATCAAACCCGGCGATTCTGGCTACGGCGAACCGTTCCTTGGCCTGCATCTCTACACGTGGGCGTTCGTCACCTTCGCCATCGTGATGATCTACGTCGGCGTGATGCTGATGGTGATGCCGCGGGGCATTCCGCAGGCGCCTGCCGTCGGCAGTGCGGCTTGGGGGGTCTCGACCGCCGTCATCTGGCTGTTCATCGGCGTGGTCGCCGCGAACGTCATCGCGATCATCTTTCTCGAGGGCTTCGCCCCGGTGCTGCCTGACGACCCGACGGGCTACAACTTGATCGATCAGCTGACGTCACGGTAAGTCTGGAGCCGATGACGGGAATCGAACCCGCGTATTCAGCTTGGGAAGCTGATGTTCTGCCATTGAACTACATCGGCATGCGTTGCTAGAGAATAGCAACCCCTAACTGCCTGGTCACCGCGCATCACGGAATCGACTCTTGCACGAAGGTGCACTCATCTTCGAGGGTGTCCACCATGTCGGGGATGGACACGTTGAGTCGCCGCAATGCCCGGTAAGTGAGGTTCTGGGTCGAACGGCTACCGAGTCCCCGCTCGAATCCCGAGTTTCGGTAGACCGACATCTCCGAGTCGAGGTCGCCGAACCGGGAACAGGTG
>CAMDFY010000022.1 GCA_945897705.1 Bifidobacterium breve | reverse complement strand
GACCGCGGCCTGCGCCATCTTGAGGCCGTGCTCGTCGGTGCCGGTCAGAAAACGCACGTCGAAACCGTCGAGTCGCTTGAATCGCGCGATCGCGTCGGCGGCGACGTACTCGTAGGCGTGGCCGACGTGCGGTGCGCCGTTGGGGTAGGCGATCGCGGTGGTCAGGTAGTACGACTCGGTCATGACAGCACCACCCTATGGTGTTGCGGTGGGCACTTCGCGATCGGAGCGTGCGGCACCGCCACCCCCGGTGCCGCTGACGCCACTGATTGACGCCCACACCCACCTCGACGCCTGCGGCGCGCGCACTCCCGCCGACGTGCGCGCCATCGCGGATCGCGCGGAGGCCGTCGGCGTGCTGGCGATGGTCACCATCGCCGACGACCTCGACTCGGCGCGCTGGGCTGCTGCGGCCACCGAATGGGATGAACGGGTTTTCGCCGCGGTGGGCCTGCACCCCACGCGTGCGGACGGCCTCACCGCCGCGGCCCGCGACGAACTCGAGGAGTTGGCGTCGGCGCCGCGGGTGGTGGCCATCGGCGAGACGGGAATGGATCTGTACTGGCCCGGGACACTTGAAGGATGTGCCCAGTCGGCCCGTCAGCGCGAGGCCTTCGCCTGGCATATCGACCTCGCCAAGCGAACCGGCAAGCCGTTGATGATTCACAATCGCGAGGCCGACGCTGAGGTGCTCGACGTGCTGCGCGCCGAGGGCGCTCCCGAGACGGTAATCTTCCACTGCTTCTCGTCGGGTCCGGAGATGGCGAGAACCTGCGTCGACGCCGGTTGGATTCTCAGCCTGTCCGGAACGGTGAGCTTCCGCAACGCGCACGCACTGCGCGCCGCGGCGGCGCTGATTCCGCCGGATCAGCTGATGGTGGAGACCGACGCGCCGTTTCTCACCCCGCATCCGTTCCGGGGTGCCCCCAATGAGCCGTACTGCCTGCCCTACACCGTCCGCGCACTGGCTGATCTGCTGGATGTCCCGGCTGAGCAGGTGGCTGGGGATTCCGAGGCGACGGCCCGGCGGGTCTACGGTCTGCCCTGATCACGATGACAGGACGCCGACGCCATAGTGCGGTACGCTCAGCGCGCGGGGTCAGCAACGAACTAAGTCCACTTAACTAGTGCTGACGTCACGCCGTAGAGGGGATCCCATGACGATTCGGTTACTCACCCGTACCGAGATCCGCAACCTCGCCAAGGACCTCGATTTCCGGCCCCGGAAGGCACTGGGCCAGAACTTCGTTCATGACGCCAACACCTTGCGCCGGATCGTGTCATCGTCCGGCGTCAACAAGGGCGACCACGTTCTGGAGGTCGGCCCCGGACTGGGGTCCCTGACCCTGGCAATTCTCGATCGCGGTGCGGAGGTCACCGCCGTCGAGATCGATTCGGTGCTCGCCGAACGCCTGCCCAAAACCATTGCCTCCCATTCACACTCCGAAATTCATCGTCTGACGGTGCTCAACCGCGACATCCTGGGCATCCGGCGCGCCGACCTTAAAGTGCCGCCCACCGCACTGGTGGCGAACCTGCCCTACAACATCGCGGTGCCAGCCCTGCTCCATCTGCTGGCCGAGTTCCCGACCATCCGCACCACCATGGTGATGGTGCAGTCCGAGGTCGCCGATCGCCTCGGCGCCGAACCGGGCGGCAAGGAGTACGGGGTGCCGAGTGTCAAGGCGCGCTTCTTCGGCGACGTTCGCCGCTACGGCACGGTCTCGCCGACCGTTTTCTGGCCGATCCCGCGGGTCTACTCCGGATTGGTGCGGATCGACCGCTACGAGACCTCACCCTGGCCCACCGACGAGGCGTTCCGGACTCAGGTCTTCGAACTGATCGACATCGCGTTCGCGCAACGGCGGAAGACCCTGCGGAACGCCTACCTGGACTGGGCAGGCTCGGGCAACGCCTCCGCGGAGCGACTGCTCTCAGCCAGTATCGACCCGGCCCGGCGCGGCGAGACGCTCTGCGTGGCCGACTTCGTGCGGTTGTTGCAACGCTCCGCCGCACCCGTTGAGACGCGGGCTAGCGGCCAGGCGGCCGTGCAGTCGGTCGAATCGCGCTGACCGCCCCGCTAGGCTGCTGCCGTGATGACCGGCAGCGCCGCTGCGGATTGGTTGCCAACAGGATCCGTGACGGTTCGGGTTCCCGGCAAGGTGAACCTCTACCTTGAAGTCGGTGACCCGCGCCCGGACGGTTTCCATGAGCTGACGACCGTTTTCCATGCTGTTTCGCTGGCTGATGACGTGACCGTGCGCGATGCGGACGTGCTCTCGCTGCGTCTCCTCGGAGAGGGCGCTGAGGGACTGCCTGCCGATGGCCGCAACCTGGCCTGGCAGGCCGCAGAGTTGATGGCCGGGCATGTCGGGCGCGCACCCGATGTGGACATCACGATCAACAAGTCGATCCCGGTGGCCGGCGGCATGGCCGGTGGCAGTGCCGATGCGGCCGCTGTGCTGGTCGGGATGAATGCACTGTGGGAACTCCGCGTGCCGCGCCGCGATCTGCATGCCATGGCTGCCCTGCTCGGCAGCGATGTTCCCTTCGCACTGCACGGCGGGACCGCCCTGGGCACCGGTCGTGGTGAGGAACTCACCACCGTGCTGGCCCGCAACGTTTTTCACTGGGTGCTCGCCTTCGGTGCGGGTGGACTGTCCACCGCCGCGGTCTACTCCGAAGTCGACCGACTGCGCGAGGTCGGCAGTCCGCCGCGGCTGTCCGACCCGGAGCCGGTATTGACCGCGCTCTCTGCAGGTGACCCCCATGAACTCGCCCCGCTGCTGGGCAATGATCTGCAAGCGGCGGCCCTGAGCCTGGAGCCGAACCTGCGGCGCACCCTGCGGGCGGGTGTCGAGGCGGGTGCCCTGGCGGGCATCGTCTCCGGCTCTGGCCCCACCTGCGCTTTCCTGTGCGCCTCGGCTGATGAGGCGGTGGCCGTCGGAGCCGAGTTGGCCGGCGCCGGAGTGTGCCGGACCGTTCGGGTGGCCAGTGGCCCGGTTCATGGAGCCCGCGTGGTTGCCTCAGCCAGAGGGTGACCCGCGGCGATTTGACCCGCGGGTTGGCGTGTTTCTTAAGGGAAGTTTAAGATACCGTACGGGGATATCACCGATTCGAGACCGAAAAGCTCCACAGTTCCACGGGCGCGCCGCCGAGCGGCTGCGGTGCGGTGGGCGGAGCATGAATGTCCGGGCAGGGCGCTGTTGGCGACAGCGCACCGGATGCAGAGGAGGTCGTCGTGAGCCGTTTCACGGACAAGATGTTCGACAGTGCCAGGACCAGCACCAAGGGCATGGTCACCGGAGAGCCGGTTGAAGCAGTCCGGCACACCTGGCTCGAGGTGCATGAGCGCGCCAGGCGGATCGCCGGCGGATTGGCCGCTGCGGGTGTCGGACCGGGCGACGCGGTCGGTGTCCTGGCCGGTGCACCGGTGGAGATCGCGCCGACCGCCCAGGCGCTGTGGATGCGCGGCGCCAGCCTGACGATGCTGCATCAGCCCACGCCGCGAACTGACCTCGAGCATTGGGCCAAGGACACCGCCAACGTCATCGATATGATCGAAGCCAAGGCCGTCGTGGTCTCCGATCCGTTTCTGCTGGCCGTCCCGATCCTCAAAGAACGCGGTGTCACGGTCCTGACGGTCGAGGAGTTGCTCACCGCCGACCCCGTCGACCCGGTTGAGACCGGCGAGGACGACGTCGCCCTGATGCAGTTGACGTCGGGTTCCACCGGTTCACCGAAGGCAGTGGTGATCACGCACCGCAATATCCACTCCAACGCCGAGGCGATGTTCATCGGCGCGGAGTACGACGTCGAGACCGATGTCATGGTCAGTTGGCTGCCCTGCTTCCACGACATGGGCATGGTCGGTTTCCTGACCATCCCGATGTACTTCGGCGCCGAACTGGTCAAGGTGACCCCGATGGACTTCCTCCGCGACACGCTGCTGTGGGCCAAGCTCATCGACAAGTACGACGGCACCATGACGGCGGCGCCCAACTTCGCCTACGCGCTGTTCGGAAAGAGGCTGCGTCGGCAGGCCAAGCCGGGCGACTTCGACCTTTCCACACTGCGTTTCGCACTCTCCGGCGCCGAACCGGTCGATCCCGCCGACGTAGAGGACCTCCTCGACGCGGGCAAGCCTTTCGGACTTCGGCCGGATGCGATCCTGCCTGCCTACGGCATGGCTGAGACGACGCTGGCGGTGTCGTTCTCTGAGTGCGGCGCCGGACTGGTGGTCGACGAGGTCGATGCCGACCTGCTGGCCGCGCTGCGCCGGGCCATCCCGGCGACCAAGGGCAACACCCGCAGACTGGCCACTTTGGGTCCGCTGCTGCAGGACCTCGAGGCGCGCATCGTGGACGAAAACGGCACTGCGCTGCCGACCCGCGGGGTCGGGATCATCGAACTGCGCGGCGAATCGCTGACTCCGGGATACATCACGATGGGGGGCTTCGTCGCGGCGCAGGACACCGATGGGTGGTACGACACCGGGGACCTCGGCTATCTGACCGAGGCCGGCCACGTCGTGGTGTGCGGTCGGGTGAAGGACGTGATCATTATGGCCGGACGCAATATCTACCCCACCGACATCGAACGCGCGGCAGGCAACGTCACGGGTGTGCGACCGGGTTGCGCCGTCGCGGTCCGCCTCGATGCCGGCCACTCACGGGAGACCTTTGCGGTCGCCGTCGAGTCCAACGAGTGGGAGGATCCCGCCGAGGTGCGCCGGATCGAGCAGCAGGTGGCACATGCGGTGGTCGGCGAAGTGGGGGTACGACCACGCAATGTGGTGGTGCTCGGGCCCGGCACCATCCCGAAGACGCCGTCGGGAAAGCTGCGCCGAGCGAACTCGGTTGCCCTGGTCAGCTGAGGGCGACCTGGCTGATCACCAGCCGTGGACGAGGTTCTGCGCGGACTCCAGGCCGGACTCGATCAGCAGCTCGGTGGCATCGGCGGCCTGCTCGCACATCGTTGGAACCTCGGCTCGTTCGGCCGCACTAAAGCTCTCGAGCACGAACGCGGCTGCGTCCTTGCGGCCGGGCGGGCGCCCGATGCCGATTCGAACTCGGTGGAAGTCCTTGGTGCCCAACGCATTCACCACCGAACGCAGTCCATTGTGGCCACCCTCGCCGCCGCCGAGCTTGAGCCGGATCCTGCCGAAGTCGATATCGAGTTCGTCGTGAATCACGATCACGTCGGCGGGTGACACCGAGTAGAACTTCGCCAGTGGGCCGACGTGGCGGCCGGACTCGTTCATGTAGGTCCGCGGCTTGGCCAGGACGACGGGACGGTTTCCCAGCCGGCCGGTGACGATTTCGGCACCCGAGCGCTTATGTACCTTAAATGTCCCGCCGAGGCGTCCGGCCAGCAGATCGGCGACCATGAACCCGACATTGTGCCGGGTCTTTTCGTAGTGCGGTCCGGGGTTGCCCAGGCCGACGACCAACAGTGGGCCGCTCCCGATTGTGGGGGATGGCTCGGCCATATTCGTGACTGGGCCCGCCTTACTCGGACTGGACTTACTCGGACTGGACTTCCTCGGACTGGGCCCGACTTACTCGGACTGGGCCGATTCGCCCTCTGCGGTGCTCTCGCCGTCGGCGGCGCTGTCGGCCTCAGCGGCCTGCTCCTCCACCGATTCGCCGCCGCCTTCAGCCTCCAGATCCTCGGCCGTCGGCGCCGCGACCACATTGACCACCAGCATGTCGGGGTCGCTGATCAGGGTGACGCCGCTGGGTAGTTCCACCTGGCCCGCGAGGATCTGGGTGCCCTCTTCGACGCCCTCGACCGACACCGTCAGGCCCTCGGGGATCGACAATGCCTCTGCTTCGATCTCGATGGTGGTGGCATCCTGGGTGACCAGCGTGCCGGATGCGGCCTCACCTTCGACATTGACGGCAACCTCGACGGTCACCTTCTCGCCGCGTCGAACCACGATGAGGTCGACGTGCTGGATGTTGCGGCGCACCGGATGTAGCGCGAGGGCCTTGGTGAGCGCCAGTTGTTCGGTGCCATTGAGGTCGAGGCTGAGCACGGCGTTGGTGCCGGAGTGCCGCAACACCGCGGCGTAGTCGCGGGCATTGAGTTCGAGGTGCTGCGGATCCGCGCCGTGACCGTAGAGCACCGCGGGGACCTTGCCCTCGCGACGGGCCTGACGTGACGCGCCCTTGCCGGTGCGAGTCCGCACCTCGACGCTGAGTTTGTTGGTGGTGGCGCCTTTGGCCATCGTGCTGCTCCTGCCTTCGTTGTGATCGGCCACGGCGAAGACGGGCATGAAACGCCAGCAGGACGCTTCTGCCTCGCCGATAACGGTGGATCGACCACCCTCGCCGTGACGCGGTTCAAGGTTAGCCGATGGGGCCTCTAGAGCCGAAATTCGGTGCCGGTGAGCTGCTCGGACAGTGTCCACAGCGCCCGGGCGGTCTTGGCGTCGCGGGCCAGCGGACTGCGGCCCACCTCGCTGACCGGACCGCGGGCGCCGAACTTCGGCCCGATGAAGCTGTCCGGCGGCAGATCCGCCGATGCCGCGTACAACGTCGGCCCGGCCCCGAATTCCGCAGGGGTGGCGAACACCCGATTGGCCCCTAGCCAGAACGGCGTGCCGAACCGGTTGCCGGTCCGGCCCTGCAGGTTGGTCGCCGAGTAGCCGGGGTGGGCGGCGTGCGCCGTCACCGGCGAACCGGCCGCGGACAGTCGCCGCTGTAGTTCCCTGGTGAACAGCAGGTTGGCCAGTTTGGACTGGGCATAGGCCAGCCAGGCCGAATACGGCCGTGCCTTCCAGTTGAGGTCCTTGAGGCTGATCCGGCCGGCCAGGTGCGCCATCGAGGAAACCGTCACCACCCGGTCGCTGATCCTGGGCAACAGCAGGTTGGTCAACGCGAAGTGACCGAGGTGGTTGACGCCGATCTGGCTCTCAAAGCCATCCCGGGTGACCGCGTACGGAACCGCCATGATCCCGGCATTGTTGATCAACACGTCAACGACGGCGACGCTGTCGGCGAAATCCTGGACCGAGGCCAGGCTCTGCAGGTCAAGGCGGCGGACCTGAACGTCGCCGGACATGCTGGACGCGGCCGCCTCACCCCGATCGATGTCACGGCAGGCCAAAATCACCCGGGCCTCGACCCGGGCGAGTTCGCGGGCGGTCACCAGTCCGAGGCCGCTGTTGGCTCCGGTGACGATGACGGAACGGCCGGCGAAGGACGGAAGATCGGCAGAGGTCCAACTCATGGGGCAACTGTATTCGGCCGCCGTTCCGGGCCGTTCTCATCGGCCCAGCGGTTACTTCACCGCGACGTCGAAGCCGTTGATGATCTGCCCGACGTCGGGCGCCTGCGCCGCCGCCTGGTTGGCCAGCGTCGTCACCGTCAGTTGGATGAGATACCGCGTGGGCTCGGGTGCGGGTGCGTCCGCGATGACGACACGGTTGTAGGAGTGCACCCGTGTTCCGTTCAAGTCGTAGCTGCCCTCGATCATCGACGACGGGAACCCCTTGAAGTCCGCTCTCGAGGAGTGCAGCCTGGTGAAGTTCTCCGACAACTCGGCGCTATCGTCGCCGTGCTCAAGTGCGGCCGACACATCGAATTTGCCATCAAGTTTGAAAACCATGAGCAGCGCCGTCGGATAGTTGTTGTCCTTGGCGATCGCCTCGGTGCCGGGGGAGAAGTTCGGGTTGTCGTAGGTGGTCCACCCGGCCGGCCGGGGCAGCGTGACGCTGATGTCGGTGAGCGCTTTGATCGGAACCTGCTGACCGGTCACCCCCGCACTGGCGAGGTAGGCCGCGATCGGCGTCGGCTCGGTCGATTCGCTGTCGGCGGCATCCGTGCTCGTCGCGCTGGAGGTCACGAACGATGAGTAGTCGGCGGTGCGCGCGCCGCACCCTGCCGTGCCGATGGCCGCGGTCAGAACTCCGGCCGCCACAATGCCTCTGATCGCAGCGTAACCGATCGCGATCAGCGGTGAATCGGCTCTGTCTAATGCCAGCGGCACTAGGCGTCTCCGTCGAAAAGTCCTGTCACCGAACCGTTTTCGAACACCGCACGGATGGTGCTGGCCAGCAACGGAGCGATCGACAGCACCGTCAGTGCAGGGAAACGCTTCGACTCGCCGATGGGCAGGGTGTTGGTGACGATGACCTCGCGGGCACCACAGGCGGCGAGGCGCTCGGCAGCCGGGTCGGACAGCACACCGTGGGTGGCCGCGATGATGACATCGGCGGCTCCGTCGTCGCGTAACAACTTCACCGCTCCCGCAATGGTGCCGCCGGTATCGATCATGTCGTCGGTCAGCACACAGGTCTTGCCTTCGACTTCGCCCACCACCCGGTTGGACACCACCTGGTTCGGCACTCGCGGATCGCGGGTCTTATGGATGAACGCCAGAGGGGTGCCGCCGAGTGCGTCGGCCCACTTCTCCGCGACCCGCACCCGACCGGAATCCGGTGAGACCACGACGATGTTCTCGCACTCGTAGTTGTCCGTGATGTACCCGGTCAGCAGAGTCTGCGCACGCATGTGGTCGACCGGCCCGTCGAAGAATCCCTGAATCTGATCGGTGTGCAGATCCACCGTGACGATGCGGTCCGCGCCCGCGGTTTTGAGGAGATCTGCCACCAATCGGGCGGAGATCGGTTCGCGACCGCGGTGCTTCTTATCTTGGCGTGCATACGGGTAAAAGGGAAGGACTGCGGTAATGCGCTTGGCGCTGCCGCGCTTGAGCGCGTCGATCATGATGAGTTGCTCCATGAACCACTGGTTCAGCGGCGCGGGATGGGACTGCAGCACGAAGGCGTCACACCCGCGTACCGACTCATCGAATCGGACGAAGATCTCCCCGTTGGCGAAATCGCGAGCGGTCTGTGCGGTCACATGGACATCGAGTTCCTTGGCGACCTGCTCGGCCAACTCGGGGTGTGCCCGGCCGGAGAAGAGCATCAGGTTTTTACGGTTGTCGGTCCAGTCCGTGCTCACTGCGTCCTGCCTCCGCCCGTCGGGGGATCGAGTATGGGAGTCATCGTACGTAGCTGTGCGCCCCGCGTGTGGGCGGGTCGCGGGGTGGGTCGCGGGGTGGGTCGGCGTCAGGAGTGATCCGGATCGGCCTTCGCCTCGGCGGCCGCCCGCGCGGAGTCGCTGTCCGGCCGGTTCCGCAACACCCAGTCCTCGATGATCCGCTGCTGGCCGGCGGAGACCGCCAGAGCGCCGGGGGGGACGTCCTCGCGCAGCACCGTCCCGGCTCCGGTGTAGGCGCCGTCGCCCACGGTGACCGGGGCGACGAACATGGTGTCGCTGCCGGTGCGGACATACGAGCCCACGGTTGTGCGCTGCTTGGTCTGGCCGTCGTAGTTGACGAACACGCTGGATGCACCGATGTTGCTGTGCTCGCCGATATCGGCGTCACCGACGTAGGTCAGGTGCGGAACCTTGGTGCCGGCCCCGATCACGGAATTCTTGACCTCGACGAAAGCACCGAGTTTGCCCCCGGCGCCGAGGCGGGTACCCGGGCGCAGATACGTGAACGGCCCGACGTCGGCGCCGTCTCCGATCACCGCCGCGCTCGCGTGGGTGCGCACGACCGAGGCGTCGTCGCCGACTCGGACGTCGACCAGCGTGGTGTCCGGCCCGATCCGGCAGCCGCTGCCGACGCGAGTGTCGCCGAGGAGCTGGCTGCCGGGCGCGATGACGGTGTCGCGGCCGACCGCCACGTCGACGTCGATCCAGGTGGTGGCCGGGTCGATCACCGTGACACCGGCACGCTGGTGTGCCGCGACGACGCGCCGGTTGAGTTCCTTGCCGATCTCGGAAAGCTGTACCCGATCATTGACACCGGCCACCAGCGCTGCGTCGTCGACATGCCGGGCATGGACCACTCCGCCGTCGGCGCGCACGATTGCGACGACGTCGGTCAGATACTGCTCCTGCTGGACGTTGTCGCAGGACAACCGGTCCAGCGCCGAGCGCAGCGCGGCGATGTCGAAGGCGTAGACGCCGGCGTTGATCTCACGGATCAACCGCTGCTGCGGGGTCGCATCGGTCTCCTCGACGATGGCGACGACCTCGTCGTCCTGAGTGCGCAGGATGCGCCCGTACCCGGTTGCGTCGGGCACCGTCGTGGTCACCACGGTCACTGCGGCCGCTGCGCCACGATGGGCGGCGATAAGTTCCGCCAGGGTGTCCGCGTCGAGTAGCGGGATGTCGCCGGAGGTGATCACCACCACGCCGCCGAAGTCACCGGGTAGCGCGGACAGCCCGCACAGGGCGGCATGTCCGGTGCCCAACTGTTGGTCCTGCACGGCCACCTCAATGGGTTGGCCGAGTTGGGTTGCCAGGTCGCCCACGGCCGCAGAGATACGGTCCCGGTCCTTGCCGAGCACGACCACCAGATGGTCCGGTGCGACCTTGGCGACGGCGTGCAGTGCGTGCGAGAGCATGCTGCGTCCGCCGAGGTTGTGCAACACCTTCGGGGTGTCCGAGCGCATCCGGGAACCGGCTCCGGCCGCGAGCACCAGAACGGCTGACTCACTCGTCGTCGTCATGCGGCCTCCTGAGTGCGTGGTTTCATGCGCGACACGCGGATTGAGCCGGACGGAAGCGCACAATCGCGGGAACAGTTGCCTCGCTCCGTCGCCAGGACTCGAACCTGAACTATCTGAACCAAAATCAGAGGTGCTGCCGATTACACCACGACGGATTGCCCGTAGGAGACTTTAACGCAGGGGATATACGCTGATAGCCGTGGCCGGACCGGGGAAAGAGCCGCGCGTCGCTCGCGCCCGAATGACCGGCAGTGAGCGCCGACACCAGCTCATCGATATCGCCCGAGCACTGTTTGCCGAACGCGGCTATGAGGGCACCTCGGTGGAAGAGATCGCTCAGCGCGCCGGGGTTTCCAAGCCGGTGGTCTACGAGCACTTCGGCGGTAAGGAGGGGCTCTACGCGGTGGTGGTCGACCGGGAGATGTCGGCCCTGCTGGATCGCATCACCTCCTCGCTGACCAACAATCGCTCCCGCGTTCGGGTCGAACGGGTCGCCCTGGCGCTGTTGACCTATATCGAGGAACGCACCGACGGGTTCCGGATCATGATCCGCGACTCCCCGGCGTCGATCAGTTCCGGCACCTATTCCAGCCTGCTCAACGACGCCGTCAGCCAGGTCTCATCGATCCTGGCCGGCGACTTCGCGCGCCGCGGCCTGGACCCGGAGTTGGCACCGCTGTACGCCCAGGCACTCGTGGGTTCGGTGTCGATGACCGCGCAGTGGTGGCTCGACGCCCGGGAGCCCAAGAAGGAAGTCGTGGCCGCCCATCTGGTCAACCTGATGTGGAACGGGCTCAGTCACCTCGAGTCCGACCCGGCCTTACCGAGTGAGCAATAGACTCAGCGCCTCCCCGTCGCAGGGGCTACCTAGGATGAAACCCATCATGACCACAGCGGGACATCATGGGGTCCACCTCCCGTTGCGGGGCCTGGTTGATGCTGCGCTGGAAGCACCGGCCTTTCGCGAGCTGACCGAGTTGGCCGGGCGGCGCCCCGACGAGTTGGCGTTGGTCGGGCCCGCCAGCGCGCAACTGTTCGTGGCATGTGCACTGGCCCGCACTGGTCCGCTACTGGTCGTCACGGCCACCGGCCGCGAGGCCGACGACCTCACCGCCGAACTGCGTGGCGTGCACGGCGACGCCGCGGCACTCTTCCCTTCCTGGGAGACGCTGCCCCATGAGCGGCTGTCGCCCGGCGTGGACACGGTGGGCGCGCGGATGCTGCTGCTGCGTCGGCTTGCCCGCCCCGATGATCCGGAACTGGGGCCGCCGCTGACCGTCGTCGTGACGACGGTGCGCTCGCTGCTGCAGCCGATGGCCGCCGACCTGGCTGAAGTTGAGCCGGTGACCCTGCGCGTCGGGGCCGAGTCGAGTTTCGGCGACTTACCCGCGCGTCTGGTCGAACTCGCCTACACCCGCGTCGACATGGTGGGCCGCCGCGGGGAGTTCGCGGTGCGCGGCGGGATCCTCGACGTCTTCGCTCCCACCGCCGAACACCCGGTGCGGGTGGAATTCTGGGGCGACGAGATCACCGAGATGCGGATGTTCTCCGTGGCCGACCAGCGTTCGATATCCGAGATCGACGTCGGTGCGGTGATCGCCGTGGCCTGCCGCGAACTATTGCTGACCGACGAAGTGCGTTCTCGCGCAGCCGTATTGGCGGCCGACGCCCCTACCGATGATCAGCACATCATCGGCCGGGTCGGTGACATGTTGGCCAAACTCGCCGAGGGAATCCCGGTCGACGGCATGGAGGCGCTGGCTCCGGTGCTGCACCCCGAGCGGCTTGGCCTGCTCGTCGACCACCTGCCGGCCGGCACGCCGCTGCTGGTGTGCGATCCGGAGAAGGTCCGCACCCGCGCCGCCGACCTGATCAAGACCGGACAGGAGTTCCTCGAAGCCTCCTGGTCGGTAGCCGCGATCGGCGGCGACGCCCCGATCGACATCGAGGAACTGGGCGGCTCGGGATTTCGCAGTCTCGACGAGGTACGGGAACTGGCCCGCGCCGGCGGCCATCGATGGTGGACGATCAGCCAGCTTGGCGAGCCCGGCGCGATAGATCTCGGGGTGCGCGCCGCGCCGTCGGCCCGGGGCCAACAGAGCGGCGCCGACGAAATTTTCGCGATGTTGCGGGCCCACGTGCTGACCGGTGGACGAGCCGCGGTGGTGGCACCGGGCATCGGGACCGCGCACCGGATAGTTGAGCAACTCGGTGAACGCGATACTCCCGCCGCGATGCTCGACGCCGGTGCGCCCCTGCGGCCGAGCGTGGTCAACGTGCTCAAGGGCCCGCTACACGGGGGGCTGATTGTGCCCGGCGGGCACGGGGGAATCGTTGTGCCTGGCGCCGAGTTGGTGGTGATCACCGAGACCGACCTCACCGGGAACCGGGCCACCGGGCCCGAGGGGAAACGGCTGGCCGCCAAACGCCGCAATACCGTGGATCCACTGGCATTGACCGCCGGAGATCTGGTGGTGCACGACCAGCACGGCATCGGCCGGTTCGTCGAGATGGTCGAGCGCACTATCGGCGGGGCCCGGCGGGAGTACCTCGTGCTGGAATACGCCTCCGGCAAGCGCGGCCAGCAGGCTGACAAACTGTTCGTGCCGATGGATTCCCTCGATCAACTCTCCCGCTATGTCGGCGGTGAGCAACCCAGCCTCAGCAGGCTCGGCGGAAGTGACTGGGCGAATGCGAAAACAAAGGCGCGCAAGGCGGTTCGCGAGATCGCCGGAGAACTCGTCGCGCTGTACGCCAAGCGACAGGCCGCGCCCGGTCATGCGTTCGCACCTGATAGTCCGTGGCAGGCCGAGATGGAGGATGCGTTCGGATTTACCGAGACCGTCGATCAACTGACCGCGATCACCGAAGTCAAAGCCGATATGGAGAAGCCGATTCCGATGGATCGGGTGATCTGTGGCGATGTCGGCTACGGCAAGACCGAAATCGCAGTCCGGGCTGCGTTCAAAGCAGTGCAGGACGGGAAGCAGGTCGCCGTTCTGGTGCCCACCACACTGCTTGCGGACCAGCATTTGCAGACCTTCACCGAACGGATGGCCGGTTTCCCGGTGACGGTGAAGGGCCTGTCCCGGTTCACGGATCCGGGCGAGTCCCGCACGGTCCTTGACGGGATGGCCGACGGCAGCGTCGACATCGTCATCGGCACCCACCGACTGCTGCAGACCGCGGTGCACTGGAAGGACCTCGGCCTGGTGGTGGTCGACGAGGAGCAACGCTTCGGCGTCGAGCACAAGGAACACATCAAAAGTTTGCGCGCCAGCGTCGACGTACTGACCATGAGCGCTACTCCGATCCCGCGGACCTTGGAGATGAGCCTGGCCGGTATCCGGGAGATGTCGACCATCCTGACCCCGCCCGAAGAGCGGTACCCGGTGCTGACCTACGTCGGACCCGATGATGACAAACAGGTCGCCGCAGCACTGCGCCGCGAACTGCTTCGCGACGGACAGGCGTTCTACGTTCACAACCGGGTCAGCTCCATCGACGCCGCCGCCGCGCGAGTTCGGGCTCTGGTACCCGAGGCGAGGGTGGTGGTCGCCCACGGGCAGATGCCGGAGGAACAACTCGAAAAGACGGTGCAGGGGTTCTGGAACCGCGACTACGACATCCTGGTCTGCACGACGATCATCGAGACCGGCCTGGATATCTCGAACGCCAACACCTTGATCGTCGAGCGCGCCGAGGCACTCGGGCTGTCACAGCTGCACCAACTTCGCGGCCGAGTCGGCCGTAGCCGGGAACGCGGCTACGCCTACTTCCTGTACCCACGCCAGACACCGCTCACCGAGACCGCCCATGACCGGTTGGCCACGATCGCCCAAAACAACGAACTCGGTGCGGGCATGGCGGTTGCCTTGAAAGACCTGGAGATCCGGGGGGCCGGCAATGTCCTGGGCGCGGAGCAGTCCGGGCACGTCGCCGGTGTCGGATTCGACCTCTATATGCGACTGGTGGGCGAAGCCGTCCAGGCCTATCGAGCGGCGCTGAAGGCGGCCGCGGACGGCGAGGCGGTTCCTGCCCCGGTGGAAACCAGAGACGTCCGCATCGATCTGCCCGTCGACGCGCATCTGCCGCCGGACTACATCAGCAGCGACCGCCTGCGCCTGGAGGCCTATCGAAGGTTGGCCGGCGCCGACGAGGCGGCCATCGCGGCAGTTGTGGAAGAACTGACCGACCGCTACGGCCCACTGCCCACTCCGGCGCAGCGACTGGTGGCCGTGGCCCGACTCCGTCTGCTGTGCCGGCAGTATGCGGTCGCCGAGGTCGCCGCCACCGAAACGACCGTGCGCATCACTCCATTGATCCTGCCGGACTCCGCCCAGGTGCGGCTCAAACGGCTCTATCCGGCGGCCACCTATCGGGCGACGACCTCAACGGTTCAGGTGCCCGTTCCGCGGGCCGGCACCGGGATGGGCGCACCGCGAGTCCGGGACCTGGAACTGGTGGCGTGGGTGGCCGACCTGCTGCTCGCCCTCGATGGGCGAGCAGCAGGCGAAGTCGACATCACGACGTTCATCCCGGCGAGGTCAGGGCCGCCCCGATGACCGTCATCCTGGTCGCTGCCCGCTGCCCCACCCTGGTGCCGATCGAGGCGGTCGGACTGCTCGGTGGCGACCTGCAGTACACCGAGGAAATACCGGCCGCGGTTTTCGATTCGCTGCCCTCCGCTCGTTCGGTTCTGACGGGTGGGCAGGCACCGGTGCTGTTGTCATCCGACCCGGAACACCCGCGGGTCGCGGCGCGGATCGCGGCGGGGGAGCAGGTGATCACCGCCCCTCCACCCATGCCCGGCGAGCGACTCGTCGACGCGGTGGACATCATGGATCGGCTGCGCACCGCCGGGCCGTGGGAAAGCGCGCAAACCCACGATTCGCTACGGCGCTACCTGCTGGAGGAAACCTACGAACTGTTCGACGCCGTGGACGCCGGCAACTCCATTGAGATACGTGACGAACTTGGCGACGTTTTGCTGCAGGTGCTTTTTCACGCCCGGATCGCCCAAGAATCCACCGATTGCGGGTTCACCATCGACGACGTCGCCGATGCGCTGATCCGCAAACTCACCAACCGAGTGCCCGCAGTGTTGGCCGGGGAGCCGATCACCCTTGAGGAACAGCTGGCCCAGTGGGAACACCGCAAGGCCCTGGAACGGGCAACCGAGACGCAGCGGTCGTGCCTCGACGGAATCCCGACGGGTCAGCCTGCGCTGGCGTTGGCCCAGAAGGTCATTGCCCGGGCGAGCGCGAACGGCCTGCCGCCCGATCTGATCCCCCAGGGACTGAGGGCGGTGACGATCGACCCGGACCACGACGCCGAGAACGATCTACGCTCCGCGGCGCTGAAGTTCGTGGATGCCGTTCGCGCGGCCGAGCGAGCGATGTCAGCCACCGGCACGGTCGGCGACACCGACGCCACCGCCGAACACTGGCGTCGGGTGTGGTGCAACCCGTGAGTGCGACGTCGACCACCGACGTCCCGATGCGCCTACCGGCTGTGCCGGGCCCCGTCGTGGGACGATTAATCGTCCGTTTGCGCTGCCTGGTGCGCTAATCGCCGGAATGGAGGGGAGGGTGGTGGTCCCGTTTCCGCGCTGGTTGGTCGCCGCACTGGCGCCGGTGCTGCTGGCGTCCGGCTGCTCATTACCGGGCGGCGCACCCATTCCCGGCGGAGTGCCCCCACCACCGGGAGATCCGATACCCGCGATTGCTGTCGTGGCGCCCGGTCGGCCGGCTGACCAACTTCGCGGGTGGGCCGAGCAGCGCGCCCCGGCGTTGGACATTCCGGTGACCGCACTCGAGGCGTACGGCTATGCGGCGCGGGTCGCCGAGATCGACAACCCTGGTTGTCATCTGGCCTGGACCACGCTGGCCGGGATCGGCAAGGTCGAGAGCCAGCACGGCACCTATCGGGGCGCCGACGTCTCGCCCAACGGTGATGTCACCCCGCCGATCCGCGGCGTTCGCCTCGACGGCACCAACGGAAATCTCGCGATCGTCGACGCCGAGGCGTCAACGGCCGGTGACCCGGTCTACGCCCGGGCGATGGGTCCGATGCAGTTCATCCCGGAAACCTGGGAACGCTACGGGGTGGACGCCAACAACGACGGCATCGCCAGCCCCGACAACATCGACGACGCCGCGCTCTCGGCTGCGGGGTACCTGTGTTCCCGTGGGCCCGATCTGGGCACCGCTCGCGGCTGGATGAACGCCCTGCGGGCCTACAACCGCTCGGAAAGCTACGCGCGCCTGGTCCGTGATTGGGCTGCCGCGTATTCGCGAGGTCACTCGCTGTGACTATGCGCGAGGTCACTCGCTGTGACTATGCGCGAGGTCACTCGCTGTGAGCGACACCGGCCCCTCGGCACCGGTAACCATCTAGGCTGAACCCGACCGACAATCCACGCCCAAATCAGCCCCGACAGACCCCGATCAGCCCCGACAGACCCCGATCAGCAAGGAGAAGCTTGTGCCCATCATCGAGCAGGTCGCCGCTCGCGAGATCCTCGACTCGCGTGGCAATCCTACGGTCGAGGTCGAGGTGGCCCTGATAGACGGCACCTTTGCGCGCGCGGCGGTGCCCTCCGGTGCATCGACGGGGGAGCACGAGGCCGTGGAGTTGCGCGACGGCGGATCCCGATACGGCGGCAAGGGTGTTCAGAAGGCGGTTGAGGCGGTTCTCGACCAGATCGCGCCGGCCGTCATCGGACTTTCGGCTGATGAACAGCGACTCGTCGACCAGACTCTGCTCGACCTCGACGGCACCGCGGACAAGTCCCGGCTGGGCGCCAATGCAATACTCGGCGTCTCGTTAGCGGTGGCCAAAGCCGCCGCGGACTCGGCCGGACTGCCCCTGTTCCGCTATCTGGGCGGGCCCAACGCGCACATCCTGCCCGTGCCGATGTTCAACATCCTCAACGGCGGCGCCCATGCCGACACCGGTGTCGACGTCCAGGAGTTCATGGTCGCGCCGATCGGTGCGCCGAATTTCAAAGAGGCGCTGCGTTGGGGTGCCGAGGTCTACCACGCGCTGAAGGCAGTGCTCAAGAAGCAGGGCCTGGCAACCGGACTCGGCGACGAAGGCGGGTTCGCACCCGACGTCGCCGGAACCCGCGCCGCACTGGACCTCATCTGCTCGGCCATCGAGTCGGCCGGTCTCAAGCCGGGCATCGACGTCGCATTGGCTCTCGACGTCGCGGCCACCGAGTTCTTCACTGCCGGAACCGGTTACAATTTCGAGAAGCAAATCCGCAACGCCGATCAGATGGGTGAGTTCTACGCGGAGCTGATCGGTGCATACCCATTGGTGTCCATTGAGGATCCTCTCGATGAGAACGATTGGGACGGCTGGGCCGACTTGACCTCCGCGATCGGTGACCGAGTTCAGATCGTCGGCGATGACCTGTTCGTCACCAATCCCGAGCGCATCGAGGACGGTATCGAACGTGGCGCAGCCAACGCGCTGCTGGTGAAGGTGAACCAGATCGGCACGCTCACCGAAACCCTCGACGCGGTCACTTTGGCCCACAGTGCCGGCTATCGCACCATGATGAGCCACCGCAGCGGCGAGACCGAAGACACCACCATCGCCGACCTGGTGGTCGCGACCGGCAGCGGCCAGATCAAGACGGGTGCTCCGGCCCGCAGTGAGCGCGTCGCGAAGTACAACCAGTTGCTGCGTATCGAGGAGACCCTCGGTGACGCTGCTCGCTACGCAGGGGACTTGGCCTTCCCGCGCTTCGTCGGGCCCCAATAGAACCGGCCCCAATAGAACCGGCCCCAATAGAACCGGCCCCAATAGAACCGGCCCCAGTAGAACCGGCCCCAATAGAACCGGCCCCAGTAGAACCGGTCCGATTGGAATCAGTACCAGTAGAATTGGTCCCACTCGAAGCGGCTCGAGTGAAATCCGAAGAATCGCCGAGACGGAAGAATCGCGGAAGCAACTGTGGCGGAAGGCAAACGGCCGGACTCGAAGCGGCGCGCACCGGCGTCGCGGCCCGGCGCGTCGGGCCGCGGCCGGTCGCGCCCGGTAATCGGCGGCGCCCGGGGTGCACGTTCTTCCGGCTTGCGGGCGCAGGCGGAGTCGGTGGGTCACGACCTGACCGCTCCGATCCGACGCGTGATCGCGGCGTCGATTGAGCAGCAGCGCGAGCAACGCCTCGGGTTCACCGCGCGCCGAGCTGCCATCCTTGCGGCCATGGTGTGCGTCCTGACTCTGACCATCGCGGGGCCGGTACGTACGTATTTCGCACAACGCACCGAGATGAAACAGTTGGCCGCCAGCGAGTCCGCGCTCCGCGAACAAATCGCCGACTTGGAAGGTCAGAAGGCCAGACTCGCCGACCCGGTATACATCGCCGCCCAGGCCCGCGAGCGGCTGGGATTTGTCATGCCCGGAGAGATCCCGTACCAGGTACAACTGCCCCAGTCGGCGGCAGCGCCGACACCCGATGGCCTCCGGGCAGGCGCAGCCCCAGGCGGTGATCCGTGGTACACCTCGCTGTGGCACACCATCGCCGATGCGCCGCATGGCCCGCCGCCGCCCGTCGCGCCGTCCTCCGTCGGGCCGGAGCCGCCCCCGGCGCCGGGATTGCCACCCGCACCCGCTCCCGGTGGTTGACCACGCTGATCTCGACGCGGTGGCCCGCCAGCTCGGTCGGGAGCCGCGCGGCGTGCTCGAGATCGCTTATCGATGTCCCAACGGGGAGCCGGGCGTGGTGAAGACGGCGCCGCGACTCGACGATGGCACGCCGTTCCCGACCCTGTACTACCTGACCCATCCGGCGCTGACCGCTGCGGCCAGCCGATTAGAGTCCGAGGGCGTGATGCGGACGATGACCGCCGCGCTGCGCGATGACCCGGAATTGGCCGGAGCCTATCGGCGGGCCCACGAGTCATACCTGGCCGAGCGTGACGCGGTTGAGCCACTAGGCACCGATTTCTCCGGTGGCGGAATGCCGGACCGGGTGAAGTGTCTGCACGTGGTGATGGCCCACGCGCTGGCCAAGGGCCGTGGGGTCAACCCGCTGGGAGATCAGGCACTGGCGATGCTGGCCAGCGAGCCCGCCATGGCCGGGATCCTGGTGGTGGGGGAGTGGACGTGACCACCGAGGCCAACACCGTGGCGGCGATTGACTGCGGAACCAATTCGATCCGATTGCTGATCGCGGATCGGGTTGATCACCGACTGCGGGACGTCCATCGGGAAATGCGGATAGTCCGGCTCGGTGAGGGTGTCGACGCCACCGGAAGGTTCGCTGCCGAAGCGTTGGCACGCACCGAAGCCGCGCTGGTGGATTACGCGGTGCTACTTCGTGAACACGGTGTACGCAAACTGCGAATGGTGGCGACTTCAGCCACCCGGGACGCGGAGAACCGCGATGAGTTCTTTGCGATGACAGCCGGTGTGTTGGGCGATGTGGTACCCGGTGCGATCGCTGAGGTCATTACCGGATCGCAGGAGGCCGAACTATCTTTCAATGGTGCGGTCGGCGAATTAGATACTGCTGCAGCACCATTCGTCGTTGTCGATCTTGGTGGCGGATCCACTGAAGTGGTGTTCGGTGATGCCCGTGGCGTGCAGGCGAGCTATTCGGCTGATATCGGTTGCGTGCGGATGACTGAGCGTTGTCTGCATTCCGATCCGCCGACCGCCGCCGAGGTGGCCGAAGCTCGCGATGTGGTTCGGGATCGTCTTTCCGAGGCACTGCGCGTCGTCCCGGTGGAACAGGCCAAGACCTGGGTCGGGGTCGCTGGCACCTTCACGACGATCGCGGCACTGGCCCGGGGGATGGATACCTACGACCCAGAGGCCATCCATCTGTCGCGGATAGGGTTCGGTGCCATGTTGGCGGTGTGCGATCAGTTGATCGGCATGACCCGCGCGCAGCGTGCGGCACTGGGGCCGATGCACGCCGGCAGGGTGGATGTGATCGGCGGCGGGGCGATCGTTGTCCAGGAACTGGCCGCGGCAATCACCGGACGGGCCGGGATTGATGAACTCGTCGTCAGCGAGCACGACATCCTGGACGGGATCGCACTGTCGATTCCCTGACCGACGCCATGGTGGCGGTCAGCGGGATGGGCGATAGGTGGTAAATACCTAGAGTTTGACTCTGCACCCGTTTCCGACGTTGCGGCAATGCACGCTGGTTTTGCAGACGTTGCAACGGCAGGTGCAGCCACCGGTGCGCTTGGTCTCGGGGATACCCATGTCATTCTCCTTTGCCGACCCTGCAGGGGCCTGTGCCCACCATAGTTGCGGTAGGCCGTTGAGCACCACACTTCCAGCGGTGTCGGTGCCGCGGGTCGTGACAGGTACGGTTTCTGTTGCCGAGTTCGGCGGCGCGCCCCCATAGCCCAATTGGCAGAGGCAGCGGACTTAAAATCCGCACAGTGTCGGTTCGAGTCCGACTGGGGGCACCATTGCGGCGCAGGTAGGCGCGGTACCGAGGTGAATTAATTGCCGCCCGAGCCGGTCTCGGTGTCACGAGTTGTCACAACCCGATTGAAACTCGTCGCAGCACCCCTAAGCGCGTCAGGCTGCGAGTGCACATAGGTGGCCAGCGTGAAGGCCGCCGAGGCGTGACCGAGCCAGGCCGCGATCACTGCCAGCGGTACTCCACGCGCATGCATCACGGACCCGCACGAGTGCCTGCCGTCGTGCAACCGAACGTGCTTGATATTCAACTCCTTGAGCATCTGACTCCATCGGAACCAGATCAGGTTCGGGTGATAAGGCTGGCCGAGTTCGTCGCGGGCAACGTAGTCGCCGGTGCCGTATCCGGGCCCGAACTTCAGCTGTTCCTCTGCCTGGCGCTTGCGGGCTGCCTTGAGGACGTCCACAACGTCGGCGGGTAGTGGCAACGTGCGCCGGCTGGCTAGCGATTTCGGCGTGCCGGTCTCGATCTCCTTGCCAATAGTGACTCGGTTCTCGGTGACCCGCAGATGCAGGGCGGGTAGCTCACCCTCACCTTCGTCGATCGCCTTGTCGGTCAGGTTGATGTGCGACCACTTCAGCGCGGCGAGCTCGCCTCGACGCAACCCGTAGAGCGCCAGCATAAATACGTGGCGATCGCGGCAGTCGTGGTCGAGAATCTGATCCATCTCGACCTCGGTCAGCGTGCGGTATTTCTTCGGGTCACCAGCCACCCGGTCGACCAGGGCGGCAACGTTGCGCACGATGTTGCCCTGCCGAAGCTATCATCCAGCGCCGTCTCGGTCAGATACAGGAGGTAGTTGCACGATCGTGGTGACCACGCCTTACCGCTCTTGCACCCGGAAACCGGGCCTACGTCACCAACAGAAACGGCGGCACCGTGTCGGTGATCGACACGGCTAACAACACCGTCGCCGCGACTATCGGATTCGTTGGCCGGCCCTACGGCGTGGCGGTCAACCCTGCTGGCACGCGCGCCTACGTCACCAACATCGAGAACTTCGACAGCGCGGTAAAGGTGATCGACACCGCCGCCAACTCCGTAATCTCTAGCATCTCAGCGGGCGGTTTCCCGGTGGGGATTACGGTTAATCCGACCGGGACCCGTGTCTATGTCTTAAACGCTGTTGGCACGGTCTCGGTGATCAACACCAGCACCAACACCGTCATCGCCGTTATTCCCGGTTTTAGCGGCACTAGTCTTTCTATTTCGTCTGGCAGTTTAGCGGTCAGTCCCGACGGCGCACGTGTCTACGTGACCGACAACTTTGGCG
>CAMDFY010000021.1 GCA_945897705.1 Bifidobacterium breve | reverse complement strand
CGCCCCGCCCGCCGGTGCCCCGGGCGCCCCGCCCGCCGGTGCCCCGGGCGCCCCGCCCGCCGGTGCCCCGGGTTCCGCTCCGGGCGCGCCACCCGCACCGCCGGGGGCAGGGCCGGCATCGCCGGTGAGTCCTGCGCCGCAGCCGCGGCCGTATCCGCTGGAACCCACGCCGACGCCCACGCCGTCTCCTACGGGGTCACCGACGGCTTCGCCCACGCCGTCCCCGACGGCCTCGCCGACCGCGTCTCCCACGCCGTCCCCGACGGCCTCGCCCACGGCCCCGCCGACCTCCGGCGCCCCCGCGCCCCCCACCCCCCCGGATCCCCGGCAGGACCTCGCGGCGCGCATCAAGTTCGAAAAGGATCTGCGGCAGAGCACCAACCAGAACCTGCTGCTGATCTCGGTGCAGTACATGGCCGGACGTTGCGGTGAGGATGATGTGCTGGCCGGCAACGATGACCCGGCACTGCCGTTGGTCACCTGCTCGCAGGATCAAAAGTATGTCTACATCCTGGACAAGTCGATCATCAGCGGTGACCAGATCAAAGACGCCGTGTCCGGGTTCGACCAGCAGAGCGGCGCCTACGTCGTCGACCTCGAGTTCAAAGACGAGGCCGCCACCACCTGGGGTGACTTCACCGCCGCCAACATCGGCACGCAGACCGCGTTCACGCTGGACTCCGAGGTGGTCAGCGCGCCACAGATTCGGGAAGCGATTCCGGGTGGGCGCACCCAGATCTCCGGTGGGGATCCACCGTTCACGGTCGACTCGTCCAAACAGCTGGCCAACGTCCTCAAGTACGGGTCACTACCGCTGTCGTTCGAATCATCGGAAGCCGAAACCGTCTCGGCCACACTGGGATTGACCTCCCTGCGCGCAGGGTTGATCGCCGGCGGCATCGGCCTGGCCATGGTGCTGCTGTATTCGCTGCTCTATTACCGGGTGCTGGGCCTGCTCACGGCGCTGTCGCTGGTGGCCTCCGGCGCGATGGTGTTTGCCATTTTGGTGTTGCTCGGCAGATACATCAACTACACGCTCGACCTGGCCGGTATCGCGGGCCTGATCATCGGTATCGGCACCACCGCAGACTCCTTCGTGGTGTTCTTCGAACGAATCAAGGACGAGATCCGCGAGGGCCGCTCGTTCCGTTCGGCGGTACCGCGCGGTTGGGCGCGAGCCCGAAAGACGATCCTGTCGGGCAACGCGGTGAGTTTCCTGGCCGCGGCGGTGCTCTACTTCCTGGCCGTTGGTCAGGTGAAAGGCTTCGCCTTCACCCTGGGCCTTACCACCATCCTCGACGTCCTGGTGGTGTTCACGGTGACCTGGCCGCTGGTGTACCTGGCGTCGAAGTCACCCACGATGTCCAAGCCCGCACTCAACGGCCTCGGCGCGGTCCAGCGGATCGCGCGCGAGCGTCGGGAGTCCGGGCAGTCCGAAACGCTCGCCGCGGCGGAACGGGGATAGTGCGATGACCGATAACACCGATCTGCCGGACGCCGATCTGCCTGACGTCGATCTGCCTGACGTCGATCTGCCCGACGTCGATCTGCCCGACGTCGATCTGCCCGACGTTGACCTGCCGGACGTCGACCTGCCCGAGTCGGTCCCGGTGCCGGCAGGCCAGGCGCCTAGGCATGGATTCTTCACCCGGCTCTACACCGGTACCGGAGCGTTCGAGGTGGTGGGCCGGCGCAAGCTGTGGTTCGGCATCAGCTTCCTGATCGTCGGGATTGCGATCGCCAGCATCGTGCTGCGGGGCTTTACCTTCGGCATCGACTTCGAGGGCGGCACGAAGATGTCGTTTCCACGGGCCGGCGTCAATGGCGAGGCCAGCATCGCCCAAGTCGAGGAGACCTTCGCTCAGACCCTCGGGCGTAGCGCCCAGTCGGTGGTGGTGGTCGGTAATGGATCGACGGCCACCGTGCAGATCCGGTCGGAGGCACTCGATAACACTCAGACCGCCAACCTGCGGGACGCCCTGTTCGAGAAGTTCGGCCCCCTGGGCGTCGACGGCACACCGAGCAAGCAGGCGATCAGCGACTCGGCGGTCTCGGAGACGTGGGGTGGCCAGATCACCAGGAAGGCGCTGATCGCCCTGGCGGTGTTTCTGGTACTGGTGGCCATTTACATCACGCTGCGCTACGAGAGATACATGGCGCTGGCGGCGCTGGCGGCCCTGGGCTTCGACCTGATCACGACCGCCGGGGTGTACTCGCTGGTGGGATTCGAAGTGACACCGGCGACGGTGATCGGCCTGCTCACCATCTTGGGTTTCTCGCTCTACGACACGGTGATCGTCTTCGACAAGGTCGAGGAGAACACCAAGGGTTTCGAACACACCACCAGGCGAACCTTCGCCGAGCAGGCCAACCTTGCCATCAACCAGACCTTCATGCGGTCGATCAACACCAGCCTGATCTCGATCATGCCGGTGCTGTCACTGATCGTGGTGGCGGTCTGGGTGCTGGGCGTCGGCACTCTCAAGGACCTGGCGCTGGTCCAGTTGGTCGGCATCCTGGTCGGCACCTACTCCTCGATCTTCTTCGCGACGCCGTTGCTGGTGACCATGCGGGAGCGCACCGAACTGGTCCGCTCCCACAGCCGCCGGGTGCTCAACCGTCGCAACCGGTTGGCGACGGCCGGCGACGCGCCCGGTGAATCGGCGACCGTCGTCGTCGATGACGCCGTGGCAGTCGGCGCGCCATCCGCAGGCTCCACGCCCGTACCGGGGGCCCGCCCGATTCGCCCGCGGCGGCCCTCGGGCAAGCGGGAACGATAGGGTCCGCTGTGGCTTCCAGGCGCCGCCGCGGAACCGCCGTCTCGCTGGCCGCCATCCTCACCGTGGTGGCGCCGACTGTTCTGGCCGGATGTTCCGCCGAGGCAGCCCAATCGGTGAGCTACGCCGTCGATGGGGTGCTGAGCAGTTACAACACCAACACTGTCGGCGGCGCAGCCTCGGCAGGACCGCAGGCCTTTGCCCGCGTGCTCACCGGTTTCAGTTACCACGGTCCCGACGGGCAGGTGCTGACCGACGGGGACTTCGGGTCGGTGTCGGTGGTCGGTCGCGAGCCGTTGATCCTGGACTATCAGATCGCCGACAATGCGGTCTACTCCGATGGCAAACCCCTTACCTGTGATGACATGGTGCTGACCTGGGCGGCCCAGTCGGGTCGGTTCCCCGGTTTCGACGCGGCCAGCCGGGGGGGTTACCTCGACATCGCCGGGATCGATTGCCAGCCGGGTACCAAGAAGGCCCGGGTCAATTACCTGCCCAACCGCAGCGTCGTGGACTACGCCCAGTTGTTCACCGCCACCTCGATCATGCCGTCCCATGTGATCGGCGATGCTCTGGGAATCGATGTCACGGCCGGCATCCAGAGCGGCGATCCCGTCGCCGTGGCACGCATTGCCGAGGCCTGGAACACCATCTGGGACCTGAAAGTCGACAGCGACCTCACCCGTTTTCCCTCGTCGGGTCCGTTCAAGATCGACTCGATACTGCCCGAGGGCGCGGTGACGCTCGTCGCCAACGATCGCTGGTGGGGCACCCCGCCGGCAATTCAGCGGATCACGGTATCGCCGCGCGGCATCGACGTTCAGGATCGGATCAACAACGGCAGCTTTCAGGTTGTTGATGTGGCGGACGGATCGTCCGGCACCCTGACAACGCCGGATGACTACCAGCGCAGCGACATCCCCTCGGGGGGAATCGAGCAACTTATCTTTGCCGCTGCGGGACCGCTCGCGGCACCGCCGGCGCGCCGAGCGGTGGCGCAGTGCACGCCGCGGGACATGATCGCTGCCAACGCCAGGGGGCCGGTGGCCAACGCCCGGCTCAATCCGGTCAACGACGACGCCTACAGCCTGCTGGAGTCGGGGCCGCTGTCCGATCAATACAACCCTGGCAATCCCGACGCCGCGCGGGCGGCACTCGAGGGCCAGCCGCTGAACGTTCGGATCGGTTACCGGGCGCCCAATCCCCGGTTGGCGGCCACCATCGCCGCCATCACCAGATCCTGCGGCGCCGCCGGAATCACCGTGGTCGATGCGTCGTCCGACGTGGTCGGCCCGCAAGCGCTGCGGGACGGTCAGATCGATGCCCTGCTGGCCAGCACCGGCGGGGCGACCGGCAGCGGTTCGACCGGATCTTCGGCACTGGACGCCTACACGTTGTTCACCGGCAACGGCAATAACCTGCCGGCCTACTCCAACCCCGAGATCGACGGCATCATCTCGGCACTGGCGGTGATCACCGATCCCAAGGAACAGGCCCGCCTGATCGGCGACGGCGCGCCCATCCTGTGGGTCGACATGCCGACGCTTCCGCTGTACCGGCAGCAACGCACCGTCATCGCCGCCAAGAGCATGTTCGCCGTCCAGGCCAACCCCACCAAGTGGGGCGCCGGTTGGAACATGGACAGATGGGCGGTGACGCCGTGACGCCCGACCGCGGCGCCGTTGCCGAGTCCGTGACCGACCTGCTGATTGCGCTGACTCGCAACATTCCCGACTTCCCCGAACCCGGTGTGCTGTTCCGGGACCTGACCCCGGTGCTGGCCGATGACCGCGGGTTCGCCGCGGTCACCTCCGCCCTCGCCGCGATCGTCGAGGGCGCGGATCTCATCGCCGGTGTCGATGCCCGGGGCTTCCTGCTCGGCGGCGCTGTCGCCCACCGGTTGGGCGTCGGAGTTCTCGCCGTCCGCAAGGGCGGAAAGCTTCCGCCGCCGGTGCACAGCCGCACCTACAGCCTCGAGTACGGCACCGCCACCCTGGAGATCCCCGCCGGCGCCATCGAATTGGCCGGCCGCCGGGTCGCCATCATCGATGACGTGCTGGCCACCGGCGGGACAGTGGCCGCGACCCGCGACCTGCTCACGACCGTGGGTGCGCAGGTCACCGCGGCCGCGGTGGTGCTGGAGTTGGCGACCCTCGGCGGACGCGAGCGGATCGCCCCGCTCACCGCACACAGCCTGCAGCTCCTCTGACCTACGATCCGGACCCGTCGCGATCACCTCGTCGCGTTCCCGCGCGATATCCTTCCAGCGTCCCCGCAGCAGTCCGGGGAACCGGAGGTGAGTATGGCGGACGAACCGGGAGGCACGGGCTTTCCGTCGGTGCCGGTCGCCGAGATGGGTGAATCGCGCGGGGAGACCCCGAAGTCCACCATCAGCGCGTCCCGCCGGGTGCGGGCTCGCCTGGCGCGGCGGATGACCGCGCAACGCAGCGCCATCAACCCGGTGCTTGAGCCCTTGATTGCGGTGCACCGGGAGATCTATCCCAAAGCCGATCTGACGATGCTGCAGCGGGCCTTCGGCGTGGCAGATGCCAAACATGCCAGCCAGTCGCGCCGCTCCGGCGACCCTTACATCACCCACCCATTGGCGGTGGCAAGCATCCTGGCCGAGTTGGGCATGGACACCACCACCCTGGTGGCCGCACTGCTGCATGACACCGTCGAGGACACCGGCTACACCCTGGAGGCGCTGAACGCCGATTTCGGTGACGAGGTCGCTCACCTCGTCGATGGCGTCACCAAGCTCGACAAGGTGGTGTTGGGCAGCGCCGCGGAAGGCGAAACCATCCGCAAGATGATCATCGCGATGGCCCGCGATCCGCGCGTGCTGGTGATCAAGGTCGCAGACCGGCTGCACAACATGCGGACGATCCGATTCCTGCCTCCGGAGAAGCAGGCACAGAAGGCGCACGAAACGCTGGAAGTCATTGCCCCCCTAGCTCACCGGCTCGGAATGGCGACGGTCAAATGGGAGCTTGAAGACCTGTCTTTCGCGATCTTGCACCCGAAGCGTTACGAGGAAATCGTCCGACTGGTAGCCGACCGCGCACCGTCCCGTGACACCTATCTGGCCAGGGTTCGCTCAGATATCGGAACGGCACTGGGTGAGATGAAAGTCAGTGCCGCGGTCGAGGGACGGCCGAAGCACTACTGGTCGATTTACCAGAAAATGATCGTCAAGGGCCGCGATTTCGACGACATCCATGATCTGGTCGGGGTCCGCATCCTGTGCGACGAGATCCGCGACTGCTACGCCGCCGTGGGCGTGGTGCACTCGCTGTGGCAGCCGATGCCCGGCCGATTCAAGGACTACATCGCTCAGCCCCGATTCGGGGTCTACCAGTCGCTGCACACCACGGTCGTCGGGCCGGAAGGCAAGCCCCTGGAAGTCCAGATCCGGACCCGGGACATGCACCGCACCGCGGAGTACGGCATCGCGTCGCACTGGCGTTACAAAGAGGCCAAGGGCCGCAACGCGGTCCCGCATCCACAGTCGGCGGCCGAGATCGACGACATGGCCTGGATGCGCCAACTTCTCGACTGGCAACGCGAGGCCGCCGACCCCGGTGAGTTCCTCGAATCGCTGCGCTACGACCTTGCCGTGCAGGAGATTTTCGTCTTCACGCCCAAGGGCGACGTCGTCACACTGCCCGCCGGTTCGACGCCGGTCGACTTCGCCTACGCGGTACACACCGAGGTGGGACACCGCTGTATCGGTGCTCGGGTCAACGGCCGGTTGGTGGCGCTGGAGCGAAAACTTGAAAATGGCGAAGTGGTGGAGGTTTTCACCTCCAAGGCACTCAATGCCGGGCCGTCCCGGGACTGGCAGGGCTTCGTGGTGTCGCCTCGGGCCAAGGCCAAGATCCGTCAATGGTTCGCCAAGGAGCGCCGCGAGGAGGCACTGGAGTCCGGTAAGGACGCGATCACCCGGGAGGTCCGCCGTGGCGGGCTGCCACTGCAGCGACTGGTGACCGCTGAGGCGATGTCCGCACTGGCACAGGAGTTGCGCTACGCCGATATCTCGGCGCTGTACACCGCGGTGGGTGAGGGCCATGTCTCGGCCCGCCACGTCGTGCAACGCCTCCTGGCTCAACTCGGGGGAACCGACGGCGCCGAGGATGAACTTGCCGAACGTTCCACCCCGGCCACCATGCACGTGCGGCAGCGCAGCACCGAGGACTCCGGCGTGGGCGTGCCTGGAGCGCCGGGCACGCTGACGAAGCTGGCAAAGTGCTGCACGCCAGTCCCGGGCGACAACATCATGGGGTTCGTCACCCGCGGCGGCGGCGTCAGCGTGCATCGCACCGACTGCACCAACGCCGACGATTTGCAGTTGCAGTCGGAGCGCATCATCGAGGTGGTGTGGGCACCATCGCCGACATCGGTGTTCCTGGTTGCCATCCAGGTCGAGGCGCTCGACCGGCACCGACTGCTTTCAGATGTGACGCGCGTCCTCGCCGATGAACGGGTGAACATCCTCTCGGCTTCGGTCACCACCTCCGATGACCGAGTTGCCATCAGCCGCTTCACCTTTGAGATGGGCGACCCGAAACACCTCGGTCATGTGCTCAACGCGGTGCGTACCGTCGAAGGCGTCTACGACGTCTATCGGGTGACCAGCGCCGCGTAAGAGTGCCGGTGTACCGGGTGCCTTAGCCAGGGATGACGGTGGGGGTGTCCCTGTGCAGGGTCTCGCCTCGGAAGAACGCGGGCGCCTTCGCCCGCCAGATGAACATGAGCACCACGCCGAGCAGGATCAGTCCGAGGCCGAGCACCAGGACCAGGCCCACGCCGAAAATACTTGCGCCGCTGCCGTAGTCGGGTGACGCCGAATCACGCAGCGTGATCAGCAGAACGAAGAACAGGCCGAGGCCGCCAAGCAACGGAAACAGCAACTTGAATACAAAGCTCGACACGTTCGCGAACAACTCCCGGCGGAAGAACCAGATGCAGGCGAACGCAGTGAGTCCGTAATAGAAACAGATCATGATGCCCAGCGCGTAAATCGTGTCGGTCAGGGCATTGCGGCTCAGTACGTGCATGACCGCATAGAAAATCCCGGCGACGCTGCCGGCGACGACGGTCGCGTAGGACGGCGTCAGGTAGCGAGGGTGAATCGATGCGAACCGGGGCGGGAGGGCCTGATAGGACGCCATTCCCAGCATGGTGCGCGATGACGGCAGAAAGGTGGTGATCAAGCTGGCGATGCTGGAGGCGAGGACGGCGAGATACAAGAACAGATGCCAGGGACTGCCGAGTACCGGTTCGGCCAACTCGCCGAAGACGTTGGAGGCATTGTCCTCGTTGCCCAGACCCACGCCCTGGTCGCCGACGCCGGCGTACATCTGGGTCGCTGTCGCAACGATCAGGTAGGTCAGCAGGATTGAGGTCACCGTGAGCAGCGCGGCGCGCCCC
This sequence comes from Bifidobacterium breve, assembly GCA_945897705.1. GTDB lineage: Bacteria > Actinomycetota > Actinomycetes > Mycobacteriales > Mycobacteriaceae > Mycobacterium > Mycobacterium aquicola. The sequence goes on along the minus strand of CAMDFY010000021.1, from coordinate 14,121 downwards.
GGTGTCTTCGCCGAGCCCTTGGACTCCTCGTTGACCGTCAGGCAGGTATCCCAGCCCCAGAACGCGAATATCGAACCGGACAGCCCGGCGATGAAAGCCGACAGGGTCAGGCCCGCCGGGCTGAACCAGTCCCAGCTGAAGCTCAGTCCGGTTGGTACCGACCGCGATTTCGCGACCGCCAACCCGGCGAAGACCATCAGGATCAACAGTTGGAATCCGACCAGCACGAACTGAATCCGTTCGGTGGTGGTGATGCCCCGGTAGGCAACCCACGTCGCCACGGCGAGGAATGCCAGGCAGGTCGCCACGTTGACCCACTTGTCCTCCCAGAGTCCGCCGATCGACGCACTTCCGGAGAGGTCGCCGAGGAACTGGTAGAAGAACTCCACCGCCACCCCGGCGAGGTTGGACAACACGATCGCGGTGGCCAGGATGGCCACCCAGCCACCGATCCAGCCGACGTAGGGGCCGAATGCCTTGGTCGTCCAGGTGAATGAGGTTCCGCAGTCCGGGGCAACCTTGTTGAACTCCCGATAGGCGTAGGCGGCGAAGAACATCGGCAGGAAGCCCGCGATGATCACCACCGCCATCTTTGAGCCGGCCTGGGTGGCCAGGATTCCGATGGTGGCGGTGAGCGCATAGGCGGGTGCCACCGAGGAGATGCCGAGGACGACGCTGCCCAGGACGCCGACGGAGTTGCGCGACAGCCCCTTGCCGTGCAGATCGGCTTCGGCGGCGTGCTGCAGGTCGTGCGCTTCTCTCATGCCCCTCCCGTCGGGTCGCTCGGCAGACGATGGGTTGCTCGGAGGACGATGGGAAGTAACGTACCCCTGACGGCGCAACGTGTCGGGTGTTTGCGCTGACGAAGCAGGGAGGTCCCGTCATGTCCGAAAAACTCCACGGCATGTCCGAAAAACTCCACGTTATGCCCGAGGAACTCAATGCCGCCGACAGCGGCATCGTCGTCGGAGCCGATGGATCCGACCATGGCCGCGCGGCGCTGTTGTGGGCCGCGGACACCGCCGTCGCCTATCGACTGCCGCTGACGGTGCTCTACGCCCGTCCCGACGAGCTCGCCCGGCCCACCTTGATCGAGAATCCTGACGGCGTGCTCGGTGACGCGGTGGCGCTGGCCAGGGCCGCTCATCCGGCCCTGGAGATCCGGGCGCTGCAGATGCCCGACGCGCCGGTGCAATCCCTGCTGGCGGCCGGGGAGACCGCCGACGCGATCGTCCTCGGATCCCGCGGCATCGAGGGGTTCCGCGGCCTGTTGCTGGGCAGCACGACGATGCATGTCGCGCCCTACGCGCAGTGCCCGGTCGTGGTGGTGCACTCCGGCATGGAGGGCGGTACCGCCTTCACCGACGCTGAGGGATCCGAGGGCAACCCGGGTCAAGTGGTCCTGGGCTATGACGGTTCGTCGGCGTCGAATCGGGCGGCGGCCTTCGCGTTCCGGCATGCCGCCGCCGTGGGCTGCGGAGTGGTCGCGGTGACAGTGGAGGCCGGCCGCGGCGAACCCGACACCTGGGAGGTCAATCCCCAGGACGCCACCCCGGGGTCAGACACCAGCGCCTTCCACTCGCCCGTGATCGTCACCGCGGCGGCGTTTCCCGACGTTGCGGTGTCCTTCGTCGCCGGCACCGGCCGGCCGGCCGAGGTGCTGCTGGCCGAAGCCATCGGCGCCGAGCTTCTCGTGGTCGGCAGCCGCGGATCCGGCGGATTCTCGGGTCTGGTGATGGGGTCGGTCAGCCAGAAGGTGCTCGCCCACGCCGGATGCCCGGTCGCGGTGCTGCATGAGGGGATCTCCGCGGAGACCGCCGCCGGGGTCATCTAAAGCCCGCACCGCCTGGGGCCTGTGTCGTTGGGGGCCCGCGGCGCCTGAGGCTCGTGTCGGTGGGGCGTCAGTCCAGCAGAACCGACTTGACCTTGACCTCGGTCGCCGGCTTTCCGTCCTGGCTTCCGCCCGCCACGCCGCCCTGGGCGATTTTGTCCAGTGTGGCCAGGCCGGTGGCGTCGATGGTGCCGAACACGGTGTAGCCCGGCGGTAGTTGGGAATCCTTGTAAACCAGGAAGAACTGGCTGCCGTTGGTGTCGGGCCCGGCGTTGGCCATAGCCAGGGTGCCGCGCGGGTAGAGCACCGGATTCTGCAGTGCCGGATCACCCTTGGGGTACTGGCTCGTCGGGTATTCGTTGGTGAAGGCATATCCCGGGCCGCCGCCACCGGTACCGGTCGGGTCGCCACACTGCAGCACGCCGAGCGAGGCGGCGGTGGTCAGGCGGTGACAGGTGGTGTCGTTGAAGAAGCCCTTCTGGGCCAGGCTCGCGAAGCTGTTCACCGTGCACGGCGCCTCGGCATTGTTGAGCAGCAGGCCGATGTTGCCTTGGTCGGTAGACATGCTGACGCTGATCGTCGCGGGATCAGTGGGAACCCGACCGGACTTCGGGGCATCCACGGGCCTGCTGGCTTTCTGCGCCGCCGGGTACTGACAGTTCGCTCCAAGATCGGCGGACGCCGCGAATGTCGGCAGTTGGCCCGCGCCGCCGCGCGGCGGGGGAGTCGTCGGAGCCGCTGAGGTGGGGGCGGCGCTGATGGGTTCTGATTCCTTGTCGTTCAACACGAAGGTGCCGATCGCCGCGGCAGCGGCAGCGATCGCGCCCACCGCACCGACGACCGTGAAAATACGTCGCTGCCTGTCCTTCTGCGCCCTGCTTTCCAACTGCCGCTCGAGATTGAGTTTCGCCGTCTCGCGTCGTTCTTCATTGCTGGGCACCGCAGTAATCCTCCATATGCGACTCGGTCAATCGACGAATTGAGTCTGCCAGCCGAACTTGTCAGCGGGGGCTGCGGCCCACCGGTACGCCAGGATGGGACACTGTTGCGGTGTTGCTCAGCGGGTTTCCGGCCGGAATGCTGGCCTGCAACTGCTACGTGTTGGCTCCGCGGGCGGGGTCGGACGCGATCATCGTCGACCCCGGTCAGCGGGCGATGGGAACCCTGCGCCGGATCCTCGACGAGAACCGGCTGACGCCGGCCGCGGTGTTGCTCACCCACGGACACGTCGACCACATCTGGTCCGCGCAGAAGGTGGCCGACACCTACGGGTGTCCGGCATTCATTCACCCCGCGGACCGGTTCATGCTGGCCGACCCGATCAATGGGTTCGGGCCGCGGATCGGCCAACTGGCCTTCGGGGCGCTGTTCCGCGAGCCACGACAGATCGTCGAACTCGATCGCGACGGCGACACGTTGGATCTCGGCGCGATCCGGGTCGCGGTGGATCACACCCCGGGACACACCCGCGGCTCGGTGGTGTTCCGGGTGTCGGACTCCGCAGACGGGCCCGGACGCGGTGAGTTGGTGTTCACCGGCGACACGCTGTTCAAGCAGTCGGTGGGGCGCACCGACCTGCCCGGCGGAAGCGGTCGCGACCTCCTCACCTCGATCGTGACCAAACTGCTCGTGCTCGACGACGACACCCGAGTCCTCCCCGGCCACGGCGAGGCCACCACGATCGGCACCGAACGCCGCACCAATCCGTTCCTGCAGGGGATAACGGCGCTGTGAGCCGCTTCCAGGCGCCCAAGGGAGTTCCGGACTATCTGCCGCCCGACTCAGCCGCGTTCGTCGCGGTGCGCGACGGGCTGCTGAGGGCCGCGCGCAATGCCGGCTACGGCGACATCGAGTTGCCGATCTTCGAAGACACCGCTCTGTTCGCCCGTGGGGTGGGGGAGTCCACCGATGTGGTGTCCAAGGAGATGTATACCTTCGCCGACCGCGGCGACAGATCAGTGACGCTGCGACCGGAGGGCACAGCTTCGGTGATGCGCGCGGTGATCGAACACGGTCTCGATCGCGGTGCGGTGCCGGTCAAGCTCTGCTATGCCGGGCCGTTCTTTCGCTACGAGCGCCCCCAGGCTGGACGCTATCGCCAACTCCAGCAGGTCGGGGTGGAGGCGATCGGCGTGGACGACCCTGCCTTGGATGCCGAGGTGATCACCATCGCCGACGCGGGGTTTCGTTCGCTGGGACTCGACGGGTTCCGCCTCGAGATCACCTCGCTGGGTGATGACACCTGTCGAGCGCAGTACCGAGAGTTGTTGCAGGAGTACTTGTTCGGCCTCGAACTCGACGAGGCCACCCGGGCGCGCGCAGCGCTCAACCCGCTGCGTGTGCTCGATGACAAGCGGCCCGAGGTGCGGGAGTTGACCGCCGGCGCGCCGCTAATGCTGGATCACCTGTCGGACGGCGCCAAGCAACATTTTCATACCGTGCTGGCCTACCTCGACGCTGTCGGGGTGCGGTACACGGTCAATCCCCGATTGGTGCGTGGACTGGATTACTACACCAAAACGACCTTCGAATTCGTCCACGATGGCCTCGGTGCCCAATCCGGGATCGGCGGCGGTGGGCGCTATGACGGACTGATGGCCCAACTGGGTGGTGCGGATCTTTCCGGTATCGGGTTCGGACTGGGCGTTGATCGCACCCTGCTCGCCCTGCGGGCCGAGGGCAAGACAGTCGGCGACGCCAACCGCTGCGACGTCTTCGGGGTGCCCCTGGGCGACAGCGCGAAACGTGAACTCGTCAGGCTGGCGGCGGCACTGCGGGCCGACGGTGTCCGTGTCGACCTCGCCTATGGCGACCGGGGCATCAAGGGTGCGATGCGGGCCGCGGATCGCTCCGGTGCGCGGATCGCCCTGGTCGCCGGTGACCGCGACATTGAGGCCGGCACTGTCGGAGTCAAGGATCTGTCCACGGGCGACCAGGTCGACGTGGCCATCGGTTCCGTTGTCGGCGAGGTCGTTTCGCGGTTGACCTGACCGGGTGGTCGTTGCCGAACGCTCATTGAACTCCGAACGCTCACTGAACTCTTAGGCCTTTCGGGGAACTGCGCGTCGTGCCCATGGCGTTGAGCGGTCGTGAGCCCGATAATCGAGGAGTACCTGCGCGCCAGTGGTGTGCGGTACTTCCGCGGCCACCGGGACGACGAATACTTCTTCCTGGCCGAGGCTCTGGCCGGCATGCATCAAGGCCGCCTGCACGTGCGCCTCGGCGTCGGTGCTGACCGGGGCGAGGTCGAACTGGTCATTACCCCCGATCGCTACTACCCCGGCGCGCGACGCGAGCGAATCGCGACAGCGGCCGCGCAATGGGCTGTCGCGGCGTCCGGACTGAAGGTCGAGTTGCACCAGTCCGCCGACCCGGCACTGGTCGGCGTGGCGGTGAGCGGCCGGTGCCGTCCGGCGGGAACCGCCGATTTGACCGGATTCGTCGACCGCACCGTGGCGGCCGCGGTCGATTTTTTCGCCGCCCTGTCCACCCGTGTCGCCCCGCCCGACGAGGACGGACTGCGCGACGCCGGCTAGGTGCCGTAACACCGACGGACGGAAGCCGATATGACAGGTATGCGATCCCCGACAGCCCTGTGTACGACGGTGTTCTTGCTGTTCACGGCATCGCCGATGGCTCAGGCGCCCGCCGACCCGACCGGCCCGCATCAGGTCACCTACACGGTGACGACCACCAGTGATCTGACCGCCAACATCTACTACGTGACGTCGGATCCGCCCAGCCAGGAATCGGCGAATGATCCGCAGTACATGCCACTGGCCCGCACCGGTGTGGGACCGGGCGCGCCGTGGGTTTTCCAAACCACAATGAACGACCCCACGCAGTGGGCTTTCGTCAGCGCCAGCGGGGGACTTCGGGTCAATCCCGAGTTCCGCTGCGAGATCGCCGTCGACGGCCAGGTGCTGGTCTCTACTCAGGGTGGCAGCGGCGTGCAGTGCGCGCTACGGCCGTGGTGAACTGGGATTCAGCCCAGAGTGTGATTCAGCCCAGAGTGGGATTCAGCCCAGAGTGGGATTCAGCCCAGAGTGGGATTCAGCCCAGGGTGCGGGCGCTGAAGGTGTCGCACTTATTGGGGTCGCCGGTCTGGTAGCCGACGGTGAACCATTTCTGGCGCTGTTCGGACGATCCGTGGGTCCATTGCTCCGGGTTCACCCGACCGGTGGACTGCTTTTGAATTCGATCGTCGCCCACCGATGAGGCCGCCGACAGCGCGTCAGCGATGTCGTTGTCGCTCAACGGCTCCAGATAGGTGAGGTCGGTTCCCGGTTGCTTGGTGATCGCCGCGTAGTGCGCCCACACCCCGGCGTAGCAATCGGCCTGAAGTTCCGAGCGGACACCGTCCCCGGTAGCGCCCTGGGCGCCCTTCTGGGCGCGGCCGAGGTCTCCGAGCAGGTTTTGGACGTGATGGCCGTACTCGTGCGCCACGACGTACTCCTGGGCCAGTGGGCCACCGCTGGAGCCGAATTGGGTCTTGAGCACCTGGAAAAAGTCGGTATCGAAGTAGGCGGTCTGGTCCGGTGGGCAGTAGAACGGGCCGACATCACTGCTGGCCGGTCCGCAGCCGGTCTGTACCTCGCCCTTGAACAATCGCATCCGTGGGGGTTTGTAACCGCGGAGCAATTGCTGCCAGACCTGGTCCACTGAGTTGCCGGTGGCCACCACGCGGCACTCAACGAAGTTGTTGGCGTCTGCGCCGGTCCGGCATTTCTGCAGGTCGAAACCGGGCTGGGACTGGGTGGCGGGCCCAATCTGCTGTTGGCTCAGCACCGGGCCGGGGTCGACGCCGAGGAACAGGGCCAGCAGCGCGATGGCAAGCCCGCCGATGCCGCCACCGAGCGCTATCCCGCGACCACCGCCACCGCCGGTGCTCGTGGTTTTGCTCGTGTCGATCCGTATGCCCTCGTTGAAGGTCATCAGCGCTCCTCGAGATTGATTCCGCAGGCTGCTCGACAGCCCCGTTCAGCTTGCCACAATCGGCTTTGCCGGTGTCGGTGGTCGGGTCGGCCCTGGCAGTCCCTAGACTCCGGAAGTCACCAATGCCGTCGGTTACCCCTGCTGACCGATGGTTCCGCTGCTGAGGAGTATCAGTGCTGCGCAGTCATGCCGCCGGTTCGTTGCGGGCCTCCGACGCCGGCCAACAGGTAACCCTGGCGGGCTGGGTGGCCCGGCGCCGCGACCACGGTGGGGTGATCTTCATCGACCTCCGCGACTCCACCGGGATCGCTCAGGTCGTATTCCGCGATGCCGGCGTACTCGACGGAGCCCACCGGTTGCGCGCGGAGTACTGCGTCGTCGTCTCCGGGGTGATCGAGGTCCGTCCGGAAGGCAATGCAAACCCCGATATCGCCACCGGCGCCATCGAGATCAACGCGACCGCGTTGACGGTGCTGGGGGAGAGTGCGGCGCTGCCGTTCCAGCTCGACGAACCGGCCGGCGAGGAGGCCCGACTGCGGTACCGCTACCTGGATATGCGGCGCGAGGGTGGCCCAGGCGACGCGCTGCGGCTGCGGTCGCGGGTCAACGCCGCCGCCCGGTCGGTGCTGGCCAGCCATGATTTCGTCGAGATCGAGACGCCGACCCTCACCCGATCCACTCCCGAAGGGGCGCGAGACTTCCTGGTGCCGGCTCGGTTGCGGCCCGGCTCGTTTTACGCGCTGCCGCAGAGTCCGCAGCTGTTCAAGCAACTGCTCATGGTCGGCGGGATGGAGCGCTACTACCAGATTGCGCGGTGCTACCGCGACGAGGACTTCCGCGCCGACCGCCAGCCGGAGTTCACCCAGCTCGACGTGGAGATGAGTTTCGTCGACACCGATGACGTGATCGCCGTCGCCGAGCAGGTACTGGCCGCGCTGTGGGCGCTGATCGGCTATCAACTGCCGCTGCCCATCCCGCGGATGACCTATGCCGACGCGATGCGCCGGTTCGGCTCCGATAAGCCGGATCTGCGGTTCGGCCTTGAACTCGTCGAATGCACCGATTACTTCGCCGCCACGCCGTTTCGGGTGTTCCAGGCGCCCTACGTTGGGGCGGTGGTGATGCCCGGCGGCGCATCGCAGCCCCGTCGGACCCTGGACGGCTGGCAGGACTGGGCCAAGCAGCGCGGACATCGCGGTCTGGCCTACGTGCTCATCGATGACGACGGCACGCTCGGTGGGCCGGTGGCCAAAAATCTCTCCGACGCCGAGCGCGCCGGACTGGCAGCGCATGTCGGTGCGAAACCCGGTGACTGCGTGTTCTTTTCGGCCGGACCCGTCAAAACTTCCCGGGCGCTGCTGGGCGCGGCCCGCGGCGAGATCGCCCATCGGCTGGACATGATCGACGCGGGGGCGTGGGCGTTCACCTGGATCGTGGACCCGCCGCTGTTTGAGCCGGCCGACGACGCGACCGCGGCCGGTGACGTCGCCGTCGGGTCGGGCGCGTGGACGGCGGTGCACCACGCGTTCACAGCTCCCAAGCCGGAATTCGCGGCGGTGATCGATACCGATCCGGGTGCGGTGCTCGCCGACGCCTACGACATCGTTTGCAACGGTCACGAGATCGGTGGCGGCTCGATCCGCATCCACCGCCGCGACGTACAGGAGCAGGTGTTCTCAGTGATGGGCATCGGCAACGAGGAGGCGGGGGACAAGTTCGGGTTTCTATTAGAGGCCTTCACATTCGGCGCCCCACCGCACGGCGGTATCGCATTCGGTTGGGATCGCATCACCGCTCTGCTGCTCGGAGCGGACTCGATCCGGGACGTCATCGCCTTCCCCAAGTCCGGCGGCGGTGTGGATCCGCTCACCGACGCTCCGGCGACGATCACTGCGCAACAACGCAAGGAGTCCGGGATGGATCACCGGCCCGATAAGTAGGCCTCCCGCGCCTACCATGAGTGCCGTGGACAACACCCTCGACTACATCGATCAGGCTTCTTTCTTGGGCCTGCGCGCACTCGGTCACGGGCCGGTCATCCAGTTCACCTGGATTTATGGACGCGGCATCGACTTTGACGGGTTGCGGCGGTTTCACCACAACCTCGGTCACGGACTACTCGGCCGCCGCATTGAACGCTCGGCTCTGCCGTTCGGCAGGCACCGGTGGGTCGTGTGGCCGAGCCTGGATATCGGCGTCGCCAGCCGGGCACGGCCCCGCACCGAACTCAGCGCTTGGACCGACGAGCAGGCCGCCCTCCCGATTGATCCGGAATTCGGACCGTCGTGGCGGCTGGCCGTGCAGACCTTCACCAACGGAGAAGCAGCGGTGACGCTGGTGGTATCCCACACCGTCGCCGATGGGGTGGGCATCGCGGTCGCGGTCACCGATGCCGCCAAGGGTACAACCAGGAATCTCGGCTATCCCGCCGGTGGCTTGCGAACGAAAAAGCAAGCACTGCTTGATGATTCGCGCGCGATCGCCCGGACATTGCCGCAGATGGCCAGAGCGCTGGCCGCCGCGGTTCGGCTGGCGTTAACCAACGGGGGTATCGATTCGACCGGCAGACCCACGACGAGCTACACCGCAGAAGATCCGAGCGAAGTTGTCAGACTCCGCTCGCTGACGGCCTACATCGATATGCGGCAATGGGACGAGCGCGCAAAAAGTCTGGGTGGTACGAGTAATTCACTGTTTCTGGGCATCGCTGCCCGGATTGGTCAGGGACTGGGATGGATCGAACACGACGGCACCGTAACCCTCTCCATACCCGTCAACGAGCGGACCGACGGCGACACCCGGGGCAATGCGCTGACCGCGGTGAGGCTGACCGCTGATCCATCAACGGTCGCGGACGATTTAACGGACCTGCGTGCAGGTCTGAAGGCCGCGCTGTTGACGCTGGGCCAGGCCCACAATGAACTGGTGGCGCCACTCCCGCTCACCCCCATGGTTCCCAAAGCCGTCGCCCGCCGACTCGAGGGCATGGTGGTTGGCGGCGCATTACTCGGCAGTTCGAATCTGGGGGACCTCGATCCGGCGGTCAACCGTCCCGATGGCACAGATGCCGACTTTTTTGCAGTCCGGATGAATGAGCGGATCGACCGGGCTCAACTCCGGCGCCAGGACGGAGTCTTCTTTCCCGTCGTTTCGGCTCGACTGCACGGCAGAGTCTCGGTGAGTGTCGGCTATATGAACGCGCACGGGACGACCACCGCCGACGAACTCTTGGAAACGGTCCGCGGTGTGTTCGCAGACTTCGGACTGTCCGGGATCATCGAGTGAGCCCGGCTACCGTGGCCCCCGTGGACAACACCATCGACTACATGGACCAGGCCTCGTTCCTTGGTCTTCGTGCACTGGGTCATGCGCCGGTGATCCAGTGGACCTGGATCTACGAACGCGAAGTCAATCTCGATGGTCTGCGACGCTTCCACCACAACCTGGGTCGAGGCTTGCTTGGCCGACGAATTGAGCGATCACCGTTGCCGTTCGGCAGGCATCGGTGGATCACGTGCCGCGGGCCGGCCGATATCGCGATCGCCTCCGAGCCCAGGTTCCGTCACGACGTACAGGCCTGGTTGGATGAGCAGGCGGCATTGCCGATCGACCCTGAGAAGGGTCCATCCTGGCGGCTATCGCTGCAACCGCTGGTCGAGGGCGGGGCGGTGGTGACCCTGGTAGCCTCCCACACCGTCGTCGACGGTGTGGGACTGGTTATCGCCGTTACCGAAGCGGCAACCGGAATCACCCGTGATATCGCCTATCCCGCAGCCGCCTCTCGCACTAAACTGCAGGCGCTGCTTCAGGATTCACGTGCGGTGATACGCGATGTGCCGGGCATGCTCAAGTCGCTGCTGGCAACGATCACACTGGCAGGTAAGAATCGCGCCGATATTGGGTCGAAGAAGCCACGGGCCACCGCGGCGACGGCGCAACCGGCGCGCACCGTGATCGTTCCGGCGGTGACGGTTCATGTTGATATCGGGCAATGGGATGAGCGGGCGGCAAGCCTGGGTGGGACTGCAAATTCGCTGTCACTGGGCCTTGCGGCCAGGCTTGGCTACCGGCTGAACTGGCTGGCCGAGGACGGGTCGGTCACCATCTCCGTTCCCGTGAACGAACGACTGCCGCAGGACAATCGGGGCAACGCCCTTACGGCTGTGACGCTGATTGCCGACCCGCTCACCGTTACGGAAGATCTGACGGGCGTCCGTTCGGGGCTGAAGACGGCGCTGACGGATCTTGGCGATGCTCGCTACGAGTTATTGGCAGCGCTGCCACTGACGCCTCTGGTTCCCAAGCGTGCCGCCCGCCGAGTTGAGGGCCTGGTGCTCAAGAGTCGGGTCATCGGTTCCTCCCACGTCGGGGATCTTGATCCGGCGGCGAACCGCCCGGATGGCACCGATGCGGATTCTTTCGCGGCCCGGATGTCCGAGCACATCACCTCCGATCACCTGCGGCGGGTCGGTGGGATCTTTTTTCCTCTGGTAGCAGGCCGTGTCCACGGCGAGGTGTGGGTCAGCATCGGTTTCTGCAACGCCGACGGAACCACCACGCGGGAGCAACTCAAAGAGGTGGCACATGACGCACTGGCCGACTTCGGGATGACCGGCACCGTCGAATGAGGCCGCGATAGGCCGCGATAGATCGCGGTGCCGAATTGGCCCGTTACGCAACGGCACCCGGCCCGCGCAGCGCGCGTGACCGGGTGCCGTTGAACGTCGGGCGAGCGAGGAGCTACTTGCGGCCCTTCATGACCGCGCCCACGATCGCGGTGAGCACGGCACCGACAACGCCGCCGCCGCCGACCGAGCCGGCGATCTGAGCAATGTCCAGACCGCCGCCACCGCCACCGCCGAGGAGGCCGCCCAGGAGTCCGCCGCCAAGTCCGCCGCCAACCGCTCCGGCGATGCTGTTTCCAGCAGCGCCGAGGTTGTTTTTAGCGCCCGCGACGTTACCGCCGATGAGCCCACCGACGATTCCCAGTATCCATTCCATCTGATTCTCTCCCTCATCGTCACTGTTCGGCTGAACAGCGTTTTTCCGATCGGTTAGTCAGGAACGGAGTCGCTCTTGTCCGCGACGCTTTCCTGATCATCTCCGAGGGCGTTGTTCTCGTAGGTAACCCGTGCCGACGTCTCCGCTGCGGTCGAGGACTCCTCGTAGCGCACGACGGTCGTCACGTCGTGGTCGGTCGTCTCGGTGCGAATGGTCGCCTTGGGCGGCTCCGAGAGGAGCGGCCGGGGGGCAGCCGGCGGCGTCACCGGCTTCGGAGCCGGCGGCGGCGTCACCTTCGTCACCGGTGCCGGAGCCGGCGGCCGGGGGGCTGGCGGCTTGGGCGCGGGCGCCTTGGCGACCGGGGCGGGACGAGCCGGCGGCGGCGGAGGTGTCGGCTTGACCACCGGGGCACGCTCAGCAACGCGGACCGGCGCCGCCTCCTGCGGGCGCTTGCGCAGCAGCCAGCCCAAGCCTGCGATCAACGGTAAGGCGAGCAGCAGCCACAAGAAGTTGAAGCCCTTCTTCTCCGTCTCGGTGGTGATCGTCTTGCCGGGTGCTGCCTTCACGGAGGTTGTCCCTTCTGCAGTCGGCGCGTTGGCACCGAAACCGGGGATCTTGGCCGCAAGGGCGGCCGGGATGGTGACCAGACCGGCGGCCTTCGACCACTGGATCTCAGTGCCGTCCGGCCCGACGAACTTGCCGGTCTGCATATCGTCGGTGACCGACGTGTCCGCGCTGGGGTATCCGAACGGCCCGGTGACGGCGCCGGACTGACGCCACGCCTCAAGCACCTTGCCCTTGATTACCGTGGCACCCCACTGCGGGCTCCAGTAGATCGCCGCGCCTTCGGGGGCCGAGAAATCGTTGAATCTGCCGACTCCGTCGCCGACGCCCGTCTCGTCGTTCTTCGGGAACCCGAGATCGCTGTCGGGGCCACCGAGCGCCTCGTACCGCTTGAGGATCTCGCCGTACATCACGTGTGCGCCGGTGTCCTTCGAGTAGAAGATCGTGCCGCCGGCATAGTCGCGCTCGGCACCGCCGGCAACGTCGACGGCCTCCCCGAGGGGGGCGCCAAGCAACGATGATTCACCACCGAAGGTGGCATAGCGGTCGTTGATGGTGTCAACGGCCTCGGTTGAGGGCGCGGCGCTCACGACGGGCGCGCCCGCCAGTAGCGAACTGGTCACGATGAACATCCCGCCGAGCGCGAGTGATGCTCGCAGCGGTGCCTTTGGCGTCACAGCAGACTCCTTTTTGTAGCTGGTTGATGGATGGTGCTAGGTCTGATCATCAGGGCTGACGCCGGGGCGGGAGGGGGATTCGACCGCCCCGGCGTCAAGCTCTTGTCGGGGCAGCGTCAGGGGCGACGATGCCGGGGGTCGTCGGACTTGGGATCTACCACGTAGGACTCGCGGGCCCGGAACTCCGCCGACTCATCGCCGACGATGTCATCATCGGGATGCTCACCGGTGGCTCGCTCCACCCACTCGACCTCGCGGGTGCCCCGCTCGATGAACGTCGCCTCGACCTCGGTGGCTTTGCCCATCGAGCGCCGGCTGACCGACACCTCGTCGGCGTCATGCTCGACGACCCGTTCGACCCGCTTCTCGACGTACTTGTGGACGATCACCGGCTTCTCGACAACGACCTCGACGATCCGTTCGACCGGCTTTTCGACGATCTTCTCGACCTCCCGGTAAACCGGACGCTCCACGATCCGCTCGACGACGGTCTCGACCGGCTGCTCGACGATCCGCTCCTCGACGTACTCGACATCGCGCTCGATGAGCTTTTCTACCAGCACCGGGTTGGTGACGGTCTTCTCGAGCACCCTCTCCACCGGACGGTCGATGACCTTCTCAACGATGCGCGGCCGCTCAACGATCTTCTCGACGACGCGGTCGACGGGCTTGTCGATGACCTTCTCGATGACGTTGACCTTTTCGACGACCTTCTCGACGACGCGGTCAACGGGCTTCTCGATGATCTTCTCGACGATGTTGGGCTTTTCGACGATCTTCTCGACGACCCGATCGACGGCCCGCTCCAGCACCTTCTCGATGATGTTGGGCTTTTCGACGATCTTCTCGATGACCCGGTCGACGGGACGCTCGATGATCTTCTCGACGATGTTGGGCTTTTCGACGATCTTCTCGACGACGCGGTCGACGGGCTTGTCGATGGTCTTCTCGACGACGTTGACCTTCTCGACGATCTTTTCCACGACGCGGTCGACCGGCTTGTCGATGGTCTTCTCGACGACGTTGACCTTCTCGACGATCTTTTCCACGACGCGGTCGACCGGCTTGTCGATGGTCTTCTCGACGACGTTGACCTTCTCGACGATCTTTTCC